>NZ_JBNPJV010000083.1:0-89943 GCF_050312585.1 Pseudomonas sp. R19M
AGTCAGTCCTTGTATTGACTGACCCACCGCTATCGGGAGCAAGCCCCCTCCCACATTCGAATCGCATTTCAGACCTCCGGCAAGGTCGAGCCACCATCTACCACCAGGGTCTGCCCGGTGATGTAGCTGGCCAGATCCGAGGCCAGGAACAGCATGGCCCCGGCAATATCCGCCGCCACACCCAGGCGCCCCAGGGGCACGCGACTGGCGATGCTGTCAGTCACCGAAGTGTCGCCCAGATTACCCATCGCCGGAGTGGCGATCATGCCGGGCTCCACGCCATTGACCCGCACGTTCAGCGGTGCCAGCTCCAGCGCGGCATTGCGGATAAAACCGTTGACCCCGGCCTTGGACGCCGCGTAATGACTCAGCCCCGGGTAGCCGACCCGATTGCCGGTAACGGACGACGTGACCAGCACACAGCCCCGGCCTTGTGCGCGGAACATCGGCAACGCCGCCTGGGTCAGCCAGAACAGCGACGACAGGTTGACCGCCAAGGTGCGCTGCAGGAGTGCCGGGGTGATGTCTTCCAGGGCGGTCAATGGAAAATACCCGGCGTTGTGCACCACGGTATCCAGCCGGGGCAGCGCCTGGACGCAGTCCCGCACCGCCTCGGCCTCCGCCAGGTCCACACCCAGCGCTTGGACGTCATAACCCTGCGTGCACAGTGTCGCGGCCACTGCCTGGGCCTGCGCCAGCAGGCGGTCGGCAATCACCACCCGTGCGCCGCGCCGGGCAAAAGCCTCGACGATGCCACACCCGATGCCTTGGGCGCCGCCGGTGACCAGCACCACTTGCCCGCTGAATTCCAGGTCATTCATGGGCGCTCTCCAAGTGTGCGAAAGCCAGCGTGGGAACGTCGACGATGCTGGAACCACCGTCAGCCACCACGGTGGCGCCGGTCATGATCGAGGCATCGCTGGACGCCAGGAAGCGGCACACCTTGGCGATTTCCTCCGGCTGGGCGGCCCGTCGCAAAGGGACGTCGGTGCATACGCGGGCATAGGCCTGCTGCAAGGTATCGCCATAAGCGTCCATCAACGCTTGCATCTCCGCATCGGCCATGGGCGTGTGTACCCAGCCCGGGCACACCGCGTTCACCCGCACGCCGTACGGCCCGTAATCGCGCGCGAGGGAGCGATTGAGCCCGAGCAACGCATGTTTGGCCGTGGTGTAGCCGCACACTTCAGGCCCTGCGGCCAACGAGGCGATGGAGCCGATCAGCACGATGTTGCCCGTGCTCGCCTGCAGCAACGGCAAACAGGCGCGGGCACTGTAGAACGCGCTGTCGAGGTTACTGCGCAGGGCGTCTGCCCAAGTGGCGGGGCGAGTCTGGGTCGCGCTGCCCAGGCCATGGCCACCGGCACAGGCCAGCAGCACGTCGAGGCGCCCGTAATGCTCATGGATCTGCTGGATAAAGCCGTCCCAGGTGTCCGGGCAGGCGGCGTCGCCCACCAGGATCAGCCCACCGGTTTCGCGTGCCACCTGCTCCAGCGGCTCACGACGCCGGCCGACCAGCACCAGGCGTGCGCCGTCCTCGGCATGCAGCCGCGCGCAGGCCGCGCCGATGCCGCTGCCGGCGCCGGTGATCAGCACCGTGCGCGGCTCAGTCACGGGGGTATTCCGTGCGGTTGAGCACCTGGCAGTACGAGCTGACCGGGAAGTTCGACAGCGCATCGAACGACGTCCCGGCATAGCCGAAAATCTTGCCGTCGCTGCGGTGCTGTTGCAGATCAATCAGCACCAGGCCGAGGGTGGGCACGATCTTCTCCTGCCATACAAACAGGTACAACTGCTCGGCGATCTTGTAGTAATGGCAGCGGTCGGTGTCGCACAGGCCTTGCTCCACGCCTTTGAGGCACTGCCACGCGTAGAAGCGCTCGTTGAGGTAGATGTGCTCATAGACTTCGCTGGGGCTGTAGCGATATTGGTTGCGCAGCCCCACCAGCTCGGCGGTAGGTGCGTGCGGGCAATGACGGTCCTGCCAGGGGCGGTCGAGGCTGCCGTGGAGGAAGTCGACCTGCACCGAGGTCAGCGGTTTGCCGGCCAGGGCACGATGGTAAAGGCCTTCCTGGGTCTGCTGTGGACTGGGCAGGCTGCCGATCACGGCCGTGAACGACGCTCCCGCAACATCCAGCACCAGGCTGATCGACCAGCTTTGCCCGGCTTCGTGCTTGATGAAATCCACCAGGTACAGCCCTGGGCGGATCGAGGTGGCGCGGTAGGGCGCGCTGCCGCTGGAGTGCCCATCGGCGGCATGCCAGGCCAGGCGCTCCGGCTCGAAACGGTGCTCGATCTGCCAGCCATTGGCGAAGTGCAGGGTGAAGGTCTGGCCGGCCAGCTCGGCCAGGTTCGGCAGGATAAAGGCGTGCGGGGCGAAACCGTCGGCCAGCGCGCCGACGGTGATCCAATCGGTAGAACTCGTCATGGCAACGCCTCCTTACACGACGGCGAAGTAGTGTTTGACGAAACTCTCGCTGACCACTTCCCACAACACCGGCGTGCCCTTGGTCACGAACCAGCTGTCTCCGGCCTTGTAGCGCGCCGACTGGCCGGTGGATTCATCGGTCAGGATCACTTCGCCGGTCAGGAGGGTGGCTTGTTCGGCGAACGGGTAGATCATGCGGAACTTGCCTTGGGTCGTGCCGAAATAGGCGCTGCTGACGGGGTCGGTCGGCGCGCCGAATGTCATCTTGCCGTAGGCGCGTACTTCGCCTTCAAGAATCTGCGAGCCGAGGTCGGCCACACTGCCCCAGGCGTCGAGTGCCGATAGCTGGACGTCGTGTTTGAGGGTGGTAAGGGTCATGGCAGTTGCTCCTGATGAGTAAAAAGGGGGATTAGCGGCGCCCGTTCCAGTAACCGGAAAGTTGGTGCCAGGATTTGCCCGCCGTCAGCAACAATGGGCGGATAGCGTCCTTGCCGATGATGGTGGGGCGATGAATGGAACTGACCAGGTCATAGCGCGCCGAGCCTTCGCTCATGCCTTCGGCCAAAACCTTGCAGATGATGTGGCTGGGCGTTACGCCAAAGCCTGAGTAGCCCTGCACGAAAAACGCATTGCTGCGCCCCGGCAAGGTGCCGATCTGCGGAAACAGGTTGGGGCTGCACGCCATCGGGCCGCCCCAGGCCAGGTCGATTTTCACGTCCTTGAGGTAGGGGAAAATCTTCAGCATCAGGTGCCGGTTCCAGGCTTTGAGGTCGCCGGGAATATGTTCCACCAGCGGGGTGGCGGCGCCGAACAGCAGGCGGTTCTCGTTGGTCACGCGGTAGTAGTCGATCACCGGGCGAATGTCGCTGTAGGCCCCGCGAATCGGGCTGATGCGCTGGATCAACTCTTCGGGCAATGGCTCGGTCATCATCTGGAACGCGTAGGTGTTGATGGTCGAGCGATGCAGCTCCGGTTCCAGCTTGTTGAGGAAACTGTCGCAGGCCCACAACAACTTGCTGGCGCGCACCGAACCGCGCCCCGTACGCACGGTGATGCGCTCGCCATAGCGGACTTCCAGCGCCGGGCTGTTCTCGAAAATCCGTACACCATGGCCGGCCAGGGCGGTGGCTTCGCCCAGCAGCAGGTTCAGCGAGTGCACATGCCCGCCGCCCATGTGCAGCAGGGCGCTCGTGTAGGCGTTGGAGCCGATGATCTGTTGCACATCGCTACCGCCGAGAAAGCGGATCTCGTGCTGGCTGTTGATCGACTTGAAGTCTTTTTCCCAGGCGCGCAGGGTTTTTTCCTGGCGGGCGTTGAAGCCCATGTAGCCGTAGCCGTGGCAGAAATCCGCATCGATGTTGTACTTGGCGATACGGTTCTTGATGATGTCGGCACCCAGGTCGCTGATCTCGAACACTTGGCGCAGGCCGTCTTCGCCGACATCCTTTTTGATCTTCTCCAGGTCGTGGCCGATGCCGGCCATGATCTGCCCGCCGTTGCGGCCAGTGCCGCCGAAGCCCAGGTAGCGTGCCTCCAGCACGACGATGTTGGTGATGCCTTTTTCCGCCAGTTCCAGGGCCGTGTTGATGCCGGAGAAACCCCCGCCGATCACCACCACATCGGCGTCGATATCCTGTTCCAGGGTGGGGAAGCTGAGGTTGTATTTCTTGGTCGCGGTGTAATACGTCGGGGTTTCGATGTTGATCATGGCGTAGCCTGAAAAAGTGAAGGAAGGCTCTAAAGCGGATGCCTCCATTAGGGCCCCAGACGGGATGGAAGTCTTGACGCTGCGTGCCCAGGCATTTGATTCAGAGCGCCATGGGCGGTGCGATCAACAAGTTATAGCGCGCTCGTCGGCAGGGAATGCTAGAGTTTCGTTAAATTATTAACTAAATACCTCGTGACCCTGATCCCTATGTCCAAACCTCGCCAGTCCCTGACCTTGACCCTGCTGCAAGCCCGCGAAGCCGCAATGAGTTTCTTCCGCCCGTCCTTGAATGAGCACGGCCTGACCGAACAGCAATGGCGGATCATCCGCATCCTTGAGCAATATGGTGAGCTGGAGATTTACCAGTTGGCGGAACTGGCCTGCATCCTCAAGCCGAGCATGACCGGCGTGCTGGTGCGCATGGAAGCCGCCGGCATGGTGCACCGGCGCAAAGCCGAGCAGGACCAGCGCCGCGTACTGGTGACGCTGGCCGACAAGGGCAAAGCGAGTTTCGAGTCCATGAGCCAGTGCATGGAGGCCAACTATCAGCGCTTGCAGGATCAGTTGGGCGAAGAGAAGTTCGAGGCCCTGTTGGCGCTGTTGGAAGACTTGAAGAACATCAACCTCAAACGCTGAGTCATTGCCCCTCCCACTGAGGAGCAAAATGTGGGAGGGGGCAAGTCGAGTCGTCGTACCGCCCCCCCCACACGGGATTATCAGTACACCCCGCCAAGCGTTGCGACCGCTGGAATGCTTTTGAATTTTCCGGCCAACGCCTGCAACCCGCGCATCAACACCGTGGTATCCACCCCCACCGCCACAAACGTAGCGCCCAGTTCGATATAGCGTCGCGCCAGGCGTTCATCGGCACTGAGAATTCCCGCCGCTTTACCCGCCTGCACGATGCGGACGATGGCGTCCTCGATCGCCGCCTGCACCTCAGGGTGCCCAGGATTGCCCCGATGCCCCATCGATGCGCTCAAGTCCGCCGGGCCGATAAAGACACCGTCGACTCCGTCGACGGCGGCAATCGCGTCCAGATTGGCCAGGCCCTCGCGGTTTTCGATCTGCACCAACAGGCACATTTGCTCATCGGCTTTGTCGAGGTAGTCGGGGATGCTGTTCCAGCGTGACGCCCGGGCCAAGGCACTGCCGACCCCGCGAATACCATGAGGCGGGTAGCGCATGGCGCGTACCAGTTCCCGGGCCTGGGCGGCACTTTCCACCATCGGCACCAGTAATGTCTGGGCGCCGATATCCAGTAGCTGCTTGATCAGCGCGCTGTCGCCGATCACCGGGCGAATCAACGCCTGGCCAGGGTAGGGCGCCACGGCCTGCAACTGGCCGAGCATGCCCTGCAAGGGGTTGGGCGCGTGTTCGCCGTCGATCAACAGCCAGTCGAAACCGGCGTTGGCGGCCAGTTCCGCACAGTAGGCGTCGGCGAGGCCGAGCCATAGGCCGATCTGTACTTCGCCGTTGAGCAAGCGGTGTTTGAAGCGGTTGACGGGCATGTCCATGGCAATCCTCCAGGGCTCAGACGAAACGGCAGGCAATCGACCCGAGCAGGTCGTAGTCGACATGAAAGGTATCGCCAGGGTTGGCCGCCACCGGCCGGGTAAAGGAGCCCCCCAGGATGACTTGCCCCGGCAGCAGCGTAACGTCGTACGGCGCCAGTTTGTTGGCCAGCCACGCCACCCCCTTGGCCGGGTGGTTGAGCACCGCCGCCGATACGCCGGATTCCTCGATCACGCCATTGCGGTACAGCACCGCCGGCACCTTGCGCAGGTCGATCTCGGTGGGGCGCACGGCGCGGCCGCCGAGTACCACACCGGCATTCGCGGCGTTGTCGGAAATGGTGTCGAACACCTTGCGGGTCGTGTGGGTGTGGGGGTCGACCTGCTGGATGCGTGCGTCGATGATCTCCAGGGCCGGGATCACCCACTCGGTGGCGTCGAGTACATCGAACACCGTGCAGTTCGGGCCTTTTAGGGGCTTGCCGAGGATGAATGCCAGTTCGACCTCCACCCGCGGCACGATGAAGCGTTCGAAGGGGATGTCACTGCCTTCGTCGAAAAACATGTCATCGAGCAGCACACCGTAGTCGGACTCAGTGATGTTCGACGAGACCTGCATGGCGCGCGAAGTCAGGCCGATCTTGTGACCCTTCAAGGTGCGCCCGTCCTTGATCTTCTGCGCGACCCAGGCGCGCTGGATCGCGTAGGCATCCTCGATCGTGATGCCCGGGTAGTCGAGGGAAAACTGGCGTAGCTGTTCACGGCTGCGTTCGGCTTGGTCCAGGCGGTTGGCCGCCTCGAGGATTTGCTGGGAGTCGAGCATGGCAACGGTCTCTAGTGTGGGTTGACGATGGCGGCGTGGGTGCGCAGCACCAGCAGGCCGCCGAAGGCGATAAACAGGGCGAGTCCATACAGGGCCAGGCTGGCGCTCTGGGTGGCGTCGCGCATCCAGCCGATCAGGTAGGGCGCGAGGAACGCGGCGATGCTGCCGAACGAGCTGATCATGGCAATGCCGGCAGCCTGGGTGGTGTTGGACAGAAACGCCGGCGGCAACTGCCAGAACATCGGCAGGGCCGCACTGGCGCCCATGCCGGCCATCACTAACCCGCTCATCACCAGCAACGGGTTGCCCGGCGCCAGGCCGGCGACGGCAATGCCGACGGCGGCTATCAGCAGCGGTATGCACAGGTGCCAGCGGCGCTCGCGATGACGGTCGGAAGACCGTCCGCAGCCGATCATGAAACAGCAGCCCGCCAGATACGGCACGGCACTCAACAAGCCGACCTGGCTGTCGCGACCAATACCGGCGCCGTGGATCAGGGTGGGCATCCAGAACGCGAGGGTGTTCACCGCGAGCATCACTGCGAAATACACCGCCACCAGCAGCCACACTTGACGGTCACGCAGGATGCCGCCAAATGAGGTGATGGTCTTGCGCTGTTCTTCGCTGCTGAGTTGGGCACGCAGTTGTTGTTTTTGTTCGAGCGTCAGCCAGTTCACCGAATCGAAACCCTCCGGCAACCACTTGAGTACCACCAGCCCGAGGAGCACCACCGGCGCGCCTTCGATCAGGAACATCCACTGCCAGCCGCGCAGGCTGCCTACGTCGTGGAAATATTCCAGGATGGCACCGGAAATCGGCCCACCCAGGACTCCGGCCATGGGCACCGCAATCGCAAACAGCGCGGTGACCTGAGCGCGACGGCGCGCCGGATACCAGCGGTTGAGAAACACCAGGATGCCCGGGAAAAACCCCGCCTCGGCCACCCCCAGCAGAAAACGCAGCACATAGAAGCCACGGGCACTCTCGACCCACAACATGCCGGTGGACAAAAGCCCCCACACGATCATCAGGCTGGCGATCCAGCGCCTCGGGCCGACCCTGTCCAGTGCCATGTTGCTCGGCACGCCGAATAGCGCGTAGGCGATAAAGAACAACCCGGCGCCGAAGCCATAGACCGTATCGCTGAAGTGCAGGTCGCTGCTCATCTGCATCTTGGCAAAACCGATGTTGATGCGGTCCAGATGGGCGAACAGGTAACACACCAGCAACAGCGGCATCAGGCGCCAGGTGACTAAACGATGGGTGCGGTCGTGCTCGGCCAGTACGCGGCTGGCAGTGGAATGGGCTGTGCTCATGATGTTGTACTTTTTATGAGTAGGCGCGAGCTGGCTCGCGAAAAACCTCAACAAAACGCAGTACCCCTGGTTACCCACGGTGCTTGTGGGATCTTCGCGAGCAAGCTCGCTCCTGCAAGGACTGCGTCCGTTTCAGTTCGCCGGGGTGTTCAGGAACGCATGCACGTTGTTCTGCTTGAAGTTGAGCTGTGGGTGCAGCTCGACCATCTCGAACGACAGCGCCAGCAAACGCTGCGCCTGCAGCTCGGCGAAGTGCGCGGTGATCAGCGCAAAGACCGCCTCGGCCACCGCCTGGCGCGTGGCCAAGTCGCGGCCGTGGCCAACCTTGAGCGTCATGTGCACAAAGGCGTAGTCGTGCTTGCCATCGGCCATGCGCCAGGTGTCCAGGCGCACACCCCGGCTGCGGATACCGCCAAGGGGAAACACGCCACTGTCTCCCAGCGCGCGATGGACTTTTTCAAACAGGCCGGGCAGGTCTGCCTGTTGTTCGAGGTTGTCGGTGTACTCGGCGATAAAGTGCGGCATGGCTTGCTCCCAGGTTTACAGCGGGAAAATCGCGTTGATCTGGCCGGTGCCCGAGCTGCCGAACGGCGGCGTGATGATCTCGGCGGGCTGGGCATATTCCGGTCCGCCCAGCAGGCCCAGGAGCATGGCGGTGTCGTGCATCTTGCCTTCGCCGAAGCAGTGTTCGGCGTAATCGGGCAACATCGCGCAGAACTCCTTGAAGCGGCCTTGCTTCCACATTTCCACGACATGCAGGTCCATCTGTTTGTCGAATTCGCGGGTCCAGTTGTGGATATTCGCTTCGGCCTCGCGGTCGTCCGAGAAACGGTGCGACAGCGAGCCGGAGGCCAGCACCAGGACCTTGCGGTCACTCTTTTCGATGGCTCGGCGCACGGCGGCGCCGAACGTGAAGCTGTCCTCCAGGCGATGCCAGGCGCACCAGGCGGCGATGGAAATGACCTGGAGTTTTTCAGCCTCCGGCACGTCCATGTGCATGTAGCGCATGGGCACCAGCGTGCCGTATTCCAGTTCCAGGCTGGGGATGTTATGGGCCATGCTGCGCACACCGGCCAGGTTGGCCTCGGCGGCGATCAGCTCTCCCAGCTCAGGGCAGCCGGGGTAGGCGTAGTCCATGTTCTTGATGAAGTGCGGCAGCTCGTTGCTGGTGTAGGTACCCTGGAACTGTGCGCCGCAGTTGACGTGATACCCACTGTTGACCAGCCAGTGCACGTCGAATACCACGGCGGTGTCGGCGCCCAATGCTCGAGCTCGACGGCCGATTTCCTTATGGCCGGCAATCGCCGCTTCGCGACAGCCATGATGTTTGCCGGGCAGTTCCGACAGGTACATCGACGGTACGTGGCAGATTTTCGCTGCCAGAACCACTTCGCCCATGATGATTCTCCTGAGTCATTATTCTTGTTGGAGTGCAAACGTCGGTGGTCATACGCCCCAACGCGGGATGTGATGGCTGCCCATGGAAATGCACACGTTCTTGATCTCGGCAAACACTTCAAAGCTGTACTGGCCGCCTTCGCGGCCGGTGCCGGAGCCTTTGACCCCGCCGAACGGCTGGCGCAGGTCCCGCACATTCTGGCTGTTGATAAATACCATGCCGGCCTCGATTCCGTGCGCCAGGCGATGGGCCTTGCCGATATCCTGGGTCCAGATGTAAGAGGCCAGGCCGTATTCGGTATCGTTGGCCAGTTGCAGCGCCTCGGCCTCATCCTTGAAGGGAATCAGGCACACCACCGGGCCGAAGATTTCTTCCTGGGCGATGCGCATCTTGTTGTGCACATCGGCAAAGACGGTCGGCTGGATAAACTGGCCTTTGCTCAAATGCGCAGGCAAGTTGGCCGGACGCTCCAGGCCTCCGGCGAGCAGGGTGGCACCTTCTTCGAGGCCAATCCGAATGTAGCCGGTGACCTTGTCATAATGCGCCTGGGTGATCATCGAGCCGACCTGGGTCTTCGGGTCTTGTGGGTCACCGACGATCAAGCGCTTGGCACGAGCGGCAAACTCGGCGACGAATTGCGGGTAGACGCTTTCCTGGATAAAGATCCGGCTGCCGGCGGTGCAACGTTCGCCGTTCAGGGAAAAGATGGTGAAGAGCGCGGCGTCGAGGGCACGTTCAAGGTCGGCATCTTCAAAGATCAGTACCGGCGACTTGCCGCCCAGCTCCATGGAGTACTTTTTCAGGCCAGCGGTCTGCATGATTTTCCTGCCGGTGGCGGTGCCCCCGGTAAAGGAAATCGCGCGCACGTCCGGGTGGCGCACCAGCGCATCGCCGGCAGTCGCGCCATAACCCTGGATCACATTGAGCACCCCGTTGGGAATCCCGGCTTCCACCGCCAGGCGCCCGAGCTCATTGGCGGTCAGCGGTGACAGCTCCGACATCTTCAACACCGCCGTATTGCCCAGCGCCAGGCACGGTGCGGTCTTCCAGGTGGCGGTCATGAACGGCACGTTCCACGGCGACACCAGCCCGCACACGCCCACCGGCTGGTACAGGGTGTAGTTGAGCATCTGATCGTCGACGGGGTAGCTATGGCCGTCCATGCGTGTGCAGACTTCGGCGAAGAAGTCGAAGTTATGCGAAGCGCGTGGGATCAGCACGTTCCGGGTCTGGTGGATCGGCAGGCCGGTGTCGAGGGTTTCCAGCTCGGCCAGGCGCGGCACGTTCTGCTCGATCAATTCGCCGAGCTTGCGCATCAACCGGGCGCGCTCCTTGGCCGGGGTGTTGGCCCACTTGGGGAACGCCTCTTTGGCGGCCGCCACCGCTTGGGCGACCTCTGCGGCCCCGCCACTGGCGACTTCGCCAATAGCCTCGCCGGTGGCCGGGTTGTAGTTGATGAAGGTGTCTTTGCTTTCGACCTCACGGCCGTTGATCCAATGTTTGATCATGCGGTTCACGCCTCTTTCCGGGCGGAGAAAAAGTCCGCCTCGCTGACAATTCGGTTGACCAGGCGGCCTACGCCTTCGACTTCCACCACCACTTCATCACCTGGCACTACGTCGGCCAGGCCCTCGGGCGTGCCGGTGGCGATCATGTCGCCGGGCTGCAGGGTCATGAAGCTGGACAGGTATTCGATCAGGTAGGGAATATCGAAAATCATGTCGCGGGTATTGCCGGTCTGGCGCAGTTCACCGTTGATCCAGGTGCGCAGGGTCAGGTTGCCGGGGTCGGGCACGTCGGCCACATCGACGATCCACGGGCCGACCGGCGTGGTGGCGTCGCGGTTTTTCACGCGCAGGTTGGGGCGGTAGTAGTTTTCCAGGTAGTCGCGGATCGCATAGTCGTTGCACACCGTGTAGCCCGCGAGATAGTCCAGGGCGTCGGCGCGCTTGACGTTGCGTGCGGTCTTGCCGATGACCGCTACCAGCTCGCACTCGTAGTGCATGTAGGCGATGTTGTCCGGGCGCCAGGTGACCTCACGATGGCCGGTGTAGGTGCCCACGGACTTGATGAATACCAGGGGTTCGGTCGGCGGCTTGAAGGCCAGCTCGGCGGCGTGGTCGGCGTAGTTCAGGCCGAGGGCGAACATGGTGCCGGTAGCCGGCGGCAGCCATTGCACCTGATCTTCCGCGACCCGGCGGCCATCGTTCAGGCGCACGCTGTTATCGGCCTCGACCTGGACGGCGTGGGTTTGACCTTCAAAGCGGATGCGGGCGTGTCTCATGCTTGATTCTCCGCTTGGACATGGCTGACCAGGTGGCCCACGCCCTCGATCTCGACTTCAACCCGGTCGCCTGGCTGCACATCCACACGGCCTTGCGGGGTGCCGGTGATCAGCACATCGCCCGGGTGCAGGGTCATGAACTCGCTGATCTCGGCGATCAATTGCGCAATGTCCCGCACCCAGTTGGACGTGGAGTTTTCCTGGCGCAGCTCACCGTTGACCCAGAGTTTGAGACTCAACTGATTGGGGTTGGCGATTTGATCCCGTGGCACCACCTGCGGCCCCAAGGCACAGAAGCCATCGCGGCATTTGGCTTTGACGGCAGGGCGGTAGTAACTGTCTTCCGGCAAGCTGAACTCGTTGACTACCACATACCCGGCCACATGGGTCATGGCGTTTTCCAGGCTAACGCGGCTGGCACGTCGGCCGATCACCACACCCAGCGCAGGCCCCGGTTGCAGGCGCTCTCCTGCGGGGTGCAGGACGACACCGTCGTGCTCATTGCGCGTATTGGGGGTTTTGATGAATAGCACCGGCTTGGACGGCGGCTTCTGGTAGGGCGCCTGTTCGAAGGCGGCGAGATGCTGGTCCAGCAGGCCCTGGTAGTTCAGCGCAACGCCGAACAGGGTGCCGCTGGCAACATCATGCAGGGTACGGCTCATGCGTTTCTCCTGACGGTGGCGACGGCTGCATCGGCCGTTCGTTAATTTGTTAACGTTATAATTAATATGTTAACTACCGTCAAGCGTGGCAAAATCCAGCGACCGCTCAATAACAAGAAGAGAGCAGCGTGAAGCCGATTCCCAACATCAATATCGGGCAGGTCTACGACCAGCGTTACAGCGATGCCGAGGTGCATTACGACAAGCTCGCCAACCTGGCGGGATTTTTCGGGCGCAACATGCCTGTGCATCGGCATGACCGGTTTTTCCAGGTGCATTACGTGAAAAGTGGCGCGGTGCGGGTGTATCTGGATGACCGCCAGTTCGTCGAGTCGGGGCCGATGTTTTTCCTCACGCCGCCCACGGTGCCCCATGCCTTTGTCACTGAAGCCGATGCCGATGGGCATGTGTTGACGGTGCGCCAGCAATTGGTCTGGGCCTTGATGGAAGCCGACCCCAGCCTGGCCTCAGGTGCCGCCTGCGTCACGTTGACGGAGGATGCCCAAGGGCTGGATCAACTGTTTGAAGCCTTGAGCAGCGAGATCAACGCCGAATGGGCAGGGCGCGCCGCCGCGCTGGATAGCCTGACCCGCCTGATCATGATTCGCCTGCTGCGGCTGTGCGCCCACTCGCTGCCGGCGCGCCCGACGCGGCATGAGGATCTGCGCATCTTCCATCGCTTCAACGAACTGATCGAAGCCCACTATTTGGAACACTGGCCGTTGGCGCGTTACGCCGAGGGGATCGGCGTCACCGAAGCGCGCCTCAATGAGGTCTGTCGGCGCCTGGCCGACCTGCCGTCCAAGCGCCTGATCCTGGAGCGCCTGATGCAGGAAGCCAAGCGCCTGTTGCTGTTTACCGGCAGCTCCGCCAATGAAATCTGCTACCAGTTGGGGTTCAAGGACCCGGCCTATTTCAGCCGGTTTTTTCTTCGTTACGCACAGCTGACTCCGGGGGAATACCGGTTGCGGCAGTCGGGTTTGCGTTAACGCTCCAAGCGCCATGCCCAGCGCGGCGAAAGTCCATCAGCTCATCAAGCGCCAACCATCCATTTGGCCAGGCCATGGCGGCCACTGACGCCCAACTTGGCGGCGGCACGCTTGAGGTACGTTTCGATCGAGCTGTTTTTCACGCTGAGTTTTTCCGCCATTTGCGGCACGGTGCCGCCGGTCAAAAGGCCAAGGCAGACTTCCTGCTCCCGGGCGGAGAGGGTGATGTCACTGAGCGACAAGCGCTTGTAGAACTCACGCTGCAACTGTGACTGCTCCATCAGGTTGTGGCTCGGCTCGGCCTCGGTGTCGGGTGCCTGGCGCAGGAGTTGCGCATGCCGCTCCATCAGCGGTAGCAAGGTGTCTGACAGACTCTTGAGAAACGACAATTCGGCCAGGGAAAATCCACGCTGGGTCGCTTGGCGATACAGTGAAATCACGCAGCGCCGATTGCCCTGGCGCGACACCAGGTTGCACTGGTGCGAGGTGCCCAGCGGATGAGTGCTGTCGGCCTTGGCCTTCAACTGGATCAGCAGCGGGTCTTGCATGCGCAGCATCTCGCGCAGCAGCGGATGATCCTTGAGCGGCTGCAAGGGCTGGGGCGCGCACAGGTCTTGTTGCAGGCCGGCGCTGCCCAGCAACGTGATATCCAGCACGTTGTCGCGCAGTTCATCGAGGGTCCATTCACTCAGGTCTACCATGTGAATCGGTACCCACTTGTCCAACAGGTGCAGCATGTTGGCGGCGAAGTTCGTGTGGCCGCTGTTGGAAATCAACTCACCCAATTCAGCATAGAAATGCGGGTTTTCCGTGTTGCCAATACTACGGGGCAGACTCATAGCCATCTCATCCTTGATGTCGAAAACCGTCAACGGACGCCCCGGGTCTGGAGGGACGTGCCGTACTCATTGAACGCAGCTCGGAGTTCGAGATTTTATTTAGCCATAGCGAATTGTCCTACGTATGTAGCGGAAACGAGGGACACAACCTGCCATAAAAACGGTGTCATTAATTCGACGTTTCTGAAGGTGTATTCCGACAGAAAAAAGCCGGAGGTGATTTTTAGAGTTATTTAACTACTTGATATTTAAGTGAAATATTAATTTTAAATAGAAATTTTAGACAAGTGGCATCGGCCGGATATAGCCAATGTCCTACAGAGCTTTAATCGTTTCAGTAATGAACCATCAGCGAGGTCCGTTGGCGTGCAGGAATGTCCGGGTTTGGGGTGACAGACGTGCCCGGCCCTGCGTGCTCCAATCCGGACAATTCGTCGTAATGGACTTCCTGCGCGGCCAGTGTTGACCCCATGAGAAGGATCTTATGAAGTATCTCGACAGCCTGCCGGTCAGTTACCCCCTCACCGCCGCCCAACAAGACATCTGGCTCGACCAGCTGCGGGTGGGCGACTCGCCGCTGTACAACATCGGCGGTTATGTCGATTTTGCAGGCCCGGTGGTGCCGGGTTTGATCCAGCGTGCCGTCGAGTTGCTGGTGGCCAAGCACGATGCGTTGCGTACGCAACTGCACAGCGATGGCAATGGCTTGCCCCGGCAAACCTTCGCCACCGCCTTGACGACCGAAGTGACGCTGCATGACTTCTCTGCGCTGCCCGACCCCAAGGCGGCGACCCAGGCCCTGATGCAGGCCACGATGTCTCGGCCCTACGCCATGACCGGCGAGCCGCTGTTTCGCTTTTTTTTGGTCAAGCTGGACGATGATCACTATCGCCTGGGCACTCAGGCGCATCACCTGATTCTCGACGGTTGGGGCTTTGGCCAGATGCTGCAATCCCTGGCTCGGCTGTACACCGACCTGCAGCACGGCCGGTCACCTGAGCTGCGAGCGCCGTCCTATATCGACTTCATCGAGGCTGACCTGCACTACCATCAATCCGCTCGCTACGCCCGTGACCGGGACTACTGGCTGGACAAATACCAACTGCTGCCCGAGCCGCTGCTCACCCCCCGGTTGAATACCCCGTCACCGAGCAACACCCTGCTGCAACCCTTCCCGGTGTCGCTGCTCGATCGTATGGAACGCGTGGCCAACCATTACCAGGCCTCGGCGTTTCACGTGTTGCTGGCGGCGTTATATGTGTATTTCACCCGCACCCATCAGCGTGATGACTGGGTGGTGGGGCTGCCGATTCTTAATCGTTCCAACGCACGGTTTCGTTCCACGGTGGGCTTGTTCACCCAGGTGAGTGCGGTGCGTTTTCAGTTCAGTGAGCAGTTGCCGTTCAGCGCACTGGTGCGCGGTGTGCGCGATCAGCTCAAGCGGGATTTTCGCCACCAGCGTTTCCCCTTGAGTGAAATGAACCGCGAACTGGGCCTGCGCCGCACCGATCGCGGCCAGTTGTTCGACCTGTCGGTGTCCTTCGAACAGGACGACCATGACCTGCGCTATGGCCAGGTCCAGGCCCGGGCGATCAAGGTCTCCAACCATCACGAACCGTTGCCGATCGCCATTCATCTGCGCAGCAACCGCTACCAGGACACGGCGTGCCTGCATTGCGTCTACAACGAGGCGTACTTCCAGCACGACGAGGTACAGGCGTTGGCGCAGCGCTTCACCTGGCTGCTGGAACAGGGGCTGGAAAACACCGAGATGACGCTCGCGCAGTTCTCACTGGTGACGCCGGCCGAACAGGCACAGCTGCAACGCTGGAATGCCACCGCGCAGCCCAATACCACGCCGCAGACCCTGCACCGGCGTATCGAAGCCCAGGTGGCACTTACGCCCCAGGCCGTCGCGGCGGTGTGCCAAGGGCGGCAACTGAGCTACCAGCAGCTCAACCAGCAGGCCAATGCGTTGGCCCATCAACTGTTGGCGCACGGTGTGGAGCCGGATGATCGCGTGGCGATCGTGGCCCGACGTGGCCTGGATACCTTGGTGGGGCTGCTGGCGATCCTCAAGTCCGGCGCCTGTTATGTGCCGATAGACCCGGCCCATCCCGCCGAGCGTCTGAACTACCTGTTGCAGGACAGTGCCCCGGTGGCCGTGCTGACCCAGCACGCTCTGCTGCATCGGCTGCCAGCCCTGGACGTGCCGGTTCTGTTGCTTGATCGGCCGACGGTGCACTTGGGCGACAACTCGCGGGGGGCGGCCGGCGCGTCGAACCTGGCCTATGTGATCTACACCTCCGGTTCCACGGGGTTGCCCAAAGGCGTGATGGTCGAGCATCACACCCTGTCCAACCTGGTGGACTGGCATTGCCAGGCGTTCAAGCTACAGGCCGGCAGCCACACCGCCAGCGTGGCCGGGTTCGGTTTTGACGCGATGGCCTGGGAGGTCTGGTCGGCGCTGTGTGTGGGCGCGACGCTGCACCTGCCACCGCCCCAGGAAGGGGCTGAAGACATTGATGCCTTGCTCGACTGGTGGCGTGCGCAACCTCTGGACGTATGCTTCCTGCCCACGCCGGTGGCCGAGTACGCCTTCAGCCAGCAGCTGGAACACCCGACCCTGCGCACCCTGTTGATTGGTGGCGACCGTCTGCGCACGTACAGCCGAGCGCAAACCTTCGAGGTGATCAACAACTATGGCCCCACTGAAGCCACGGTGGTCGCCACCAGCGGGCGTGTCGAAGTGGGCCGGTCGCTGCATATCGGCGGGCCGATTGCCAATGCCCGCGTGTACCTGCTCGATGCGCAACAGCGCCAGGTGCCTGTCGGCGCGACGGGGGAGTTGTACGTTGGCGGTAAAGGCGTGGCGCGTGGCTATCTGAACCGTCCCGAACTGAGTGCCGAGCGCTTTCTCGATAACCCCTTCGACGAGGGTCGCCTCTACCGCACCGGCGACCTGGCGCGCTGGTTGCCTGATGGCAACCTTGAATACCTGGGGCGCAACGACGACCAGGTGAAAATCCGTGGCGTGCGTATTGAACTGGGGGAAATCGAATCTGCCCTGGCCATGCATCCGGCGGTTCAGGACGCGGTGGTGCTGTATCGCGAGGGGCAATTGCTGGCGTGGTTCGTTGCGCGGCATCCGGTCGATATCGACGCGTTGCGCGCGCATCTGCAAGGGTCGCTGCCGGACTACATGTTGCCCGCGGCCTACGTGAAGCTCGACGGGTTGCCCCTGACCGCCAATGGCAAGCTCGACCGTAAAGCGCTGCCTGCGCCGACCCAGGCTGCTTTCATCACGCGCGCGTTCGAGGCGCCGCATGAGGGCGTGGAAACCACCCTGGCGCAGATCTGGGCCGACCTGTTGCATGTGCAACAGGTCGGGCGTCACGACCACTTTTTCGAACTGGGCGGGCATTCATTGCTGGCGGTGCAACTGGTGCAGCGCATGCGCCAGGCCGGGTTGCGGGCCGATGTGCAGGTGCTGTTCGGCCAGCCGACCCTGGCCGCACTGGCGGCGGCGAGTGCCGGCAGTGACAGCGAGGTGCCGGCCAACCGGATTGCAGCGCACTGCACCCAGATCACCCCGGACATGCTCGCGCTGGCCGAGCTGGACCAGGCGAGTCTGGAGCGCATCGTCGCCGGCATTCCGGGAGGCGCCGCCAATGTGCAGGAAATCTACCCGCTGGCGCCGCTGCAGGAAGGCTTGCTCTATCACCACATCACCGACGAACACGACCCGTACCAGCAACACGCGATATTCAGCTTTGCCCGGCGCGAGCAGTTGGACGCGTTTGCCCAGGCCCTGCAACAGGTGATCGACCGCCACGACATCCTGCGCACCAGCCTGGTGTGGGAGGCCCTTGAGCAGCCGCTGCAAGTGGTGTGGCGCCAGGCTCACTTGCGCGTCGAACCACTGCGTGAACGGTGTGAGCCCCTGGACCTGCGCCAGGCGCCGCTGATGGCCCTGGAGTACGCCGAAGATCCCGGGCAGCAAGGCTGGATGGCGAGGTTGCGCTTCCATCACCTGGTCAATGACGCTACCTCGATGACGGTCCTGGCCAACGAAATCCGCGCCCACATGCTCGGGCAACAGGCGCAGCTTGCGCCGCCGGTGCCTTATCGCAACGTCGTGGCACAGAGCCGCTGTGCGGCGCAGCAGGCCGCCCACGAGGCGTTTTTTCGCGAGCGGTTGGCGGATGTCAGCGAGCCGACCCTGGCGTTCGGTCTACAGGAACATCAGCTGGACCGCACTGAAATCGAAGCCTTCGAACGCTCGGTGACGGACCCCCTCAACCGGCGTTTGCGGGCGCAGGCCAGTGCGCTGGGTGTGAGCGCCGCGAGCCTGTTCCACTTGGCGTGGGCCCAGGTGCTGGGTTGCGTATCCGGCCGCGATGACGTGGTGTTCGGTACGGTGCTGCTGGGCCGCTTGCAGGCGGGCGAGGGCGCTGACCGTGCACTGGGTATGTTTATCAATACCTTGCCGTTGCGGGCCTGCCTGGCCGGCAAGACCGTGGTCGAGGCGTTGGGCGACACCCATGCGCAATTGAGCGCCTTGCTCGTTCACGAGCAAGCGTCCCTGGCGTTGGCGCAACGTTGCAGCAGCGTGACGCCGCTATTCAACAGTCTGCTCAACTATCGGCATACCCCTGGCGACAAGGACTTTGACCTGGTGCCGGGCGTCGCCCTGGTCAGCAGTGAAGACATCGTCAGTTATCCGCTGATGATCAGCGTGGACGATACCGCGAGCGGTTTTCACCTCAAGGCGATGGCGCCACGCGAGGTCGGTGCCGAGCGTTTGCTGGACTATCTCGACACCGTATTGAACGGGCTGGCGCAGGCACTTGAGCACGCCCCGCAAACGCTTTTGAGCGAGGTGCCGGTGTTACCCGCCAGCGAGTTGCGCAAGCTGTTGGTGGAGTTCAACCCCGGCAACATCGACTACCCTACGACTGTCACCCTGCAAGGGTTGTTTGAAGCCCATGCGCGACACACCCCGCAGGCCATTGCGGTGCAGGCCGATGCCGGCCAACTGACCTACCGCGAGCTCAACGAGCGCGCCAACCAACTGGCTTTCCATCTTCGCGAGCGAGGGGTGCAGCCGGATTCGCGAGTAGCGTTGTGCGTCGAGCGCGGGTTGGAATTGGTCGTGGGCTTGCTGGCGATTCTCAAGGCCGGTGGCGCCTATGTGCCGCTGGACCCGGGCTTTCCAAGCGAACGCCTGGCCTACATGCTCAAAGACAGTCAACCCGTAGCGCTGCTGGTACACGCGGCTACGCGCGAGTTATTGGGTGAAGTCTCGCTCCCGGTCATCGACTTCGACCGTTGTGCCTGGAGCCACGCACCGACCGGCAACCCGTTGGTTCCCGGCCTGAGCGGCGCCAACCTGGCCTATGTGATGTATACCTCCGGCTCGACCGGCACGCCCAAGGGCGTGATGGTCGAGCATCGCGGCCTGTGCAACCTGATGCAGTGGGCTTGCCGATTGTGCCCGGACGCTGCGGGAAGCGCCTTGCTGCAAAGGGCTCCGTTCAGTTTTGATGGCTCGGTGTGGGAGCTGTTCTGGCCGTTGACCCATGGCATGCGCCTGGTGCTGGCACGGGTAGACGGCCATCGCGACCCCGCTTACCTGGCTGAGGTGATTCGCACGCAGCGCATCACCGTGATCCAATTTGTACCGGCCATGCTGCAGCAATTTCTCGAACTGGAAGCGTCGGCGTTGTGCAGCAGCCTCACCGACGTCTTTTGCGGCGGTGGTGAACTCACCGAAGCCTTGGCCCGCAGCGTCCGGGCGCGCTTGCCCCAGGTGCGCTTGCACAACGTCTATGGCCCCACCGAAGCCACGGTCGACAGCTGCATCTGGACCCTGCAACCCGATGCGCCGGTGCCTGCCCTGCAGTTGCCGATCGGGCGGGCCATCAGTAACACCCGCCTTTATGTGCTGGATCAGCACGACAGGCCGGTGCCGCTGGGTGTCAGCGGTCAGCTGCATATCGGCGGCGTCGGCGTAGCACGAGGCTACCTGGGGCTGGAGCAAATGACCGCCGAGCGCTTTATCGACAGCCCGTTCGTACCCGGTGATCGGTTGTATCGCACTGGCGACCTGGTGCGTTACCTGCCGGACGGCAACCTGGTGTTCCTGGGGCGCAATGACTTTCAGGTCAAGCTGCGCGGCGTGCGCCTGGAGTTGGGCGAAATTGAAGCCTGCCTGGCGGCGCACCCGGCACTGCGTGAAGTAGCGGTGCTGATTCGCGATGAACGCCTGGTCGCCTATTTCACCCTGCGCGCCCCGGCGCCGAGCCTGGAGGCCTTGCGTGCCCATGTGCTGGAGCGATTGCCGGAATACATGGTACCGGCCGCCTTTGTGCAATTGAGTGAATTGCCCCTCAACCCCGCCGGCAAGCTCGACCGCAAGGCCCTGCCGGAGCCGGGGTTGGATGCCGTGGTCAGCCGTGCGTATGAGCCGCCGCAGGGCGAGGTGGAAACCGTGATGGCGGGCATCTGGGCCGACGTCTTGAAACTCGAGCGGGTAGGGCGCCACGACCATTTCTTTGAGCTGGGCGGGCATTCCTTACTGGCGGTGAGTCTGGTGGCACGCTTGCGCAAGGCCGGGTTGGAGGTGGATGCACGCAGCTTGTTCAGCCAGCCGACCCTGGCGCAACTGGCGGCCCGTACCACCGCCAGCGTGCAGCGCGTGGAAGCCCCCCAAACGGCCATCCCCCATCTCAATCGTCGTCGCCGGATCTGAGGATTGGCATGCAGTGTGGGAGGGGGCAAGCCCTAATGCCTGTCAGTTAAGCGATAAAGCGGGCGATGAATAAATTGTGGGAGGGGGCTTGCTCCCGATAGGCCGCGCAGCGGCCTCAAAAATGGGCCTGCTACGCAGTCCATCGGGAGCAAGTCGAATCGTCGCACCGCCCCTCCCACAGTGACCGCGTTAATCCTTAACTAACTGGCATTTGTAGTGGTCATGGCAATCACCATGACGCGCTACTGAGGCGCAGGGACAAACGCCACACTGCCCCCCGATCGCTTCTGAAACAGCCGTTCGCCATTGTCCGGCTGGGTGGTGATGACCTGATGGTCCGCCCCCAAAAACGCCAGCGGCGTCGGGTCTTCCTTGGAATACTGGGCGACGATGATTGTGCGTTGCGGATCGAAGTCCTGGCCGCTGGTTTTTTTCAGCCACGCCATGAACGCGGCACTGTCGCCCTGGCGCGGGAAGTCCTGGGTTTCGCTGACGTAGTAGAAGGGTTTGGCGCCGTTTTGCCTGCCGTTCTGCAAGTACATCGGCAGTTTGTTGTCGACTTCTACCAACACCATTTGCCATTGGTTCCACGGTGCGGTTTTGACGGCCTCGGCTTGCACGTCTTCGGCGAAACGGGTTACGCCGCCGTTGCCGGTGGTCCAGGGGTAGATCACACCCAGTACCAACAGCAGCAAGCCTGCGGTGAAGCCGAAACCTTTTTGCCAGCGCGGCCAACGGGCCGGCTTTTTCTCCAGGCGCTCGCTCAACCACCAGGCGGCCAGCAACTGCGCAAACGGCACCAGCGGCAGCACGTAATAACTGCGGCGGCTGCCGCTGGCGGTGAAGAATACGAACAGCAGGCCCAGGCCCCACACCAGCCAGCGCACATTGGCTGGCGTCTGGCGCCAGTTGCGCACGGCCAGCCACAGGCCCAGCACCCAGCAAGGTGCCCAGGGCAGGGTGTAGACCGGCAGGTAGATCAGGTAGGTGTAGATCGGTCCCATATGGTCGAAGGGATCGAAGAAGCGCACCACGTTTTCGCGAAACACCAGCTCAAGGCCGCTGGCGCCGTAGGTTGGTGCGCCGTAGAGGTGGGACAGTACAAACGGAATGGCGTAGAACGCTGCGGCGATGACGATGGCTGCCACCAGGCGCAGGTTGAGGTGGCGCTTGTAGCGGTGCTCACTGAGCAGGTGCGGCAATAACACCAGGCCCGGTAGCACAAAACCGATCAAGCCTTTGAACAGCGAGGTCGCCGCCAGCAGCAGGAAGAACACGGTATAGCGTCCCAGGCGAGTGTCATCCGGCCCGCGCCAGTACCACCACACTGCCGCCAGCACGCCGCACACCGTCAACACATCCGCCGTGGCCACGCGGGCCCAGAACAGGAAGTAGAACGTGGTCGCGAGCATCCAGCCGGCAATCAACCCGGTGCCTTTGCGGAACAGTTGTTCACCGATCAGGTACACCAGCCAGATGCTCAACCACGCCGAGATGACTGACGACAGGCGCAACGACCAAGGGCCCAGGCCCCCCATCAAGTTGGCAAAGCCGGTGATCAGCCAATAGGAGGGCAGGGGTTTGTCGTAATACGGCATGCCCTTGAGGTAGGGGTCGAAGTAATCGCCACTTTGCAGCATCTGCAAGGCGATGTTGGCCCAGCGGGTTTCCGGCCCCCACAGCTCGCGTGCGCCCAGCCCCAGCAGCAAAAGCAGGGCGGAAACGCTCAGCAGCAGCACCAGCGCGCCACGTTCGGTTTTCCAGAAATTCATCGGTTATTCCCGTGGCAGGCACTGCATCAAGGTTGTTGTGGGTAAATGATCATCAACAGGTCGCCCTTGCGATAGCGTTTGCCACCGGGTGGCAATTGCCCTTCCTCGAGATGTTCACTGGTGTTCTTGACCCGCATCAGTACGCCGACCGAGCCTTGTTTACGTGCATCGGCCAACCAGCCCTGGACACTGGCCAGGTCGACCTTGCGGTGCACCGAATCGTCATAGCGCAGGCCGTAGCGCAACTCGCCTTCGGTGTCATAAATCATCACTTGCGGACGACGCAGGCGCCACGACAAAGCCGATGCCGAGCCCAATTCGTTGCTCAGCAAAGCATGGGTTTGTTGCAATTCATCCAGATGCTCCGCCACGAACTGGTCGGGCATTTCGTTATCCGTGATCATCGCCGGCATGCCCGCCGGCAACAGCGCCACCAGCAAGCCAATGCCCAGGGCCGGCATCGCCCACAAGGTCAGCGGGCGCACCACTTGCAGCAGGTTGGCCAGAATCCAGCCCAGCAGCACGATAAAGGTCAGGGACAGGCTGAACATCTCGGCATGGCTGTTGCCGTACACCGGGTTGCTGACTTGCAGGTAGATCAGCGCCACCATCGCCGTCAGGCCGATCAGGGCGTTGACCACGCCATTGACCAGGATCGAACGTGTCTTGCCTTGCTTGACCAGGTCGATCAAGGCGTGGCCCATCAACAGGGCCAGGGGCAGCAGGCACGGCATGATGTAGGTCGGCAGCTTGCCCTTGCTCAGGCTGAAAAAGGCTAGCGGCAGCAACATCCACAAGGCGAGGAAGGCAATCGCCGGCTGGCCTTTTTCCTTCCAGGTCTTGAGCAACGTGGCCGGCAACAGTGCCGACCAAGGCAGGCACGCCACCACCATGATCGGCAGGAAGAACCAGATCGGCCGTGCATGCTGGGCGTTATCGGCAGCGAAGCGGCGGATGTGCTCGTGCCAGAAGAAGAAGCGCCAGAAGTCAGGCTCCTGCACATGAACGGCCAATACCCAGGGCAAGCACACCAACGCGGCGACCAGCACCGCCAACGGGCCATAGCGCAACAGCTCGCCTACACGACGCTGCCACACCAGGTATGGCACGGCGATCAGGACCGGCAACAACCACGCCAGGAAACCCTTGGTCAGGAAGCCCATGCCACAGGCGACGCCCAGCAATGCCCAGGCGCCGAGCCGCCCGCGAGTAGTGCGGCTGTCCAGGGCAAACCACAGGGCAACCAGGCTCAGGTTGACCCAGAACGTGAATTGGGGATCGAGGTTGGAGTAGCCCGCTTGGCCGGCCACCAGGCCAAAGCTCATGTAGAGCAGGGCGCAGGCGAAGCTCTTGCGTGGGTCATTCCACAGGCGGCGGGCGATCAAGTAGGCCAGCAACACACTCAGGCCCGTGGTGAGCACCGAGGCGATGCGCACACCGAACAGGTTTTCGCCAAACACGGCCTGGCCGATGGCGATCAGCCAATAACCGCCGGCCGGTTTTTCGAAATAACGCAACCCCATGAAGTGCGGCGATACCCAGTTGCCGCTCATGAGCATTTCCTGGCTCACCTGGCCGTATCGGGTCTCGTCCGGAATCCACAGGCCGTGCAAGCCCAGCGGCAACAAAAAGAAAATGGCAAAGCCGAGCAAAAACAGCGGCAGAGGTTTCAACCGGGTCATGAACACGTCGCTCCTTGACGTTTAATGGAGGGCCACGAGTGTAATGAATTCATAGAACAAAGCATCACAATGTTCACTAAGCGGTGGGAAAAAGTCATAACGTCCTTAACTAACGGGCGCGATTAAACATGCCAGAAGAGGGCTGTCGTTTGGCTGAACACAACAGGTGCGGATATGTAAAAAAGTGTGTTTAAAGTTGTTTCAGAGCCGCCGCCCATTCTTCGGTTTTCATCGAACCCACCGCCTTGAGCTTGCCGTTTGGCAAGACCTGTACAAACAGTGCGCTGCCATACTCGGCCGCATCGGCATGGGGGTAACCCAGCTCTGTCTGGAGATCGCTCATGCAGCCACTGTGGGTAACCACTACCAAGTTGCGGCCAGGCTCTTTATGAGGGAGCAACTCTTCGCCCATGGCTTTACCGCAGATGGCCGAAGGGGACGATAACAATGTGGCCTTGCCGAACATGAATTGTGCGGTCTGTGCGGTGCGCGTCGCGGGGCTGGCAAGCACATCGGTATTTTCCATGCCCAGGGCATTGAAGGCTTTGCCCAGGTTGGTCGCTTGTTGGGTGCCGTTGATCGTCAGGCCTTCGGCCGGTCCGAAACACGGGTTGCTGGAGCGATCGCAGCGTTCTTCATGGCGTACCAGTACGATCAGGTCGCCGTTGCGCCAACTGGCCAGGACCCCGGAGGTCACCAGGCGGTTGCCGACGCCAAGGTCAACAGGGGTTGTAGGCCAGAACAGGAAGCCGGCCAGCAGCAGGCCGATAACGGCGACACAGGCCAATGACAATCGAGCTTTTTTCCAGCGCTTTAACATTGCCCCATTGGATTGGGATTTGCTCAGGGTTACGTCAGCCACGCTGTTCACCATCGTCACTATTATTGTGTTGTAAAAAACAGGCGCAACTAATCGGCGGGTGCCCGTAGTGGAGCAAAAGCCTGTCACAGGGCTGCTGTCTTTTAGCTGAACACGTAGATGTTAAGAAGGGTCGATGGCAGCAACTAACAAGTTGCCGGCAGTTGACGCTTGGTGGGCAATTTAGAGAGGTGAGGGTGGGCAAGCAGTGAAATCCATGTGAAAAATTTGCGTGAGGCATGCAGGCAGCCGTTATTCTCGTTTGGAATCCTTCAAACGAGCGTTCTTATGTTGCAGGTGCAAGGTGTTCGCAAAAACTACGCCACGCCCCAGGGACCGCTGACGGTGCTGGCGGGGGTGGACCTATGCCTGACTGAGCGTAGCAGCCTTGCGCTAATGGGCGAGTCGGGCAGTGGAAAAAGTACCTTGCTGCACCTGATAGCCGGCCTGGATCGCGTCGACGCGGGTAGTATTGAGGTCGGTGGATTGCGCCTGGAGCAACTCAGTGAAGGGCAACTGGCCCAGTGGCGTCGAACCGAAATCGGCCTGGTGTTCCAGCAATTCAACTTGATCGGCAGTTTGCGCGTGGAGGACAACCTGGCGTTCCAGGCGCGCCTGGCTGGACGTTTTGATCCGCATTGGCAGGCGCAGTTGGTGGAGCGCCTGGGCCTGGGCGATTTGCTCAAGCGTTACCCCGAACAATTGTCCGGCGGCCAGCAACAACGGGTCGCGGTGGGACGGGCGCTGGCCTCTCGACCGGGCTTGCTGCTGGCCGATGAGCCGACCGGCAATCTGGATGAAGCCACCAGCGATGAGGTGCTGCAATTACTCCTGGACCTGCTGCGTGACAGCTCCACCAGCCTGTTGATGGTCACCCACAGCCCACGCATCGCTGCACGGCTCGAGCACCAGGTGGTGTTGCATCGCGGCCGCGTCGTGCCCGCGGACGCCCGTTGAAATGGCCGTGTTTTATTGGGCGTTGCGCGCACTGCTGAGCCATTGGCGACGTCATCCCGTGCAGTTCTTCAGCGTGTTGACCGGCTTGTGGCTGGCCACTGCGTTACTGACCGGGGTGCAGGCGCTTAACAGCCAGGCGCGGGACAGCTATGCACGTGCCAGCCAACTGATCGGCGGCGAACCCCAGGCCAGTTTGAGCGCGTTGGACGGCAGCGGTTTTGCGCAGGCGCTGTTCGCCGAACTGCGCCGTGCCGGCTGGCCGGTTTCGCCGGTGGTGCAGGGGCGCGTGGTGCTCAAGGGGCATGAAAGCCAGCGCCTGCAGTTGATGGGCATTGAACCGTTGTCGTTGCCCGGCAGTGGTAGCGTGGCCGGGCAACACTTGAGCCAGGCGCAAATGCTCGCGTTCTTCGAGCCGCCGGGGCGCACCTGGATTGCCGCGCAAACCTTGCAGGCGCTCGGCTTGCACGAGGGCGCGCAGCCGCTGACGGCAGACGGGCAAGCGCTGCCGCCGTTACAGGTGCAGCCGGACATGGCCCCCGGCATGCTGCTGACCGATATCGGGTTTGCCCAACCGTTGCTGGCGATGCCCGGGCGACTCTCGCGTTTGTTGTTGGACAAGACCTTCGCCGCAACCCATCCCACGCCCCCGGTCCCATTGCAGCTCAAGCAAGGTGAAGATAACAACCTCGCACGCCTGACCGAGAGCTTTCACCTGAACCTCGACGCACTGGGTTTTTTGTCGTTTGTCGTGGGCTTGTTTATCGTCCACGCCGCCATCGGCCTGGCCCTGGAACAGCGCCGTGGCCTGCTGCGCACCTTGCGCGCCTGTGGGGTCAGCGCACGGATGTTACTCGTCAGCCTCGGTGTGGAACTTGGCGTGCTGTCGTTATTCGGCGGTGTGCTGGGCGTTGCCAGCGGGTATCTGCTGGCCTGCCTGTTGCTGCCGGATGTGGCCGCCAGTTTGCGTGGGTTGTATGGCGCCGAAGTGGCGGGGCAACTGAGCCTGAGCCCGGCCTGGTGGTTGAGCGGGTTGGGCTTGAGCCTGATGGGGGCCTTGCTCGCGGGGGCCGGCAGCCTGTGGCGGGCGGCTCGCTTGCCACTGTTGGCGTTGGCCAATGCCCAAGCCTGGCATGAGGCCCATGGGCGCTGGCTGCGACGCCAGGGTTGGGTCGCGGCGGCGACGCTGCTGATCGCACTGCTGGCGCTGTGGTTGGGTGACAACCTGGCCGCCGGCTTTGTGCTGATGGCGGCCTTGCTGCTGGGCGCCGCGCTGGGGTTGCCGGTGCTGCTCAATGGGGTGCTGAAGGCCGTGCTGGGGCGCAGCCGTTCCGTGCTCGGCCAGTGGTTTCTCGCCGATTGTCGCCAGCAACTGCCGGCCTTGAGCCTGGCACTGATGGCATTGCTGTTGGCACTGGCGGCGAACATCGGCGCGGGCTCCATGACCTCGGGGTTTCGCCATACTTTCAACAACTGGCTGGAACAACGCCTGACCGCCGAGCTGTACATCAACCCGCAAACCCCGGCCCTGGCTTCGCAACTGGGCACCTGGCTGGCGCAACAGGCGCTGGTGCAGACAGTGCTGCCCACCTGGCAGGTCGCGGTGCAATTGCAAGGCTGGCCGGCGGATGTGTTCGGCGTGGTCGATGACCCGACTTATCGCCAGCACTGGCCGTTGCTGGAGGCGGTGAATGAACCCTGGGACCACTTGCACCAGGACGACAGCCTGATGCTCAGCGAACAATTGGCGCGGCGCCTGCACGTGCAGTTGGGCGACGCCGTTGATATCCCCACGCCGCAGAGTCTGTGGTCACCCAAAGTGGTGGGGATCTACGCCGACTACGGCAACCCCAAGGGCCATGTGCTGGTCAACGCCCAGCACCTGTTGGCGCATTGGCCGACGCTGTCGCCTGCACGCTTCAACCTGCGTGTGGCACCGCACAACGTGACGCCGTTGGTGCAGGCGGTGCAGCGCGAATTTGGCCTCGACGACAGCCGCATCGTTGACCAACAGCAACTCAAGGGCTGGTCCAGCCAGGTCTTCGAACGCACCTTCGCGGCGACCGCCGCGCTGAACAGCCTCACCCTGGGGGTGGCCGGCGTGGCGCTGTTCATCAGCCTGCTGACCCAGAGCCAAAGCCGCCTGGGCCAGCTTGCACCGTTGTGGGCGCTGGGGGTGACACGCAGGCAACTGATGTTGCTCAACCTGGGCCAGACCTGGTTGCTGGCGGTACTCACGTTGATCCTGGCATTGCCCTTGGGGCTGCTGCTGGCGTGGTGCCTGGATGCAGTGATCAACGTGCAGGCGTTCGGCTGGCGCCTGCCGTTGCAGGTGTTTCCGGGGCAGCTCGCGCAGTTGCTCGGGCTGGCGCTGTTCGCGACGTTGCTGGCGTCGGCCTGGCCTCTTTGGCAGTTGTATCGCAGCCGCCCGGCGGACTTATTGAGGACCTTTGCCGATGAAGATTAGAGCGTGGCTGTGGGCGGCGTTGCTCCTGTTGAGTGCGTGCGATAAAGCCCCCGCGCCCGAAGAAAGTTTCGCCGGCCTGGGTAGCGATGCGGCGGATTTTGCCCAAGTGGTGCCCGGCAAAGTCTTCAGCTTTCCCGAGGACCACGGCCCCCACCCAGGTTTTCGCATCGAGTGGTGGTACGTCACCGCCAACCTCAAGGACGCGCAAGGCAATGTGTTCGGCGTGCAATGGACGCTGTTTCGCAACGCCTTGAAAGCAGGCCCCACCGAGCCGGGCTGGCACGACTCGACGATCTGGCTTGGCCACGCCGCCGTCACCTCCGCTACCCGGCATTACGCCGCCGAACGTTTCGCCCGTGGCGGCGTCGGCCAGGCGGGCGCCCAGGCTGTGCCGTTCAGCGTCTGGATCGACGACTGGAACTTCGCCACCCGCCCTGGCGTGGCGAGCGCGCTGGCAGAGATGCAGCTCAAGGCCAGTGGCGCGCAATTCGCCTACGACCTGCACCTGACCAGCCAACGCCCGCTGGTGCTGCAAGGCGACAACGGCTACAGCCGCAAATCCGACCAGGGCCAAGCCTCTTACTACTACAGCCAACCGTTTTTCATGGCTGACGGCCGCGTCACCCTCGACGGCAAAACCTACCAGGTCAGCGGCCCCGCCTGGCTTGATCGCGAATGGAGCAGCCAGCCCCTGGCCGCCAGCCAGACCGGCTGGGATTGGTTCTCCCTGCACCTGGACCGAGGCGAGCAGTTGATGGTGTTCCGCGTTCGACAAACAGACGGCGCGGGTTACCTGACTGGCACCTGGATCGATTCACAGGGCCGCACCCAGACCTTGCACAACGCCGATATCCAACTCACCCCGCTGAACACCACCCACATCGACGGGCGCCGGATTCCCACACGCTGGTCGCTGAAAATCCCCGGCAAACAGCTGGGTATCACCCTTGAAGCAGTCAACCCCAAGGCATGGATGAACCTGAGTATTCCGTACTGGGAAGGGCCGGTGAAGTTTGAGGGTGGGGTGGGGTACCTGGAGATGACCGGGTATTGAGTGAAGTCTCCTGCAAGTTCGAAGGAAAGCCTCCTACGATGCATTCAGAAAAATACTGTACATCCATACAGTTTTATCCTACAGTCCATCCCAGGTGACAGGACGTCACCCGTCACCTGAGCTTCAATTTTTTAACTATGGATGGATAAAAAATGAAATCGAAAAAAAGCCTGATCCTGGGCGCGGCCATGATGGCTGCCTGCTTCACCTCGGCCTCTGCCCTGGCCGACGTAACCCTTCCTAAACTGACCCCTGGTACGGTCAACCAAGCGGTGGTTGACGCGCTCAAACCTGGCGGCAAGATCGAGGCGGTGCCGGTCTCGGCCGAGCTTCGGCAAAAACTGCTGGACGCGATGAAGAGCAAGGCCAAGGCGGTGACCAAGAACGCCAAAGCCGCACCGTTCAACACCGCCGTCGGCGAGTTGAAAAAGCCGAGCCAGGCTCAGCTGAAAAGCGCGGCCGTTGCCGATTTTGTACCGCTGTTTCCGACCCTGGACATCAACACCCTCTACACTATTGACCAAGTGCAGACGGGCCAGGATTTCACCTACCACTTCAACCTGCCGCAAAACGCGCGGGCGGTGGTGCAGTTGATCGACCAGAGCGCCGGTGCCGATATGTCGCTGAGCCTGTTCGTGGATGACGGCCAGGGCAACCCGCAGTTGGTGGCAACGTCCGACAACCCAGGCAGCGCCGATGAATACCTGACCGGCATCCTGCCGGCCGGTGATTACTACTGGTTCATGCTGGCCAAGACCGCCAACAACGCGCAGTTCAGTTTCGGTGTGGCGGTGGACACCAATATCGACGCCTTCGAACCCAACGACACCGCGCAAACTGCGTTTGTGTTGCCGGACTCGATGAACAAGGTCAGTGGCAACCTCGACAACGCCAGCGATGTCGATTATTTCGACTTCAAGGCCGTGCGTGGCCAGAGCGTGAGCATGTACCTGGCGGGCGATGAAAGCGGCAGCCGCAACCAGTGGATCTTCGACCGCTTCGACGGCGTGAATTGGGTGCCTGTACCGGCCGGTTCCACCTCTACCTACCCGAGCGTTGCGCCCGGCACCACGGTCAAGGTGCGGGTACGTGCCAACCCGGCCGTGGCGCAGGACCCGAGCAAGTATTACCAACTGAGCCTGGGGTCCACGCCCCGTCTGGATACGCACGACGTGAAGGGTGACAACATCGTGCGGGTGCCGGTGAGTGAGATGCCGCTGGCCACGCAAACCGCTCGCGTGCTGAACTGGTCGACCAAATGGTCGGACTCCACCGGTGCGCCGCTGCTCGGTGTCACCCCGGTGCTGCGCGTGGATAACCACTTCATCGACTTGAACTATCGCTGGGTCGACTACACCGCGACCACCAACAGCGCCGGCGTGTCCCAGGCTTCGGCCAACATCGGCACCTGCTTCGGTGATTACAGCACCGTGATCAACGACAGCAGCACCGGCGTTCCGTACAAGTGGGCGACCACCTATAACCAGGGTGGCTGGCGCATCGAGCTGGCCGAGTTCCCCGGTGTGGGCGTGGGCGGGAACAATGTGCAATACGTGAGCCTGGGGCATATCTGCACCCAGACCATTATTCACTGATCCCACGGCGTCAATCAAAAGGGGGCAGCCTTGGCGGGCTGCCCCTTTTTTGTCATTCGGGGTTGAGTGCCAGTTTCAGGGGCAGGCGCGCCAGGCTCGTGTTCGTCAACGAACCCAGGTACAACCAGTTGCCATATTCCCGCGCGGTGGTGATGGGCGAATAGTTGCCCGCACTGCCATCCTGCAGGTTGGCGATCACCTTGCCCTCGGTATCCAGCCCCAGCACAAAGGCTTTGCGCTCGACGGGCTTGGGCACCACCATCAGGGCACGCACCATCACTTTACGCAGTGAGGGATAGCCGGCGAAAGCATCCAGCAAAGGGTTGCGCGGTGAATACAGGGCGACCCAGAAGCGTTCGTGACCGTTGAAGCTGAGGTTGTCCGGCAGGCCGGGGAGGTTGTCGATAAACAGGTCGTGGCTGCCGCTGCGTTCGCCCTTGAGCCAATAGCGGCTGATACGGTAGGCACCGGTCTCATTGACCAGCACGTAATTTTCGTCCGGGCCCAACGCCACGCCGTTGGCGAACTGCAGGTGATCGAGCAGCACTTCGGTGGTGCCGTGGCTGAAGTCATAACGCAGCAGGCGCCCGTCAGCGCCGTGCTCAATCACCGCTTCGCCATCCTGGCCGTAACCCCAGCGGCTCGACGCGTCGCTGAAGTAGGCATAACGTCCTTCGGCATCCACGACCACGTCATCGGTAAAACCAAAGGGCACGCCATTGGCGCTGGTGCTCAAGGTCGTGAGTTGGCGGGCGCCATCCAGGGCGAGCAGGCCCTTGATGCCATCGGCAATGATCAAGCGCCCATCCGGATGCAGCGCCATGCCCAGCGGTCGCCCACCGGTATTGGCCAGTACTTCCAGGGTCTGGCTGTCGGGCGCGGTACGAATGATCCGTCCGTCATGCAAGCCACTGATCAGCCAACCCTGCGCATCCAGCACCAAAGCCTCGGGCCCGGGGATGTTTTGTGCGCCGACTTTCTGGACATGCTTCAGCCGCTGGTTTTCGGCATACACGCCGTCTTTCAATGAAGGCGCCTTGGGCGGCGTCCAGTTGACCGGCTGGACTTTGGTCGGCATCAGCAACAGAAAAGCGATCACCGCCAGAACCAGCACGAACAGTAGATGACGCAGTTTTTTGGGACGGGTACTCATGACGATTCCTGGTTGTCGTGGGGGGCCGGCTCCCAATGCAGGGTGCCGAACAGGTAGTCCATCAGCGGTAGCACAATGTTGAAATTACGCCCCTGCATCAACTCGCGGCGATGATGCAGGGCATGCAGCCGGTGCATCTGGCGCACCCATGGCAGGCGTGCGATGGGATGGGCAACGGGCAGGTGCTCGCAGGCGTGAAACACTTCGTAAAGTAAATACCCAAGGATCATGCAGGCGGCAAACAGCCCGGCGACGTTGGGGTTCAGTGGTTGGAGCAACCACCAGGCGGGGAGGGTGATGACCAGGCTGTGCAGCACGATCAGCCAGGCCGGGAACAGGATCACACGCCAGTCCCTGGGGCTGCTGTAGGTCATGAAGCCGGGGGTGAAGAAACTGTGGTGATCGCCAGTATGGCGTGCGTAGAACAGCCGGGCGAAGGCGTGCTTGTGATGGCCCAGGTGACGGTGGACCAGGTAGATGCAGAGGTTGAAGAACACCAGCGTCAGCGGGACGGTCAGCCATTCAAGCGGGCTGATACGCTCGAGGGAGGCCCCGGCCAGGATGATGCAGAAAATGCCGTAGCCCAACACGAAACCGGCGTGCAGCCAGGGGTGGTAATGGCGGCTGACTCCGGCACGGTAGCGGGCGCGGAAGGCTTCGGTGGGATGGGCCATGGTGGGCAGCTCGGTGTTTTTTGTTGGAACGTCAGCTTAGTTGGTGCTCGAAATTGTGCGAGTTTTTGCAGGTGACGCGATCGGAGTGTGGGAGGGGCTTGCCCAACCGGTCAGTTGAGGCGCAACGCTGTCACTGTGGCGAGGGAGCTTGCTCCCGCTGGACTGCGCAGCAGGCCCAGTCTTTTCAAACCCAAAGCTGGGGTCGCTACGCGGCCCAACGGGAGCAAGCTCCCTCGCCACAGGTTACCCGTTGTCCGCTCTATCGCTTGACTGACCGGCATTGGGGCTTGCCCCCGATTGCGGTGTGTCAGCTACAGGTATTGGTTGATTCACATCAGTGGGTCCCAGCGCTGCGACCAGTCACTTTCGACCTTGACCACCCCGCGCAACAATTCCAGCGCCTGTTGCAACACCGCCGAATCCCGCGCCCGTGAATACACCAGGTAAGTCGGGAAACTGAACTCCGGCGCCTTGGGCACGCGTTGCATCACGCCGCTGTCCAGGTAGCTCTGCACGACGCGGGTGCGGAAGTAACCGGCGCCGCCATTTTCCAGGATGTATTGCAGCGCCAGTGGCCCGAGGTTGAAGCTCAAGGCGGCACGCGCCTTGTCGGGCAGAGCGGCGTCGTGCTGCTGACGAAAGCCCGGGCCCCAGTCGATATACACGTACGGCGCAGGCTTGCTCACCAGTTGCACCAGGATCAGTTTCTCTTCCAGCACCTGCTCCACCTGCAAACCCGGCCAGTACTGCGGCTGGAATACCAGGGCGGCATCCAGCACGCCCAATTCCAATTGACGCAGCAGGTAGTCGCCTTCGCGTACTTCGGTACGCAGCGCGTACCCCGGAATCTGTTCGCGCAGCACCCGCGCCCAGCCGAGCATCAACGGGGTGCACAGGCTGACCTCGCCACCGATATGCAGCACGTTGCGATAGCCGTCGGGCAACGGCAGGTCGCGCCGCGCCGCTTCCCAGGTTTGCAGCAACTGGTTGGCGTAAACCACAAACGCCTCGCCATCAGCGGTCAACCGCGCACCGGCGCGATTGCGCACGAACAGCGTGCTGCCCAACTGGCTCTCCAGGCTTTTGACCCGGGCGGTAATGGCGGTCTGGGTAACGTGCAACTTCTCGGCTGCGGCGGCCAGGCTGCCGCAGCGGGTGATTTCGAGGAAGGTGCGTGCCAGTTCGATATCCATGAAGGCTCCCGGGAAAGAATGGGGGGCATTGTAGAACTGATCAGTGGCAGGTCAACGCACGCTGTCGTGGGGTTACTCCCAATGGCCAGTGTCGAGGCAACGCGCCGAAGGCGGCGGGTGCTTGCCATAAACCAGAAAATCCCCCAGCCAACGGGCCACACACCCATCGCTGCCGGATCGGGCCGTCTCCTTGAGCAGCAACTGCTCGACACCCGCAACGCCCGGTTCTCCCGGCCGGGTGTTGACCAGCACCATGCGTGCAACGCGCTCGGGAAACAGCGCGCCGTAACGATTGCCGAGCCGGGTGCCCTGGGCGTTGCCCAGATAATGCAGTTGGGCCTCGCCCAATTGTTCGCGCACATACTCCAGGTCTCGCGCGGCCTGTTCGATTGCGTTCGGGGCGTTGAGGTCACGCAGGCTCAATTCGATCACATCATAGCGGTCGACCAGTGTGCGATAGGCCGGGGTGGCATAAGACTCCCAGCGGCTGGCCAACTGCTGGGCAAACGTGGTGCGCTTGGAGGTTTGCGGCTCGCCGGCCTGGATGAAGACCACGCCTTCACGGTTGAGCGGTTGCCGCGCACCGACGCGGGTGAGGTTCAGGCGCACACGGCCACGTGCGGGGGCGGCGTGGTCGCGCGGGACGCTCACCTGGCCGCATTGGGTGCGTTCAAGCACCTCGGGATCCAGTCGTTCAAAAGCCGGGAGGGGGCAGTCCAGCAGCCAGTCAATCGCGGTGGGCGCGATCAGCGGTTGCGCATGGGGCACTGCTGCCATCAGCCACAAGCACGCACCCGCCAGGCTGGTTACAAGAACACTGGGTTTCATCGAGAGGTCCCGGGCAGCCATGTGATGGCGGCTTTTTTACCAAGGACCTGGGGTCATAAAATGTAGGCAGAGAAAACGGTTTGTGTAAGAAACAGGAGTTTCGTTTATCGGATATCTGTACTCCATCCGCCACCCAATGCTTTGTACAAGGCAATGCTGGCTTGCACGCGCGACAGCCGCAGTTGCACGTTCAAGTCCTGGGCGGCGTACAGCGTGCGTTGGGTTTCCAGAACCGTCAGCAGGTCTTCCGCGCCGGCCTGGTAGCGGCTTTGCGAGATCTGGAAGGCCGTCTGGGCCTGTTGCAGTTCTTCGGCTTGCCACTGGCGCTGCTGGTCCAGGCGCGTGATGCTGCTGAGGGCTTTTTCCACATCGGCAAAGCCGTTGATGATCGCGCCTCGGTAAGCCTGCAGCAGCTCATCCTGGCGCGCGCGGGCTTTGTCGCGTTCGGCGGTCAGACGGCCATGGTTGAAAATCGGTGCGACCAGCCCGGAGGTCAGGTTGTAGAACGGGCTGCGCAGAATCTCTTCTGCCTTGGACGAGCCCGAGCCCAGGGTCGCGCCCAGGGTCACGGTGGGCAGCATCGCCGCGCGGGCCACCGTGATGTCGGCACTGGCCGCCGCCAGTTGCGCTTCCGCCTGGGCGAGATCGGGACGGCGGCTCAATAGCTGGCTGGGCACCCCGGCGCCGATGGCCGGCCAAGTCAGGCTTTGGAACGCTTCGTTGCCCAGGTCCAGGGTTTGCACCGGCTGGCCGAGCAGCGCGGCGAGGGTAATCCGGGATTCCTCGGCCAGTTGTTGGATCAACGGCAACTGCCGCTGCTGGCTGGCCACCAGGCTTTTCTGCTGGGCCAGTTCCAGGGCGGTGGCGGCGCCTGAGTCAAAGCGGGTTTGCACCAGGTTCAGCACGTTGCGCGCATTCGCCAGGTTCAGCTCGGCGATCTGCAGGCGTTGGCGTGCGGCCAGGGTTTGCGCGTAGCGGTCGGCCACATTGCTGAGCAGCGTCAGTTCCACGGTGGCCTGGTCGAACTCACTGGCGCGCAGGGTGTACAGCGCACTGTCCCGGGCGGCGGCGCGGCCACCCCAGAAGTCCAGCTCATAACTGGCGGTGAGGTTGGCGCCGAAATTGTCCACGGTGTTGTTGTTTTCGGTAGCATCCAGCGACGAGTTACCGCTGCCGTGCAGCAGTTTTTCACGGCTGGCGCTCAGGTTGAATTTAACTTCAGGCAACAACGGCGCCCCGGCTATTACGGCACTGGCCTGCGCCTGGCGCACCCGTGCCATGGCGGCGGCCACGTCGAAACTGTCACGGCGCGCCTGATCGATCAGCCGGTTGAGTGACACGCTACCAAACTGCGTCCACCAACGCTGGTTGCTTGCTTGCGCGGCCTCACGTTCCGCGTACTGCCAGGCAGTCGGCGGCGCGATGCCGTTGTCCACGGCCGGCGGGCTGCCGGCGCAGGCGCTGAGCGCCAGGCACAGGCTGAGCACGGATAGCGGGAAGGGTTTATTCACTGGTCAACGCCTTAACCGGATCGAGCCGGGCTGCTTTACGGGCCGGCATAAAGCCGAATACGACACCGGTGATCAGCGCACAGCCAAACGCACCCGCCACCGCCACCAGGGAAAATTGCACCGCCACCTGCGCCAGCACCAACACGGCGCCCACCAGCAGCGCCAGGCCGATACCGCACAGGCCGCCGACCACCGAGAGCATCACCGCCTCGGTGAGGAACTGGCGCAGGATGTCGCGCTGGCGCGCACCGGTCGCCATGCGGATACCGATTTCACGGGTGCGTTCGCGCACGGTCATCAACATGATGTTCATCACGCCGATGCCACCCACCAGCAGCGAAATGGCGGCAATCGAGCCCAGCATCAGCGACAGGGTGTTCTGCGTGCGGGCTTCGGCCTGGATCATGGCGGCGTTGTTGGTCAGGTGATAGTCGGGCTTGCCGTGGTGCAGGCGCTTGAGCAATTGGTCAATGGCCTGCTCGGCGTCGTGCACCCGGCTGGCGTCGGCGGCGGCGATCACCACGTATTCCGGGTTGTAGCTGCCAAACAGGCGGATGCTGGCGGCGGAGTAGGGGATGGCGATGCGGTCGTCACTGTCTTTGTTGCCGGAACTGGAGCCCTTCTCCTGAAGTACGCCCACCACCTGGAACGGCACGTTTTCGATCAGGATGTATTGGCCGATGGGGTTGATCAAACCTTTGAACAACTTGTCGCGCACGCGGGCGCCGATCACCGCCACCGTGGCGGCGTTGCGTTCATCGGCTTCGGTGAAGTAGCTGCCTTCCACGACCGGCCAGTTGAAAATGCCCGGGAATTGCGTGTCGTTGCCGCCCACATAGGCCATGTAGTCGATGTTGCCGAAGCGCACGCCGGCTTCGGCGCCGTTGACCGGCATGATGCGCTTGACCTGCGGCAGCGTGGCCAGCGCCGCCACGTCCTGCGGGGTAATGATGCCCAGCGGTGTACGCGGGTTCGGCGACGAACCACTGACATACAAAATGTTCGAGCCGAACGCGCCCATTTGCGCCATCACCTGGCGCTTGCTGCCTTCGCCCACCGCCAGCATCACCACCACCGAGGCGACGCCGATGATGATCCCCAGCAAGGTCAGGGCCGTGCGAAATCGGTTGATCCACATCACCCGCCACGCCGCCCGTACGGCGTCGAGCAGCTCGGCCTTCCAGGCGCCGTTGTGTTCGGCGCCGTCGGCCAGGCGCTGGCGCAGGTCCACCGCTTGCAGGGCGCCGGCCGTAAGAGTGGGGGCGGGGCTGCCGGCCTCGGCCGAGTCACTGATGATCAGGCCGTCGCGGATCTCGATGATACGGTTGGCGCGTGCGGCCACATCACGGTCGTGGGTGATCAGGATCACCACGTGACCCTGGCTCGCGAGCTCGTCCAGCAGGTTCATCACCTCGGCGCCGCTGTGGCTGTCGAGGGCGCCGGTGGGCTCGTCGGCGAGGATGATATGCCCGCCATTCATCAGTGCCCGGGCAATCGACACGCGTTGCTGCTGGCCACCGGAAAGCTGGTGCGGACGGTTGCCGGTGCGCTCGGCCAGGCCCAGGCGAGTGAGCAGGGCATGGGCCCGCGCATGGCGTTCATCGGCACTGATGCCGGCGTAGATCGCCGGCATCTCGACGTTTTCCTGGGCGGAGCCCGACGGGATCAGGTGATAGCCCTGAAACACAAACCCGAACGCCTCGCGGCGCAGCCAGGCCAAGGCGTCGCTGTCCAGGTGCGCGACATTTTCGCCGGCGAACAGGTACTCGCCTTCGGTGGGGCGGTCGAGGCAACCGAGGATATTCATCAACGTGGATTTGCCGGAGCCGGACGCACCGACGATGGCGACGAATTCCCCGGCATGAATCGACAGGTCGATGCCGCGCAGCACGTCGACTTGCGGGCTGTCACCGCCGCCGTAGGATTTGCGGATGTGCTTGAGTTCGATCAGGGGCGTGCTCAACTCAGCCCCCGTTGCCGTCGGCCGGGCCGATCAACAGGTGCTCGCCTTCGCGCAAGCCGTCAAGCACCTCGACACGCAGGCGGTCGCTGATGCCCAGGCGGACTTCGCGGTCCTCGATAGCGCCGTTTTTCGCCACGACCCGGGCGATCTGCCGGTCGGCACTGGCGGTGCCTTGCAGGGCGGCAACGGGCACGGTCAGCGCATCCTTGACTTGGCCGGCGACGAAAAATACCTGGGCGGTCATCTCGGCCATCAGCGCGTTATCGGCGTTGTCCACATCCAAAAGCACCGTATACAGCACCACACGGCCACTCCCGCTTTTGCTCGTGCTGCTGGGGCTGCCACCGCCCTGGCTGGTCTCATTGAGGGGCTTGGGCGGGATCGGCAGGATCTGTCGCACGGTGCTGGTCCAGCGTCGATTGCCGCCGCTCAGCGTGGTGAAGTAGGCCGTCATGCCGGGCTTGACGTGGCCGATGTCGGCTTCTGAAACCTCAGCCCACACCGTCATCGGCGACAGCTTGGCGATCCGCAGGATCAAGGGTGTTTGTTGCTGGGCATTGAGCGTCTGGCCGACGCGTGCGTCCACGGCGACCACGGTGCCATCCATCGGCGCGAAGATCCGCGTGTAACCCAACTCGGCTTCGTCGCTGCGCAGGCTGGCCTGGGCCTGGCGAATCTGTGCCTGGAACATCTCGACCCGCGCCTGGGTGGCACTCAGTTCGGCCTGGGCGGTTTGCACATCTTCCTCACGGGTGGCGTTGCCGGCGGCCAGGCGTTGCTGACGCTGGTACTTCTGGCGTGCCAGGGCATGCTGGGCCGTTTGCTCCTGCAACTGGGCCTTGAGGTTTTCGATGGCGTAGCGGCTGGCATCGAGCTTGGCTTTTTGCGTGGACGGGTCGATCTCCACCAGCAGTTGGCCGGCCTTGACCTGATCACCGGCTTCTACGTGGATCTTCTGGATCTGCCCGGAAGCCTGGGCGCCGACGTCGACATAGCGCCGGGGTTGCAAGGTGCCGAGGGCGGTGACGCTGTTTTCGATACTGCCGCGGGTGACGGTGACGGTCGCGTAAGTGTCACGGCCCGGGGGAAGGGCCTGCCAGGCTGCGGCCGCGATGATGGGAATCAGGCACGCTGCGATAAGCAGGGCGCGTCGGGCAGGTCGAGGGCGTTTCATGCTTGTGTTCCAGCCAGTCAAGATCGGGGCGCAGTCGCGCAGAGCTGACAGTTAAACGAGGAAATTGGCCGGAGATTTAGCCGGTTACACAAGCAGTTACAGGTTCGGTGAAGAAAAAAAATGACCGTTGAGGCGAGAGCTGTTTAAAAGTAGATGAGAATTACTATAAATTGCACGCTCTCAAACTGCTATCACTGAACAGTCGCACTTGCCGGTGCGCGCACCTAATGCCGCCACGGGTCTGTCGGGAGTCATGTTGGAAAACTACTATCGCGAGCTGGTGTGTTTCCTCAACGCCAAGCTGGGCAACCGCCAGGTGGCCGAGGATGTGGTGCATGACGCGTATGTCCGGGTGTTGGAACGCTCCAGTGACACGCCGATCGAGCAGCCACGCGCGTTTCTGTACCGCACGGCACTGAACCTGGTGATCGACGGCCATCGACGCAATGCCCTGCGTCAGGCCGAACCCCTGGAGGTGCTGGACAGCGAAGAGCGTTTCGCCACGGACTCGCCGCACATCAGTCACGACCGCGGGCAGCGCCTGGAAATGCTCGAGCGTGCCCTGGCCGAATTGCCGGCCGCCTGCCGCGACAGCTTCCTGCTGCGCAAACTCGACGGCTTGTCTCACCTGCAAATCGCCGAGCGCCTGAACATTTCCCGCGCCCTGGTAGAAAAGCACATCGTCAATGCCATGAAGCATTGCCGGGTGCGAATGCGCGAGTGGGAAGCACACTGATCGCTGATCAGTTAAATTTTATTTCACTGTCCTCGTTTCCTATCAACACACGACCTGATGTGCGGGTCGCGAAGGTATTCCCGCCCCACCGCCAGGGGCTTATCCAGAGGACACTGGAATGACACAGGCAATTGCTTCGGCTGCGGTTCACGACCTGATCGGTATCGGTTTCGGCCCTTCGAACCTGGCGCTGGCCATCGCCCTGCAGGAGCGCGAAAAGGCCCAGGGCAAACTGGACGTGCTGTTTCTCGACAAACAGGCCGACTATCGCTGGCACGGTAATACCCTGGTCACCCAGAGTGAGTTGCAGATCTCTTTCCTCAAAGACCTGGTGACCTTGCGCAACCCCACCAGCCCTTACTCTTTCGTCAATTACTTGAAAGCCCACGACCGTTTGGTGGATTTCATCAACCTGGGCACCTTCTATCCGTGCCGCATGGAGTACAACGACTACCTGCGCTGGGTCGCCGGGCAGTTCCAGGCCCAGGCGCGCTACGGCGAAGAAGTGCTGGCGATCGAGCCGATCCTGCATCAGCAGCAGGTTGAAGCGCTGCGTGTGATTTCCCGCGATGCGGTGGGCGAGCAGCATGTACGCACCACCCGCAACGTGGTGGTCAGCCCTGGTGGCACCGCGCGCGTGCCCGAAGCGTTCAAGGGCCTCAAGGATGATGGCCGTGTCTTCCACCACTCTCACTACCTGGAGCGCATGGCCACCCAGCCGTGTGTCGAAGGCAAGGCGATGCGTGTTGCGATCATCGGCGGTGGCCAGAGTGCGGCCGAGGCGTTTATCGACTTGAACGACAGCTTCCCGTCGGTGCAGGTCGACATGATCCTGCGCGGTTCGGCACTCAAGCCCGCCGATGACAGCCCGTTCGTCAACGAAGTGTTTTCGCCGGCCTTTACCGACCTGGTGTTCCAGCAAGTCGGTGCCGAACGCGAGCGGCTGGTTGCCGAGTACCAGAACACCAACTACTCGGTGGTGGACCTCGACCTGATCGAGCGTATCTACGGCATCTTCTACCGCCAGAAAGTCTCCGGCATCGCCCGCCAGGCGTTCCGCCCCCTGACCGTGGTGGAGAAAGCCAGCGCCAGCGCGCTGGGCATTGAACTGATCCTGCGCGACAACGCCAGCGGCGTAACCAGCGTCAACCACTACGACGCGGTCATCCTCGCCACGGGGTATGAGCGCCAGCAACACCGCGAACTGTTGGCGCCGTTGCAGGCCTATATGGGCGACTTCGAAGTGGCCCGCGATTACCGCATCATCACCGATGAACGTTGCAAGGCGGGCGTCTACATCCAGGGCTTCAGCCAGGCCAGCCATGGCTTGAGCGATACCTTGCTGTCGGTACTGCCGATTCGCGCGGACGAAATTGCGAGCTCGTTGTTCGAGCATGACCGCCATCGTGGCACAGGACGTTCGGTGCAGGACCTGCTCCTCGCCACCGCGAGCTGATCGTCTGCCGTAGGGGCGAGCACGCTCGCTCCTACAGACGGTACTGGCAACGCCGTCCGGCTCCTGATACTGTACAAAAAACCAGTACCGGTAGCCCTCCATGCAGTTGATCGAAAAACTCAGCATCCTCGCCGACGCCGCCAAGTACGACGCTTCCTGCGCCAGCAGTGGCGCGCCCAAGCGCAGTTCCGAGGGCAAGGCCGGGCTGGGTTCCACCGACGGCATGGGCATCTGCCACAGCTACACCCCGGATGGTCGCTGCGTGTCGTTGCTCAAGGTGTTGCTGACCAACTTCTGCCTCTACGACTGCCAGTACTGCGTCAACCGCCGCTCCAGCGACGTGCCCCGCGCTCGCTTCAGCCCGGAGGAGGTGGTGACCCTGACCCTGGACTTCTACCGGCGCAATTGCGTCAGCGGGCTGTTTCTCAGTTCCGGCATCATACGTTCGGCCGACTACACCATGGAACAGTTGGTGCGCGTGGCCAAGCTGCTGCGCGAAGAGCATGACTTTCGCGGCTATATCCACCTCAAGACCATTCCCGAAGCCGACCCGGCGCTGATCGCCGAAGCGGGGCGCTATGCGGATCGCCTGAGCGTGAATATCGAATTGCCCACCGATGCCAGCCTGCAAACCCTGGCACCGGAGAAACAGATCGGCTCGATCAAGCAGGCGATGCGCACCATCTACACCGGCGAGCAGACCGTCCTCAACGAACCCCGGGCGCCGCGTTTTGCCCCGGCCGGGCAGAGCACGCAGATGATCGTCGGCGCCGATGACACTGACGACAGCACCATCCTGCATGGCGCCGAGGCGTTGTATGGCAACTTCAAGCTGCGCCGCGTTTATTACTCGGCGTTCAGCCCCATTCCCAACAGCCCGAAAAGCGTGCCCCTGGCCGCACCCCCGCTGATGCGCGAGCACCGCCTGTACCAGGCCGACTTCCTGTTGCGCAGCTACGGTTTCAGCGCCAACGAGCTGTTTGAAGGCCCAGGCCACCTGGCGTTGGATATCGACCCCAAGCTGGCCTGGGCCCTGGACAACCGCGAAGTGTTCCCCTTGGACCTGAACCGCGCCGAACCCACGTTGATCGCCCGCATCCCCGGCATTGGCTTGCGTACCACCCAACGCCTGGTGGACTTGCGGCGTGAACGCAAGATCCGTTTCGAAGACCTGGCGCGCATGCGGTGCGTGCTGGCCAAGGCCAAGCCGTTCTTCATCACCAGTGACTATCACCCGCAACAGGCCGACAGCACCAGTGTGCTGCTGCGCGAGCAGTTGCGCGACCGTCCGCAGCCGCAACAAATGGGGTTATGGGGATGATCAGCCTGGAATGCGACAACCTGTTCAGCACCTGGCGCGAACAGGCGCGCTGGTTGCTCAGCCATCAGGTCGACCCGAGCCAGGTGAGCTGGGGCGAGGCAGAGGTGGCGGACCTGTTTGCCACCGATGAACCGATCCCTGCCGGGCTGGGGCCGTTCCAGGCGCGCATTCCCAAGGCACTGCTGGTGTTGCTGGAGTCGGCGGCCCGTTACCACGGTGACCAGCGCTGGAGCCTGCTGTACGAAGTGCTATGGCGGGTCAGCCATGGCGACCGTACGGCGATGCTGGCGGGGGACAAGTTGGGCAGCGAGTTGCAGCGGCGGATCAAGCAGGTGAGCCGTGAAGCCCATCACCTGCATGCCTTTGTACGGTTCATTGCACTGCCGGCCGAGGCGGGGCCGCAGTTGCCGGAGTACGTCGCCTGGCATGAGCCGGCCCATGACATTCTCGAGAGTGCCAGCCAGCATTTTATCGGACGCATGGGGCGCCATCGCTGGATGATCGCCACGCCTCTGGACGGGGTGTACTACGACGGCGAGCAGTTGATTCATCAACGCGAATGCCCCGAGGCGTGGCGGCAACTGGCGCAGACTGTCGAAGACCCGCACAGCGACATGTGGCTGACCTACTACAGCCATATCTTCAACCCGGCGCGCTTGAACCCCAAAGTCATGGAAGGGCACTTGCCGAGTCGGTTCTGGAAGAACCTGCCGGAGGGCAAATTGATACCGGGCCTGATCAGCGAAGCGCGAACGGGCAAACAGAAGGACGGACAGGCCGCGCCGATCAGCACCCGCCCCGGCAAACGCATTGCCTTGTAGTGAGCGGGCTTGCCCCGCGCTGGGTGGCACAGCCGCCCCAAATCCGCACACCTGGGTATTCCTGAAACACCACGGCGTCCTTGTTGGGGCGGCTTCGCCCCCCAGCGCGGGGCAAGCCCTAATGTCAGTCAGTTAAGCGATAGAACGGACGATGAATAACTTGTGGGAGGGGGCTTGCTCCCGATGAGGGTGTGCCAGTCAGCAGTTTATCGACTGACCCACCGCTATCGGGAGCAAGCCCCCTCCCACAGTGACCGCATTAATCCTTAACTGACTGGCATTAGGGTAAGCCCGCTCACTACATCAGGTCAGCTCGATGGCGGTGTTTTTCACCACCGCCAACTCCGGATGCGCCACCAACTTGTCGATGTGCAACTCATCGTTGTTCAACCAGGTCTCGGTCAGCACCCGGTAATGCTCCATATCGCGGCAGCGCATGCGCAGGCTGTAGTCGAACGGCCCGCTGATCAACTGGCATTCGAACACCTGCGGGCAGGCTTTGACGCAGGCCTCGAACGCCTTCTGCGCCGAGCGCCCGCTTTGGTTGGACAAGGCTACCAGCACCAGCAGCGACAACCCCGGCGAGACCATCTGTACATCGATGATCGCCCCGTACCCGCGAATCACCCCGCGTCGCTCCAGCTTGCGCACCCGTTCCAGGCAGGGCCTGGGCGTCAGGTGCACCAGCGACGAGAGCTTTTCGTAGGTGATGCGCCCCTGGTGGCGCAATACATCGATGATCGCTTCATCGATGCGATCCAGCGCAGGGGAAGAATGGGGTCCGTTGGCCTTGGTATCCATGAGTTCACTTCAAACGGTTGGAAAGAAATTGCTGCAAGCGTTCGCTGCTGGGGTGATCGAGGATGTCGGCTCCGCCTTGTTCCTCGACCCGCCCCTGGTGCAAAAACAGCACTTGGCTGGACACCTGGCGGGCGAAGCCCATTTCGTGGGTGACCATCAGCATGGTACGGCCTTCCTCGGCCAACGTCTGTATGACTTTGAGGACTTCTCCTACGAGTTCTGGGTCCAGCGCCGAGGTCGGTTCATCGAACAGAATGATCTCGGGCTCCATCGCCAGCGCCCGAGCAATGGCCACGCGTTGCTGCTGGCCACCCGACAGAAATGCCGGGTATTGATCTGCCACGCGGCTCGGCAGGCCGACTTTGTCCAGGTACAGACGCGCGCGTTGTTGCGCCTCGGCGGCGCTGACGCCCAGTACCCGGCGCGGGGCCATGGTGATGTTCTCCAGCACCGTCATGTGGCTCCACAGATTGAAGTGCTGGAACACCATGGCCAGGCGTGTGCGCAGGTTTTGCAGTTGCGCCGGGTGGGGCGCGCGGGTGCCGGCGCGGCCGGGCTGCATTTTGAGGCTGATGCCGTCCAGGGTGATCACCCCGGCGTCCGGCTGTTCGAGAAAGTTGACGCACCGCAGCAGGGTGCTCTTGCCCGAGCCGCTGGCGCCGATCAGGCTGATCACGTCGCCGTTGCGGGCGTTGAGGGACACGCCCTTGAGCACTTCGTGTTCGCCGTAGCGTTTGTGGATGCCTTCGACTTGCAGCTTGATAGCCGCAGTTGCGGGTGTGGCAACGGGTACATCGAGCGGGTAAGCGGCCAGGGCCTGTGCGGACTGATTCATGGGTTAGCCTCGGGTAGAAACAAGGAAGCGCATCCAGCGACGTTCGGCCAGTCGAAACAGGCCCACCAGTGCAAAGGACAGCAGCATGTAGAGCAGGGCGGCGATGCCGAACGCCTGGAACGTCAGGAACGTCTCGGCATTCGCGTCGCGGGCCACCTTGAGGATGTCGGCGACGGTGGCGGTGAACGCCAGAGAGGTGGCGTGCAGCATCAGGATCATTTCGTTGCTGTAGGCCGGCAATGCGCGACGCAATGCCGCCGGCACCACCACAAACAGATTGAGCCGCCAGCCGTGCAGGCCATAGGCGCGCGCCGCTTCGATTTCACCGTAGGGAATATTGCGGATCGCTCCGGCGAAAATCTCCACGGTGTAGGCGCAAGTGTTGAGTACGAAGGCCAGCAGGGTGCAGTTCAGCGCATTGCGGAAAAACTGGTTGAGCAGCGCGTTATCCTGCACCACTTCCAGGCTGTACAGCCCGGTGTAGCAAATCAGCAGTTGGATATACAGCGGTGTGCCGCGAAACAGGTAGGTGTAGACCTCCACCGGCCAGCGCAACCAGCAGTGCTCCGAAACGCGAGCCAGTGCCAAGGGTATCGACAGCGCAAAGCCCAGCACCACCGAGACAATAAACAGCCACAAGGTCATGGCTACGCCGGACAGGCCCGTGCCATCGCTGAACAGGTAGGCCAGGCCGTATTGCTGGAACAGTTCGATCATCGTGCCATCCCCTTGATGCCGAGGTTATAGCGTCGTTCGAGGCGCTTGAGGACGCGGTTGGACAAGGTGGTGATCACCAGATAGACCAGGCCGGCGAGGATCAGGAAATACAACGGTTCGTTAGTGGTCTTGCCGGCGTTCTGGGCGGCCTTGACCAGATCCGACAAGCCGATGATCGATACCAGCGCCGTGGATTTGAGCAGCACCAGCCAGTTATTGCCCAGGCCCGGCAGGGCGAAGCGCATCAACTGCGGGAACAGCACCAGGTGAAAACGCTGCCAGCGGCTCAAGCCATAGGCGGTCGCGGCTTCCAACTGGCCGACCGGCACACTGAGGATCGCACCGCGAAAGTTTTCGGTGAAATACGCCCCGTAGATAAAGCCCAGGGTGATCACCCCGGCGGTGAACGGGTCGATTTCCAAGTAGTCCCAGCCGAACACTTCACTCAGGTCGTTGAGCCACAGTTGCAAGCTGTAGAAAATCAGCAGGATCAGCACCAGGTCCGGCACGCTGCGGATCAGCGTGGTGTACAGCGTGGCCGGCACGCGCAGCCATCGGGCGCTGGACAGCTTGGCGCCGGCGGCAATCAGGCCGAGGGTGAGGCTCAGGGCCAGTGCCAGGAACGCCAGCTTGAGCGTCATCCACGCGCCTTGAGCCAGCATCGGGCCGTAGCCCTGCAGATTGAGGAATTCGTTCATGGGGGAGGTCTCTAAAGGGCCCGGACATACCCTCGTGGGAGCGGGCTTCTGTGGGAGGGGGCTTGCTCCCGATAGCGGTGGGTCAGTCAATGCATGTGTCGACTGGCATGTCCTCATCGGGGGCAAGCCCCCTCCCACATAAGCCTTCTCTCACAGGGTCGGGGTTGGCATCACTCGTGGTAGATGTCCTGATCGCCGAAGTACTTCTTCTGGATTTGCGCATAGGTGCCATCAGCCTGCACGGCGGCGATGCCTTTGTTGATCAGCTCACGCAACTGCTGATCGTTCTTGCGCAGGCCCATGGCGATATCCAGGGGCAGGGTCGGGTCCTTGAAGGCCGGGCCGGTCTTGAAGTCGGCGCCTTCGGGCTTGGACAGGAAGTTGAGCTGGGCTTCGAGCTTGTCGGTCAGGGTGGCATCGAGGCGACCATTTTGCAGGTCGGCGTAGTTCTGCTCCTGGGACTGGTACGCCTTGATCTGCGCCCCCAGCTTGGCCAACTGCGCACGGGCATAGGCTTCCTGCAGCGAGCCCTGCAGCACGCCTACTTGTTTGCCCTTCAATGATTGCGGGGTGTCGCCGAAGTCGGCGCTTTTGCGCGTGATCACCGAGGTCGGGCTGAGGAACAGCCGGTCGCTGAAGTCGATGACCTTCTCGCGGGCCGGAGTCACGGCCATGGACGACATGATTGCGTCGAACTTGCGCGCCCGCAGGGCCGGGATCATGCCGTCGAATTCGTTATGCACCCAGGTGCATTTGACCTCGAGCTTGGCGCAGATCGCATTGCCCAATTCAATATCGAAGCCTTGCAGGCTGCCGTCGGCGGCTACGGACTCGAAGGGGGGATACTCGGGGAACACGCCGAAGCGGATTTCTTTCCAATCTTGCGCATGGGCGGCGGTGGCGCACAGTGGCAACAGCAATGCAGCGAAGAGTGATCGCAGTGAAGTCATGGTGGAGTCCCTATATTTTGTAATTGATGTCAGGGGCAGTCATAAAGTTGAAACATCCTTCTCGTCGGCGCAGAGAATGCTCCATGATGGTGCGTTTTTTGTGTCGTTTACCCCCTGCATAAAGCGCAAATTGCGCTGTTAAAAAGTGCAATGCAGCGGAATCGGCTGTTGCACGGGCTGAATCGGCTTGTCAAAGCTGAAATTCTGGCCTGCCTCGGGCGTGAAGCGGCAGGCCAGAGCGGTCTCAGGCGCGCTTTTTCTGCTGTGCCGCCGGTTGTTGGGCCAGCCGTGCGTACAGGTCTTTCGGGTCGGCCAGGTCCGGCACCAGCTCCAGTTCACGGCCAACCTCCAGGGCCTTGGCCACATCCAGCACATAGCGCAGCGCCGAATAGTCTTCGATGGCAAAGCCCACCGAATCGAACAGGGTGACCTGGCGCGCGTTCTCGCGGCCTGGCTGCCGGCCGTTGATCACCTGCCACAGTTCGGTGACCGGCGAATCTTGCGGCATTTGCTGGATCTCGCCTTCGATGCGGCTCTGCGGTTCGTACTCGACGATCACCCGGGCGCGCTCGACGATACGTCGGTCCAGCTCGGTCTTGCCCGGGCAATCGCCGCCCACGGCATTCAGGTGCATGCCCGGTTCGATCATGTCGTCGGTGAGAATGGTCGCGTAGGCCTTGTCGGCGGTCACGGTGGTGACGATGTCCGCACCTTTGACCGCTTCGGCCACGCTGCCGGCCAGGATCACCTTGATCGCCGGGAACGCCTTGAGGTTGGCGGCGAGTTTGGCGGTGGCCTGGGCGTCGATATCGAACAGGCGGATTTCATTGATGCCGAGCATGGCGTGGAACGCCACGGCCTGGAATTCACTTTGTGAGCCGTTGCCGATCAACGCCATGCTGCGGCTGTTGTCGCGAGCCAGGTAGCGCGCCACCAGCGCTGAGGTGGCGGCGGTGCGGATGGCGGTGGTCAGGGTCATTTCCGCGAGCAGCACCGGCTGGCCGGTATCCACATCGCCCAGGGCACCGAAGGCCATCACGGTGAGCAGGCCGGCCAGGGTGTTTTTCGGGTGGCCGTTGACGTATTTGAAGGCGTACAGCGAGGCGTCGGACACCGGCATCAACTCGATCACGCCGTCCGGCGAGTGGTTGGCCAGGCGTGCGCATTTTTCGAAATCCGGCCAGCGCAGGTAGTCGGCGCGGATGTACTCGGCCATTTCGCTGATGCAGGTGGGCAGGCCCTTCTGCGAGACCAGGTAGCAGAGGTCGTTGACGTCGATGTAACGGGTCATGGCAAGACTCCTTATTGAAATGAGGGGCGGGCAGGCAAGTGCACTTCCGCCAGCATGCAGCGGGCACTGCCGCCACCGATGCGTTCGATGTTGTCGATGTTCACCACCACGGGGCGCGTGTGGCGCTCCACGTGCTGGCGCTGTGCCGGTTGCAGCGCGCCCCAGGCGCTGGCGGACATCACCAGCAGCGGCTGGCCGTCACGGTCATGCACTTCGAGCATGTTGCCGGCGAAGGCTTCGAGCTGGTCGAAGTCGAGGCTGAGGATGTCTTTGCCGGTGTCGCGCAGGGAGCGTTCCAGGGCCTGGCGTTCGGTGGCGTCGGGCAGGGCCTGCAGGCACACCACCGAGAGGTCGCGACCGACGCTCATCATCACGTTGCTGTGGTAGATCGGCGCCTGGTGACGGTCCACGGCGTGGAACACGCACAGTCGGTAGTCGAGGCGTTCGGCGAACTGGCGCAGGGCGTCCTGGTGCGTGCGCCCGGAGTGGCAGGCGTAGCTGATGCGGTGCTGGCGGTCGAGCACCATGCTGCCGGTGCCTTCGAGGAAAATGTTCTGTTGTTCCAGGTGACTGAGGTCAATGGTGTGGTGGATTGCAAAACGCTGTTCCAGTATCTGCAACACACCCTTGTCGCGTTCCAGTCGTCGGTTCTGGCCTTCCATCGGGTACAGCACCAGGCTGCCGTCGGCGTGGCTGCTCCACCAGTTATTCGGGAAAATCGAGTCGGGCGTGTGGGGCGCCGGCGTGTCCTGCACCACCAGTACCTCCACGCCATGCCGGCGCAGGGTATCGACATAACCGTCGAACTCTTCCAGCGCTTTCTGCTGCACGCCTGACGGGTCGAGGGGTGGGCGCTGGAAGCGGTTGTTGATCGCGGTGTCCGGGTTGAAGGCAAAGCGCGCCGGGCGAATCATCAGGACGGTGTTGGTGGTTTGCATGGGGCACGAAATCCATGGGGTGAGCGTTGACGCTATTTTGTGCGTTGTGCTGGGTGAATCCCGGCTGAAACAACCAGGTGGCCCAGCCGGGAAAGCTGAAAGGCGGGGTGTGGCAGCCGAATCGGCTGTTGGATTGAAATGCGCTCAAACGGTGGGAGGGGCGGTGCGACATTGGTATTGTGGCGTCTGTCATAGTCGTGTCAGGCAGGGGGAATCATGTCTACCGCCGTTCGTCTCGCTCAAGCCTCAGATGCCGAAGGCATCAGCCAGGTCATCCTCGCCGCCTTGCACAGCAGCAATGCACGGGATTACCCGGCGGATGTGATCGCCCGCGTGGCGAGCAACTTCACACCGGATGCCGTGCTGGAGCTGCTCAAGCGCCGCGTCGTGCTGGTGGCGGTCCAGGATCAAATGATCGTCGCCACCGCTGCCCTCGACGCCAATGTGGTGCGCTCGGTGTTCGTCAACCCGGCACTGCAAGGGCAGGGCATTGGCCGGCTATTGATGATTGAAATCGAACTGCGTGCCCGCGAAGCCGGGGTGACGACCCTGAGCGTGCCGTCCTCGCTGACCGCCGAGCCGTTCTACACCAAGCTGGGGTTTCATACGGTGCGCGACGTTTACCACGGCAACGAGCGCACGCTGGTGATGGAGAAAACCCTGTTATCACGCCACCCCATCGGGCTGTACCGTGACCGCCAGCACCGCGCACAGGTGATCGCGTTGTGGCAGGAGGCGTTTGGCTATGACACTGCGCATAACCTGCCGAGCCTGGCGATCGATAAGAAGCTGGCGGTCAATGATGGGTTGTTCTTCGTCGCGACAGACAAAAAGGCCGTGATTGGGACTGTGCTTGCCGGCTACGACGGCCATCGTGGTTGGCTGTATTCGGTGGCGGTGCACGCGGACTATCGGCGTCATGGCCTGGGGTCGTCGCTGGTGCGCCATGCGGAGCAGGCGTTGACGGCGTTGGGCTGCATGAAGATCAACCTGCAGATCACCGGCGGTAATGATGCGGTGGTGGGGTTCTACGAGGCGCTGGGGTATGGGGTGGAACCGAGGATCAGCATGGGCAAGAAGATTACGGAAAACATCAACGGTTGAGGCGCATGATCGACGGCAACCTGATCATGCCGGGTGATATTTATTTTTTCGCCTTTTTTCGTTTCTTCATGGCATAGGCTGTCATTTTGGCGAAAGCGTTGGCGACATGGAGGTAATGCGCCTTGTCATCGTCATCGTAGTCACCATCGCCGTCGACGTCATCCGGCGCCGAGGCGGTGTCGTAGTTACCGTCGTGTTTGCTGGACGACGCGTAAACCGCCCAATCCAGATCGCCGTTAATGTAGGTTTCCATAACGATTTCCTTGCTATCGTCGTTCTCGAAATCCTCTGCCGAAACGCGTAATTCATAGATCGCCATAATAGGCTCCTGCTTGGTTTAGAAGGGAGACCCAAGTTAGGCGCGGCGATTTTTACTGTCTACTGTCAGACTTCACAGGTGATTGGGTATCCAGTGCTTCACAACATAAAAAAAGCCCATCCACCGAAAGAGGGGAACGGGCCTTTTCTGAAACGGAACGTTCAGGTCATTTTCAAACCTTGACGATCCAACCTTCCGGCGCTTCAACATCACCGGTCTGCACACCGGTCAGCTCTTTGTAGAGCTTCTGAGTGATCGGGCCGACTTCGGTCTCGCTGTGGAACACATGCAGCTTGCCGTTGTACTGGATACCGCCGATGGGCGAGATCACGGCGGCGGTACCGCAGGCACCGGCTTCCTTGAACTGATCCAGCTTGTCGATGAACACTTCGCCCTCGACCACTTCCAGGCCCAGGCGGGTCTTGGCCAGTTCGATCAGCGACAGGCGGGTGATACCTGGCAGTACCGAAGGCGACTTCGGCGTGATGAACTGGTTGTCGTGGGTGATCCCGAAGAAGTTGGCCGAACCGACTTCTTCGATTTTCGAATGGGTCATCGGGTCCAGGTAGATCGCGTCGGCGAAGCCGGATTTCTTCGCTTCGGAACCTGGCATCAGGCTGGCGGCGTAGTTGCCACCGACCTTGGCGGCACCGGTGCCTTGTGGCGCGGCGCGGTCGAAGCTGGAGATCTGGAAGTTGTGAGGCGTCAGGCCACCTTTGAAATAGGCGCCGACCGGGATGCAGAACACCGAGAAGATGAACTCCGGCGCGGTGCGCACGCCGATGTTGTCACCGGTGCCGATCACGAACGGGCGTAGGTACAGCGCGCCGCCGCTGCCATACGGCGGGATGAACCGCTCGTTGGCCTTGACCACTTGCTTGCAGGCTTCGATGAACACGTCGGTCGGTACATGCGGCATCAGCAGGCGTGCACAGCTGCGTTGCATGCGGGCGGCGTTCTGGTCCGGGCGGAACAGGTTGATCGAGCCGTCCTTGCAACGGTAGGCCTTGAGGCCCTCGAAGCACTGCTGGCCATAGTGCAGGGCAGTGGAGCCCTCGCTGATGTGCAGCACGTTGTCGTCGGTCAGAGTGCCTTCTTGCCATTCGCCGTTTTTCCAGACCTGGAGAAACCGCTTGTCGGTCTTGATGTAGTCAAAACCCAGCTTGTCCCAATTGATGCTCTCGTTACCCATGACACCCTCTAATCTCTGGTCAAGTCGGTTTTTTTCTGAATGGGCACAACAATACTGCATTCTGGCTGTGTGTGGGAGCGGGCTGATGGTGGCGAGGGAGCTTGCTCCCGCTCGACTGCGTAGCAGTCGCCAGCTTTTGGGGGCGCTTCGCACCCCAGCGGGAGCAAGCTCCCTCGCCACGGAAACCGTTCCGGTCAAAGGTGCAAGGCATGCCCCAAGGCCCGCAGCGCCGCTTCCTGTACCGCTTCACCCAGGGTCGGATGAGCATGGATAGTGCCGGCCACGTCTTCCAGGCGCGCCCCCATTTCCAGGCTCAGGCCGAAGGCCGTGGACAGTTCGGACACACCGACCCCCACGGCTTGCCAACCGACAATCAGGTGATTGTCACGCCGTGCCACCACCCGTACGAAGCCGGTTTTCGACTCCAGGGTCATGGCCCGACCATTGGCCGCGAACGGGAAGCTCGACACGATGCAATCCAGGCCCGCCGCCTTGGCCTCATCCGGGGTCTTGCCGACCACCACCAATTCAGGATCGGTAAAGCACACCGCAGGGATCGCCGCCGGGTTGAATTCGCGGTGTTTGCCGCTGATCAGTTCGGCGACCATCTCACCCTGGGCCATGGCCCGGTGCGCCAGCATCGGCTCGCCGCTCAGGTCGCCGATAGCCCACACGTTGCGCATGCTGGTCTGGCAATGCTGGTCGACCTTGATCGCTGCGCCGTTCATGTCCAGATTCAGCGCTTCGAGGTTCCAGCCTTGGGTGTTGGGTTTGCGACCTACGGCCACCAGCACCTGATCCGTCTCCAGCGACACCGTGTCGCCATTCGGATCACGCACTTGCAGGCGGTTGTGCTCGAAACCGGTGACGCTGTGCTTGAGGTACAGCTTCACGCCCAACTGCCTGAGGGATTCGTGCACCGGTTGCGTCAGCTCGGCGTCGTAGGCCGGCAGAATGCGGTCTTGCGCCTCGACTACACTGACCTCGGCGCCGAGCTTGCGGTAGGCAATCCCCAGCTCCAGGCCGATGTACCCGCCACCGACCACGATCAAGCGCTTGGGCACACGGGTGGGCGCCAAGGCTTCGGTGGAGGAGATGACCGGGCCGCCAATCGGCAGCATCGGCAGGTTGACGCTTTTCGAGCCGGTGGCCAGCAGCAGGTGTTCGCAGTGGATACGCTGCTCGCCCACCTCGACGGTCTTGCCGTCCACCACCTTGGCCCAACCGTGGATCACCTGCACTTTGTGCTTCTTCAGCAGTGCGGCGACGCCGGTGGTCAGGCGGTCGACGATGCCGTCTTTCCATTCCACGCTTTTGCGGATGTCCAGGCTCGGCACATCCACTTCGATACCCAACGGCGAACCCTGGCTGAGGTGCACGGTTTGCTGGAACTGCTCGGCCACATGGATCAGGGCTTTGGACGGGATGCAGCCGATGTTCAGGCAAGTGCCGCCCAGGGCCTGGCCTTCCACCAGAATGGTCGGGATGCCCAACTGGCCGGCGCGGATCGCCGCCACATAACCGCCGGGGCCGCCGCCAATGATCAGCAGCGTGGTGTTCAATGTCTGAGTCATGCCCTTACTCCAGGAACAGGCTGGCGGGTTGTTCGAGCAGGCCGCGAATGGCCTGGATGAATTGCGCCGCGTCCATGCCATCGACCACACGGTGATCGAAGGAACTGGAAAGGTTCATCATCTTGCGCACCACGATCTGGCCCTTGATCACCATCGGCCGCTCGACCATGCGGTTGACGCCGACAATCGCCACCTCCGGCAGGTTCAGCACCGGGGTGCTGACGATGCCGCCCAATGCGCCCAGGCTGGTCAGGGTAATGCTCGAACCGGACAGCTCATCGCGGCTGGCCTTGCCGTTGCGTGCGGCGGTGGCCAAGCGCGCGATTTCTTCGGCAGTGCTCCACAGGCTGCGCGCCTCGGCGTGACGCACCACCGGCACCATCAAACCCACGTCGCTCTGCGTGGCGACGCCCACATGCACCGCGCCAAGGCGGGTGATGACCTGGGCTTCGTCGTCGTAGCGTGCGTTGATCTGCGGGAAGTCCCGCAGTGCCACCACCATCGCACGCACGATAAACGGCAGCAGGGTCAGCTTGCCGCGAGTCGCGCCGTGCTTCTCATTGAGGTGCACGCGCAGCTCCTCCAGAGCGGTGACGTCGATTTCTTCCACATAGCTGAAATGCGCGGCGCGGCGGGTCGCATCCTGCATGCGCTGGGCGATCTTGCGGCGCATGCCGATCACCGGGATCTGCGCTTCGTCGTGGCGTTCGGCGTAGGGGTTGGCGGCTGTCGATGCCTGCGCCGTGCCTTGTTGCAGGTAAGCGTCGAGGTCTTCGTGGAGGATCCGGCCGGCCGGGCCCGTGCCCTGCACCAGACGCAACTGGATACCCGCATCCAGTGCATGTTTGCGCACGGCAGGGGAGGCCAGGGGGCGCTCACCGGCTTCGCGGGCGACGGGTGCGGCCGCAGGCTTGGCCGCCGCCCTGGTTTCAACGATAACGGGTGCCGGCTTGGCCTCGACAACGGGGGCGGACGCCGCCTTGACCGGCTCCGCCGCTGCCGGCGCGTCCTTGGCGTTCCCCGCGCCTTCCACTTCAATGCTGATCAGGATACTGCCCACCGCCATGACCTCGCCCGGCTCGCCACCGAGAGAAATCACCCTTCCGTGTACCGGCGAGGGAATGTCCACCATCGCCTTGTCGGTCATCACATCCGCCAGCACCTGGTCTTCAACCACCAGGTCGCCGACCTTCACATGCCAGACCGACAGTTCAACTTCTGCGATGCCTTCGCCAATGTCCGGCATCTTGATAACGTGCGTGCCCATTCAGACCTCCATGACCCGTTTCAACGCCGCGCCCACTCGAGACGGCCCTGGGAAATACGCCCACTCCTGCGCGTGCGGGTAGGGGGTGTCCCAACCGGTGACGCGTTCGATCGGCGCTTCCAGGTGATGGAAGCAATGCTCTTGCACCAGCGACACCAACTCGGCACCAAAACCGCAGGTGCGCGTGGCTTCATGCACCACCACACAACGGCCGGTCTTTTTCACCGACTTGACGATGGTGTCCAGGTCCAGCGGCCACAGGCTGCGCAGGTCGATGACCTCGGCGTCGATGCCGGTTTCTTCGGCGGCGACCTGGGACACATACACGGTAGTGCCGTAGGTCAGCACGGTCACGGCAGACCCCGGGCGCACGATGGCGGCCACGTCCAGCGGCACGGTGTAGTAACCATCCGGCACTTGTGCTTGCGGGTGTTTCGACCACGGCGTGACCGGACGATCGTGATGGCCATCGAACGGGCCGTTGTACAGGCGCTTGGGCTCCAGGAAGATCACCGGGTCATCGTTTTCGATCGAGGCGATCAGCAGGCCCTTGGCGTCATACGGGTTCGACGGCATCACCGTACGCAGGCCGCAGACCTGGGTGAACACCGCTTCGATACTCTGGCTGTGGGTCTGGCCACCGTAAATGCCGCCGCCGCAGGGCATGCGCATGGTCAGCGGCGCCGTGAACTGGCCGGCCGAGCGATAACGCAGGCGCGCAGCTTCCGAGATGATCTGGTCGGTGGCGGGGTAGACGTAGTCGGCGAACTGGATCTCGGCCACCGGGCGCAGGCCATAGGCACCCATGCCCACGGCCACGCCGATAATCCCGCTTTCCGAGATCGGCGCGTCGAACACCCGCGAACTGCCGTACTTGTTCTGCAAGCCTTCGGTGCAACGGAACACGCCGCCGAAGTAACCCACGTCCTGGCCGAACACCACCACGTTGTCGTCACGTTCAAGCATCACATCCATGGCCGAGCGCAGGGCCTGGATCATGGTCATGGTGGTGGTGGTCATGGCGGTTTCCAATTCGATGCTGTTGTTGTGATCGTTCATGTCAGATCCCCAACTCTTGACGCTGGCGCTTCAAGTGCTCCGGCATCTCTTTGTAGACGTCTTCGAACATGGTCGCGGCGCTTGGAATCTGGCCGCCGGCGAGGGTGCCGTACTGTTCGGCCTGTTTTTGCGCGGCGATTACTTCGGCTTCAAGTTCGGCGCTGACCGCCGCATGTTCCTCTTCGGACCACTGGCCAATCCGGATCAGGTGCTGCTTGAGGCGCGCAATCGGATCACCCAGGGGGAAGTGGCTCCAGTCGTCGGCAGGGCGGTATTTCGACGGATCATCGGAGGTCGAGTGCGGGCCGGCGCGGTAGGTGACCCATTCGATCAGGGTCGGCCCCAGGTTGCGCCGCGCACGCTCGGCGGCCCAGGCGGAGGCGGCGTACACCGCGATGAAGTCGTTGCCGTCCACGCGCAGTGAGGCGATACCGCAGCCGACGCCGCGTCCGGCGAAGGTCGTGGCTTCACCGCCGGCGATGGCCTGGAAGGTGGAGATGGCCCACTGGTTGTTGACCACGTTGAGGATCACGGGCGCACGGTACACGTGAGCGAAGGTGAGAGCAGTGTGGAAGTCGGCCTCGGCGGTGGCGCCGTCGCCGATCCAGGCCGACGCGATCTTGGTATCGCCCTTGATCGCCGAGGCCATGCCCCAGCCCACGCCTTGTACGAATTGGGTGGCGAGGTTGCCGGAAATAGTAAAGAAACCGGCATCTTTCACCGAATACATGATCGGCAGCTGGCGGCCCTTGAGTGGGTCGCGCTCGTTGGACAGCAGTTGGCAGATCAGGTCCACCAGCGGCACTTCGCGGGCCATCAGGATGCTTTGCTGACGGTAGGTGGGGAAGCACATGTCGTCGATGTTCAAGGCCAAGGCCTGGGCACTGCCGATGGCTTCTTCACCGAGGCTTTGCATGTAGAACGACATTTTCTTCTGACGCTGGGCGACCACCATGCGGTTGTCGAAAATCCGCGTCTTGAGCATGGCGCGCATGCCGCGACGCATGATCTCGACCGAAACGCCTTCGGCCCACGGGCCAAGCGCCTGACCCTGGTCGTCGAGCACACGGATCAGGCCCTTGGCCAGGTCGGCGGTGTCAGCGGGTTCTATATCGATGGCGGGTTTGCGCACCAGGCCGGCGTCGTTCAGGCGCAGGTAGGTAAAGTCGGTCTTGCAGCCTGGGCGGCCCGAGGGTTCGGGAACGTGCAGGCGCAGCGGTTCGTACTGCTGGGTCATGGCTTTCTACGCTCTATCTTGTGAATTTCTTGTAGTGGGCGCGCTAGCTGACAGTCAGACTCCGGGTAGGAGAAATCTTGTCCTACAACAATCATAGGCGTGGCGTAGAAGAATATTTATCTCTGTTTCATTGCACCCGAGATCATTTGCGGATAAAAAAACTACATAAACATAATAAACAGGTGATTTTGTCTCATGCGCAAACTGGACCGTACCGATATCGGCATTCTCAACGCATTGCAGGAGAACGCTCGCATCACCAACGCCGACCTGGCGCGTTCGGTGAACCTGTCGCCCACGCCGTGTTTCAACCGGGTGAAGGCGATGGAGGAGTTGGGGCTGATTCGCGAGCAGGTCACGTTGCTCGACGCCGACCTGCTGGGGCTGCACGTGAATGTGTTCATTCATGTCAGCCTGGAAAAGCAGAATGAACTGGCGTTGCAGCAGTTCGAAGGGGCGATTGCAGACCGTCCGGAAGTCATGGAGTGTTACCTGATGGCCGGTGATCCGGACTACCTGATCAGGGTGCTGGTGCCGACGATCCAGTCATTGGAGCGTTTCATGATGGACTTTCTGACCAAGGTGCCGGGTGTGGCCAATATCCGCTCCAGTTTCGCCCTCAAACAAGTGCGGTATAAAACGGCGCTGCCATTGCCACGGGATGGGCTGATGGTGTGACGGTTAATAACCGCAAGAGCCGGTTTTTTTGATGTTTAGCTAAGTAAATAATCGCACTTTTTTATTGGGCGGTTTCAATAAAAAACGACTTGGACAGTCACACTTTTTTCACCTTCACTTGTACACAGTCGTACTCGTCAGGCCGCGTCCTACGCGGCCAAGGGAAGGGTGAGCCGCATGTCCATGAGATCCTTGAAACTGAATTTTCGTACCACACTGTGCTTCGGTGTGGTCTGTTTCCTGCTGTTGATACAAGGCGCAATGACTCTCATAAAAGTCGATCAGGTGTATTCGTCGACGGTCGAAATAGATACCAACTGGCTTCCCAGCATTCGTCTGGCGGGCAAGATTGACACCGCTTTTTACAAACTGCGTCTCGATTTGCGCCGTTATGCCATGGAATACGGCGCCAAGGACCCCGCTTCCCTTGAAAAGGTCAAAGCCGTACGCGATGAGGCGCTGCAAGTCGCCGACAGTTATGCACCCATGGTGTCGAGCCCTGAGGAACAAGCCAAGTACAACGAAGTGCTGACCAACATAAAGAGCTACAGCCAGAAAATGGATGAGTTCCTGGCCCAGGCTTCCAGCTTTTCTCCTGAGCAGATGGCGGTGTATCTGCGTGACGTCAACGGCCCGATTGGGCTTCAGGCGCAGAAGGCCCTGGACGAGTTGATAGCAATCAATGAACAGGGCTCCACGTCAACGGTGCAATTCGCTGCGCGTGAACATGAGACCGCCCGCTTGTTTACCTGGGTGCTGATGGTCTGCTCGGTGCTGATCACCGTGGCAGTCGCGCGGCTGTTTACCCGCAGCATCATCCACCCGGTGCGCGAGTTGTTGGTATCGACCGGCAAAATCGCCGACGGTGATCTGCGCCTGGCCATTGCCATCAGCGGCAAGGACGAATTGACCGACCTGCAGAAGTCGACCGCCGCCATGCAAATGAACCTGAAAAGCACCCTGCAGCATATATCCGAAGCGTCCGGCCAGTTGGCTTCGGCAGCGGAGGAAATGAGTGCGATCACTCGCGAGTCCACCGCCGGCATTGAGCGCCAGAGTATGGAGACTGATCAGGCCGCCACCGCCGTCAATGAGATGACTGCGGCGGTGGAGGAAGTCGCGAGGAATGCGGTGTCTGCCTCCCAGTCGACGCAAGACTCCCAGCGCTCGGCCAAAGTGGGCCAGGAGCGTGTGACGCAAACCATCGCATCGATTGAGAAGTTGAGTTCCACGGTGCAGCAGACCGGGGTGGAAGTCGAAGGGCTGGCCAAGCAAGCCCAGGACATTGCTCGGGTGGTCGAAGTGATCCGTTCGATTGCCGAGCAAACCAATCTGCTCGCCTTGAATGCGGCGATCGAGGCCGCACGGGCCGGGGAGCAGGGGCGAGGCTTTGCGGTCGTGGCCGACGAAGTCAGGGCGTTGGCCCATAGAACGCAAACGTCGACCCAGGAAATCGAACAGATGATTGCCAGGATCCAGAGCTGCTCGAGCGAGGCGGTGGCGTCCATGGCGCTCAATCGCGACGAGGCGGTGGATTCCTTGAAGGTTGCCCATGAAGCCGGCGTGGCCATTACCCAGATCACCCAAGCCATTAGCGACATCAACGAACGCAACCTGATGATCGCGACCGCCTCGGAACAGCAAGCCCAGGTGGCGCGTTCGGTTGACCAGAACCTGATCAGCATCCGCGACCTGTCCATCCAGAGTTCGTCGGCTGCCGGCCAGACGTCCATCGCCAGCCAGGAACTGTCGCGACTGGCAGTGGATCTGAAACAGATCGTGGCGAAGTTCTCCGTGAGTTGATGGCGGGGGCAGTCAGGCGTTGGGGGATGGACAAATGTTGAAGTGCATTCCGTGCTCACGGGTGATTCTGGGCATGCACATTCATAAGCTGGAGGGCCCATGGATCGACCACGGGTTCTGGAGAAGCAGCTTTTTACTGGAGCGCGAGGAGGACCTGCAGCGTTTGCTGATGTCGCAGGTCCGGCGGGTCTGGATCGACACGGCCAAGGGCTGCGATGAGCCACCACGTGTTCGACCGGCTGCGGTTACCCTCAATAACACAAGGATAGTGCGCCCGGTGGTGGCGACTGCGGTGGACATGAAGGACGAGATAGCCCGGGCGCTGAAGGTGTGCGCGGTCGCCAAACGTGCCGTCATCCGTATGTTCAGCGAACTGCGCATGGGGCAGGCGGTGGATGTGCCTCAGGTGGCGAGCCTGGTGGAGGAGATCTCCCGCTCCGTGCTGCGTCACCCCCATGCCTTGCTCAGCCTGGTGCGCCTGAAAAAGGCCAATGAGTATACCTACATGCACTCCGTCGCCGTCAGTGGCTTGATGATCGCACTGGCGCGGCAGTTGGAACTTTCGCCCGAGTTGGTCCAGGAAGCGGGGCTGGCGGGGTTGTTTCATGACGTAGGGAAAATGGCCATTCCCGAAGATATTTTGAACAAGCCCGCCCAATTGACCGAGACGGAATTCGGCACGGTGCGCCGGCACCCGGAGGAAGGCGCTCGGATGTTACGGTTATGCCCGCAGATCAGTACCTGGGTATTGGATGTGTGTCTGCATCATCATGAAAAACATGATGGCAGCGGTTACCCCGATGGGTTGGTGCAGGACCAGATCAGTCTGTTCGCCCAGATGGGCGCGGTGTGTGACGTGTATGACGCAGTCACCTCAGATCGCCCTTACAAGCAAGGCTGGGGCCCCGCCGAAGCGATCCAGAGAATGGCGGAGTGGAAAGGCCATTTTGATGCGCGGGTGTTCCAGGCATTTGTTCGGTGCGTAGGCATTTACCCTGTTGGCGCCTTGGTGCGCCTGGAAAGTGGTCGCATTGGCGTGGTGGTCGAACAAAGCTCCAAGTCGCTGCTGGCGCCCAAGGTCAAAGTGTTTTTTTCGGTGCGTTCACGTTTGCCGATTCCTCAGTCGGTGGTCAACCTGGCTGAGCAACCGGACAAGATCATCGGCCGTGAAAACACCGAAGACTGGGGCTTCAAGCATGTCGACGAATTGTGGTCGGGGCTCGCACCCTCCCGAGCGTCGTACTTCGAGTAAGTGCGCGTCAGAGCTGGTTGAGTGGAATCTTCAGGTACACCACACCGTTATCTTCTGCGGGCGGCAGGTTGCCCGCCCGCACATTCACCTGGATCGCCGGCAACAGCAGCGTCGGCATGCCCAGCCCGGCATCGCGCTGGGTGCGCATGGCTACAAACGCCGCTTCATCCACGCCGTCATGCACATGGATATTCCCAGCGCGTTGTTCCGCCACGGTTGTCAGGCACTTGGCCTCCCGACCGGCAGGCGGATAGTCGTGGCATACATACAGTTGGGTATCCGCTGGGTAGGCCAGCAGCTTGCGCATCGACGCATACAACTGCCGCGCATCGCCGCCGGGGAAGTCGCAGCGGGCGGTGCCCACGTCGGGCATGAACAGGGTGTCGCCCACCAGGATCAGGCGCTCGTCGATCAGGTAAGCCATATCGGCCGGTGTATGACCGGGCACATGTAGCGCCTGGGCTTTCAGCCCGCCGATAGAGAAGATTTCATCCGGCGCGAACAGATGATCGAACTGTGAACCATCGGCGCGAAACTCCGGCTCCAGGTTGAACAGGTTCTTGAACACGCCCTGTACTTTGCTGATGCACTGGCCGATGGCGATCTTGCCGCCCAAGGTCCGGCGCAGGTAGGGCGCGGCGGACAGGTGATCGGCGTGGGCATGGGTTTCCAGCAGCCACTGCACCTGCAGTTGGTGGGCCTGCACAAAGCTGATCACTTTGTCCGCCTGGCGCGTATCGGTGCGCCCGGACGCGGGGTCGTAGTTGAGCACCGAGTCGACGATGGCGCAGGGTCCGCCGTCGGCTTCATAGACGACATAGGTGTAGGTCGACGACGCCTCGTCCAGAAAGGATTGAATCAACGCTGACATGACGGCTGTCCCTGATGCTGAAAAAAGTGATTACAATCACTTTACATTTACACATAATGTTTTGAGCTTAAGTGACACAAAGGACCTGAGGCAAATGGAATCTACGTTGAGTGAAGGCGAAGTCGCCCAGTTGCGTGCGTCGGCGTCCAAGGCCTGCACGTTGCTCAAGGCGCTGGCCAACGAGGATCGTTTGTTGATTCTCTGCCAGTTGACCCAAGGTGAACGCAACGTCGGCGAGCTGGAAACCATGACCGGCGTACGCCAGCCCACCCTGTCGCAACAGTTGGGCATCCTGCGTGATGAAGGGCTGGTCGCTACCCGTCGGGAAGGCAAATACATTTTCTACGGCCTGGCCAGCCACGAAGTGATTCAAGTGATGAAAACCCTGTCCGGGCTGTACTGCGGCGCGGTCATAAAAAGCTGGGCGTGACGCCATCCGGCAGCGACCCTTGTGTGCATGCAACAAGAAGGCGATTGACCATGAATGACCAACACTGTGGCCCAACCATCAGTGGCGATATCGTAGTCATCGGCGGCGGCTCGGCAGGCATCGGCCTGCTGGCCAGCCTGCTCAAGCGCGACCCACAGCTGAACATCATCCTGATTGAACCGAACGCTCACCACAGCTACCAGCCGGCCTGGACCCTGGTGGGCGGCGGTGCCTATGACGTGAAAAAGACCCGCCGCCCCCTGGCCGACGTGCTGCCCAATGGCGTCACCTGGGTGCAGGCCGCCGTCACCGAACTGCTGCCGGACGCACAGACTCTGGTGCTCGACAGCGGCCAGCGCGTGACCTGGAACAACCTGATCGTGTGCCCCGGCCTGCGCCTGGCCTGGGAGAAGGTCGAGGGCCTGCAAGCGACCCTCGGCCAGAACGGCGTAACCTCCAATTACAGCTATGAAAATGCCGCCTACACTTGGCAATTGGTGCAGCAACTCAAGGGCGGCAAGGCGATCTTTACCCAGCCGGCCATGCCGATCAAATGCGCGGGTGCGCCGCAGAAGGCCATGTACCTGTCCTGCGATCACTGGCTCAAGCAGGGCCGCCTGAACAGCCTGGAGGTGGAGTTCAATCTGGCGGGTGCGGCGTTGTTCGGCGTGGCGACCTTTGTTCCGCCGTTGATGAAGTACGTGGAAAAGTACAACGCCCGGCTGGCGTTCAATTCCAACTTGGTGAAAGTCGACGGCCCGGCCCGCAAGGCCTGGTTTGAAGTCAAAGACGCCGAGGGTAACGTCACGCTCCAGGAAAAAACCTTCGACCTGCTGCATGTGGTGCCCCCGCAAGTGTCGCCGGACTTTATCCGCCACAGCGCCCTGGCCGATGCCGCCGGCTGGTGCGAAGTGAACCCGCACAGCCTGCAACACCTGCGTTACCCGCATATCTTCGGCCTGGGCGATGTGTGCTCCACCACCAACGCCAAGACCGCCGCGGCGGTGCGCAAGCAAATCGTGGTGGTCGCCGAAAACCTGCTGGCCCTGCGCAAGCAGGCACCGCTGCCGCTCAAGTATGACGGCTACGGTTCCTGCCCGCTGACGGTGGAGAAGGGCAAGGTGGTGCTGGCCGAATTCGGCTACGGCGGCAAGCTGCTGCCGACCTTTGCCCTCGACCCGACCCGGGCGCGGCGCTCGATGTGGTTCCTCAAGGCGACCCTGCTGCCGTGGTTCTACTGGAACGGCATGCTCAAGGGCCGTGAATGGCTGACCCGCCTGAGCAAGGTGGACTGAATGCTGCTGGCCAGTGTGTTGGGCTTGCTGATGGGCGTGGTAATGGGCTTGACCGGCGCGGGCGGCGGGATCCTCGGGGTGCCGGCGTTGGTCCTGGGGCTGGGCTTGAGCATGACCCAGGCCGCGCCGGTATCGCTGCTCGCCGTCGGCGCCGCTGCGGCCGTCGGCGCGATCGATGGGTTGCGCCATGGCCTGGTGCGCTATCGCGCCGCGTTGCTGATCGCGGTGCTCGGCGGGCTGTTTTCACCCTTGGGGGTGTTCCTCGCCCATCAACTGCCGGAACACCTGCTGATGGCGCTGTTCAGTGGGTTGATGGGGCTGGTGGCCTGGCGCATGTTGCAGCGCGAAAAAACCGCGGCCGGGCCGAGTGATCATGGCAGCGCGTCCTGGGGCCAGAAAAACTGCATGCTCAACCAGCAGACCGGGCGCCTGGCCTGGACCGCCAAGTGCAGCGCCACGCTGGCGGCGCTGGGCGCTGTGACCGGGGCGGTGTCGGGCCTGCTGGGCGTGGGCGGCGGCTTTCTGATCGTACCGGCCTTCAAGCAACTCACCGATGTGCAGATGCGTGGCATCGTCGCCACGTCGTTGATGGTGATCAGCCTGATCTCGCTGATCGGTGTGGCGGGCGCGTTCCACGCGGGTGTGCGCATCGAGCCGCTGGGCTGGGTGTTCATCGCTGCCAGTATCGTCGGCATGCTGGTCGGTCGGCGCCTGTGCGCGCGGGTTCCGGCGCGTGCCTTGCAGGTGGGTTTTGCCGGCCTGTGCGTCCTGGTCGCGGTTGGCATGTTGTTCAAGGCCGGTCTTACGTCCTGAGTGGCGGGCCTGCGACCGGGCCCGTCTTACACCCAACTTGCCGGGCACCCGTGGCCCGCCCAAAGCACCCGCGCTTTGCCCCCAAAGGCCGCGTGCGCGCTTGCAAGCCTTATCCCATCGCATCCCCCCACCCAGTACCCAAGTAGCATAGGTGCCACCCCCGACCCTTCGTACACTCATGCCTCAGAGGGGGAGCACACGATGTACAACAGTGAAGGCGTAGTCAGTGCCATGTCACAGGCCATGGATGCCGGGCAGGCCGCCGAAGAGTTGGCGCGACAGCTGCTGCATCCGTACCTGGGGTTTGTGCTGTTTTTTTGCTCGGCGTCGTACGATCTGCAGGCGTTGGGCAATGCCTTGCAGCAATGCTTCGGCACGGTGCGCGTGGTCGGTTGCACCAGCGCGGGCGAGATCACGCCCCAGGGCTACGGCCGTAACTGCATCACCGCGATAGGGTTCAACCACGCGCATTTCTCCATCGCCACCGAACTGATCGATCAGGTGGAACACTTCAGCCTGATCAACGCCCAGGACATGGTCGAGCGCCTGGTCGGCGGCTGTCGCAGCAACACCCTGGCGCCGATCAAGGGCAATACGTTCGCCCTGACCTTGCTCGACGGCCTGTCCAGCCGCGAAGAAATGGTGCTGGCTGCCCTCAGCGCCGCCCTGGGCGATATCCCGCACTTCGGCGGCTCGGCCGGCGATGACAATTTCCTGCATACCCACGTGTACTTCAACGGCGTCTTCCACAGCGGAGCGGCGGTGGTGGTGCTGGTCAATACCTGGCTGGATTTCGAGGTGTTCACCACCCACCACATCCAGCCGCGTACCGAGAAACTGGTGGTGACCGGCGCCGACAGCCCGTCGCGTCGCGTGTTCGAGCTCAACGCCGAGCCCGCCGCCGAAGAGTACGCGCGCCATATCGGCGTCGCGGTGGCCGACCTTGACCACCGCATCTTCGCTGCGCACCCGTTGGCGGTGCGTATCCACGACTATTACTACGTGCGCGCGATCCAGCAGGTGCATGACGACCTGAGCCTGAGTTTCTACTGCGCGGTGGAAAACGGCATCGTGCTCACCGCGATGACACCAGGGCCGATCCTGCCCAACCTGGAAACCTTGTTCGACGGCCTGCAATCGCGTCTCGGCGAGCTGCTGCTGACCATCGGCTGCGACTGCTTCCTTCGCCGCCTGGAACTGGAAGGCAACGGCGACCTGGAGCCGATCGGCACGTTCCTGCGCGACCACCGGGTGATGGGCTTCAACACCTACGGAGAACAGTTCAATGGCATGCACATCAACCAGACCTTCACCGGGGTCGCCATTGCCCGAGGCCGACGCTGAACTGCTCGCCCAGGTGGCCCGGTTGCAACAGGACAACCACAAGCTGGCGCGCATCAATGCGGCGCTGATCGAGCGCATCGAGTCGGGCCTGCCCCAGGGCAACAGCCCTTACACCACCTTCCAGCATTCGGTGGTGTTGGCCGAGCAAGTGCGCGAACGCACCGATGCACTCAACCAGGCGATGGCCGAACTCAAGGCCAGCAACCATTTGCTGATCAACGCCCGGCTGCGCGCCGAAACCTTGCGCGGCGAACAGGTCGCGGCGCAGAAGGCGCAGGAAAGCGAGCGCTGGATTCGCTTGATCACCGACAACGTGCCTGCCCTGATCGGCTACCTGAATGCCGACCTGGTCTACGAATTCACCAACAAGGTGTATGAAGAGTGGTACTGCTGGCCGCGCGGCATGATGCTCGGGCAAAGCCTGCGCGAAGTGCACAGCGAGCAGCATTGCCGGCGGCTGGACGCGTATGTCGCCCGCGCCCTGGCCGGGGAGAGCGTGACCTTCGAATTCGCCGAAACCAATATCAATAACCAGGAGCGCTATATGCTGCGTTCCTATGTGCCGAACGTGTTGGCCACGGGCGAAGTGGTCGGGATCTTCGTGCTGATCCGCGACATCACCGAGCGTCGCCGCACGGCCGAAGCCTTGCACCAGGCCTATCAACATCTGGAGCAGCGCGTCGCCCAGCGCACCTCGGAACTGACCGCACTCAACGACCAGTTGTTGAAGGAGATCGATGAACGTCGGCGCATGGAGACCCGCCTGCGCGAAGCCAAGCTGGAGGCCGAGCAGGCCAACCTGTCGAAAACCAAATTCCTCGCCGCCGTCAGCCATGACCTGCTGCAACCGCTCAATGCCGCTCGGCTGTTTACCAGCGCCTTGCTCGAACGCCCCAGCGAAACCCTGGTGCGCAACGTGAGCAACTCCCTGGAAGACGTGGAAAACCTGCTGGGCACCTTGGTGGATATTTCCAAGCTGGATGCAGGCGTGATCAAGGCGGACATCGCGCCTTTTGCCCTCAGCGAACTGCTGGATAACCTGGCCGCCGAATACACCCAATTGGCCCGCGCCGAAGGGTTGGAACTGCGCTTTATCGGCTGCTCGGCGCTGGTACGCAGTGATATCCAGTTGCTTGCGCGGATCTTGCGCAACCTGTTGAGCAACGCGCTTCGCTACACCTATAAGGGCCGCGTAGTGCTCGGTTGCCGGCGCCATCCGCAACGGTTGTCGATCCAGGTGTGGGACAGCGGCATGGGCATCGCCGAGGAGCGCCTGGAGGAGATTTTCCAGGAGTTCAAGCGCGGCGATGTGCAGCGCCCGGATCAGGACCGGGGGTTGGGCCTGGGGCTGGCGATCGTGGAAAAGATCGCCGGGATACTCGGCCATCGCATCAGCGTCCGGTCCTGGCCGGGCAAGGGTTCGATGTTTGCGGTGGAGGTGCCGCTCAGCGCTACTGCGCCCAGGCCGCTGCCGATGGTGGCGATGAGCGAACCGTTGCTGGAGCGCCTGCAAGGTGCGCGGGTGTGGGTGCTGGATAACGACGCGGCGATCTGCGCCGGTATGCGCACGTTACTGGAAGGGTGGGGCTGCCGGGTCATCACGGCGTTGTCGGAGCAGGACCTGGCGCGGCAGGTGGATAACTACCACGCCGAGGCCGACCTGTTGATCGCCGACTACCACCTGGACGACGATCAGAACGGGGTGGACGCCGTGGCCCGCATCAACGCCCGGCGCGGCAGTGCGATCCCGGCCATGATGATCACCGCCAACTACAGCAATGAGTTGAAGCTGCAGATCCGTGAGTTGGGGTACACGTTGATGCACAAGCCTGTGCGCCCCATGAAACTCAAGACCGCCATGAGCCACCTGCTCGGCCCGGCCCTGTAGGAGCGAGCTTGCTCGCGAAAAAAACGTCAACGATAACGCGTGTTGCCTGAATGAACGCGGCGCCTGTGAGTTTTTCGCGAGCAAGCTCGCTCCTACAAGAAACCCCTGGCGTGGGGTGAGGTCAGCGGCGCAGGTATGAGCCGAAATCAATGTCCCCGGCACTGAGGATCGCCTGGACGCGGTTGTGCACATTCAGCTTGCGCAGGATTGCCGACACATGGGCCTTCACCGTGGTCTCGGCAATCTCCAGGGTATAGGCGATCTGCTTGTTCGACTCCCCCTTGGTCATGCGCTCCAGCACCAGCAATTGCTTGCGTGTCAGCGCCTGCAGCAATTCCGGGGCAAAGCCCGGGTTGTCGTGCATGCGCCGTTGCCCGGTGTTTTTCTGGGTGCGGATGATGTCCGACGGCAGGTACACGTTGCCGTTGAGGATTTGCTGGATCGCCTCGGTCATTTGCTGGCGCGGCGAGGACTTGGTGATGAAGCCCACCGCGCCATAGGTGATGGCTTGCAGCACGATCTGCTTGTCTTGCTCGGCCGAAACGATCACCACCGGGATGGTCGGCGACTCGTTGCGCAGGTTGATCAGCCCATTGAGGCCGTGCATGCCCGGCATGTTCAGGTCCAGCAGGATCAGGTCGAGGTCATCGTGGTCCTGGGTCAGGGCGAGGGCGCTGTCCAGGTCGGCGGTTTCCATGATGTCGCTGCCGGGGAACCCATCGCTGATGACGTTGTGGATCGCTTCGCGAAACAGCGGGTGATCGTCGGCAATCAGGATTTTGTACATGGCCGTTCACCTTTTTATTCTGATTATTGGAAGGGTTCTGGTTGTGCCGTTGCCACCGGCAGGTTTGCCGCTTCCCACGCGTCCAGGCCGTCGCGATACCAGTACACAGAGGTATAGCCCAGGTCGGCGGCTCGTTTTACCGCGTTCCAACTCAACCAGCAATCGGAGCGGCAATAGAACACCAGCGCTCGTGTCAGGTCGCCGGCGGTGTAGCGGTACAAGTGGCGCACGAAATATCCCTGCCACTCAGGCGTGAGGTCGCCGTCGCCGGTATTGGCCAGCCAGTGGCTGCCGGGCAGGTTGGCGTGAGGCTGGTCTTCAATGAAGCGGCCTTGCAGCCAGGGGCGGCGGTAAACGTCGATCAACACCGGTGGCGGGGTCTGGGTGAGCAGGGCTTGCAGGGCCGGCGTGTCGAGGGTCGTTGCGCCGTTCACCTGCTCGGGAGTCGGGCTGCGATACAGACTGATGCGCATGCCGTCGGCGGAAAACAGCGGCGTGTCGGCCTGGGCGCGGGCGACAAACAGGCACAACAGGGCCAACAGGGGCAATCGAGCGGGCAGCATGGCAGGGTAGTCCTTATCGTTATGCCGCCATTACACGCCAGTCCCGAGCCCTTGGGAATGCGACGATAGACACGAAAACCAGTACCAAAGTAGTAGTTTTCAGCCTTTCTTGCGCAGGGCCGCATGCTGAGGGTTGAACGTCAGTACCGCCAGCAGCGCGAACGTCAGGGTCAGCCCCAGGCACACCGCCAGGGCCAGGGGGGCGAAGCGTTCGTACAAGGCAAAACGCACCAGTTCTACCGCATGGGTGAACGGGTTGATTGCGCACAACCAATACAGCCACTCGCTGGAGTCGCGCATCTTCCACAGCGGGTACAGCGCCGACGACAGGAAGAACAACGGGAAAATCACAAAATTCATCACCCCGGCGAAGTTCTCCAACTGGCGGATCGCGTTCGACAGCAACAGGCCCAGGGCACTGAGCATCAGGGCCACCAGCAGCAACGCCGGCAACGCCAGCAACAGGCCCATGGCCGGCGGTTGCACGCCGTAGACCCAGGCAATCGCCAGGAACCCATACACCTGCAATAACGAAATCAACGCGGTCGCCATCAGTTTGCTGCACAGCAGGAACGTGCGCGGCAACGGGCTGGTGAGCAGCACCCGCATGCTGCCCATTTCGCGGTCGTACACCATCGCCAGCGACCCTTGCATGCCGTTGAACAGCAGGATCATGCAGGCCAGCCCCGGAATGATGTACACCTCGTAGGGGATATAGGTGTCGTAGGGTTCGATCACCGAGATCCCCAGGGCGGCGCGAAAGCCAGCGGCGAATACGAGCAGCCACAGCAGCGGGCGCACCAGGGCGCTGAGAAAGCGCGTGCGCTGCAGCACAAAGCGCAGCCATTCGCGCAACACGATGCCGCGCAGACATTGCCAGTAAGCGTTCATGCCAAAGCTCCCGTCGGCGTGGGGCGTGTCAGGCGGGCGAACAGGCTGCCCAGGTCGCCGCCTTGTTCGCGTATCAGCGTGTCGACCTGCCCGCTGGCCACCAAGCGGCCTTGATGCAGGATCAGCAATGCATCCTCGGCGCGCACTTCATCGAGCAGGTGGGTGGTCCACAACACACTGATTGCCTGGTCCAGGCACAGGCTGCGCACGTGCTGGTTGAGCGCCAGCCGGCTGGCCGGGTCGAGGCCCACGCTGGCTTCGTCGAGCAACAGCAGGCGCGGCCCGTGCAGCAGTGCGCGGGCGATTTCCACCCGGCGCCGGTGGCCGCCATTGAGTTCGCGCACCCGCTCCCGGCGACGTTCGCCAAGGGCCTGGCGAGCCAGCTCGGCGTCGACCCGTGCGGCCGCCTCGCGACGCGACAGGCCATGCAGCGCGGCGTGATAACGCAGGTTCTGTTCCACGCTCAAATCCAGGTCCAGGGTGCTTTGCTGGAACACCACCCCCAGTTGCTGCAATGCCGCACGCGGGGCCTGCGCCAGGCAATGCCCGCCCACCCGGATCGTGCCGGCCTGCAAGTCGTACAAGCGCGTGAGCAGGGCGATCAAGGTCGACTTGCCTGCCCCGTTCGGCCCCAGCAACGCTGCAAACTGCCCCGGCGCCAGGCTGAAACTCACCGCCTGCAACGCCTGCCGAGGGCCATAGGCGAAGCTGAGCCGGCTGACGTCCAACGCGTTCATGGTGTCACCACCACACCCCATGGGTAGCGCCCGACCTTGATCGACTTGACCACCTTGAGGCTGTCCACATCGATCACCGACACATCGCCGCTCACGCCGTTGGTGGCCAGCAACTGTTTCTCATCGGGCGTGAACGCCAGTTGCCAGACGCGGCGGCCGACCACCAGGTAGTCGAGGATTTCGAACGTCTTGGCGTCAATCACCGCCACATGGTTGGCCGGGCCCAGGGCGACAAATGCGTACTTGCCGTCGGCGCTGAGCTTGATGCCCACCGGTTGCACCTTGTCCGGGTGCACGCCCTTGATCTTGAAGGTCAGGGTCTTGAGGATTGCACGGCTGGCCACGTCGAGAATCGTCACGGTGCCGCCGATTTCCGCCGAGGCCCAGAGCTGCGCACCGTCGTGGCTGAATTCGACAAAGCGCGGGCGCTGGTCCACCGGGGTACTGTCGGCCAGCGTCTGGGTACGGGTGTCGATCCAATGCAGCATGTTCGTGGTTTCGCTGGTGTTCACCGCCCACTTGCCGTCGGGGCTGACCGCCATGCCTTCGGGTTCGACGCCGACGTTGATCTGGCCCAGCACCTTGGCAGTTTCGGTGTCGATCACCGTGACCAGTGCATCGTCTTCGTTGGACACATACAACCAGCGGTTATTGGGGTGCAGGGCAAATTGCTCGGGGTCTTTGCCGGAGGGCAGCTCCTTGACGATCTTGCGGGTGGCCACGTCCATCACTTGCACCCGGTCCGAGTCACTGGCGCAGATGTACAGCAGCTTATTGTCATGGGATAGCAGCAGGCCGCGTGGACGCTGGCCGACCTTGAGGGTGTCGGTGACTTGCAGGGTCTGCATGTCGATCAGGCTCAGGCTGTTGTCTTTCTCGTTGGAGACCCAGGCGGTGCTGGCCACGGCGTGCCCGGCGGCAAGCAGCAGGGCGCATGAAAGCAGGGTGCGGCGCATGGCGGATTCCTTATTGTTTTAAGTGTTCAGGGATAGCGGCAGGTCACCTCGGGCTGGTCATAGCCCAAGCTGTCCATCTCGTTGAAGGGATGCAGGAAACCCTCTTGAGGCGAGGTACTGACCAGCGCCCGCGGTTGCACGATGGGGATCGGCTGGCGCAGTTGGCCATTCCAGGGGCGATAACTGAGCTTGCGGCCCTTGAAACCATCCAGCGGCAGTTGCTCGCCCAGCGCCAGTTGGCGGATCGCCATGGGGTCGGCCTGACGCAGCTTGCTGACGGCGCTGGCGACGCTGCGCACCGCCATCCAGGCGGCGAAGTCGCGGTCGTTCATCCAGCGCCCGGCCAGGGCTTCGAAGCGCTTTTGCAATTGCGCGGCGCCGTAGGTCTCCACGGTTTTGTGCCAGCCGGTGGGGGTCAAGCCCTGGGTGCCGGCCACCGGGCGCGGGTACCAGGTCTGGTAGGGCACGTATTCGCCGAAGTCGCCGCGCTCGTCGGCCACCAGTACCACGTCATAGTCATCCGCCTGGGTGAACAGCGGCATATCGGCCTGGGCGCTGCGGCGTTGATCGTTATCGAAACGCCAGGCTTTTTCCGCGACCCAGCGCACGCCGAAACGCTTGGCGGCGCGGCGCAGGGCGGCGGCATAGGCTTGGTCATCCTCGGTCGGGCCGACGATCAGCAGCGCCCGTTGCCATTTGCGTACCACCAGAAACTGCATCAGCGCATCGGCCAGCATCGCGCGGCTCGCCAGGCTGTGCAGCACGTTGCCCAGGCAGTCGGTGCTGCGCAGGCGGTCATCGGGGCTGCCGGCGTTGAACAACAGGCTGTCGGGCAATGCGGCGCTGAGTTGGCGCAGGCTGGCGGCGGGGGCGTTGACCACGAACAGGCGCAGGCCCTGGTCATGCTGGGCCTTGGCGGCGGCGAGCAGGGCCTCGGGCGTGTCGACCGTGGCGCTGGTGAGGCTGTAATGCTGGTTGAGAAAGGCGCCGGTGCTGTTGCTGTCGATGATCGCCAATTCAGCGCCGCGTTGCCCGGCGTCGGCGGGTTCGCCGATCACATTGGACAGCAACGGCCCCGGGTCGGGGCGATACCCCAGGTAACCGATGGGCACCGGCAACGGTGCCTCGGCGGCCTGGCTGCCAGGGGCACACACCATCGCCAGCAGGCAGATCACGGCGTAGGGGGCAAGCTGGCGCATAAGGCACTCCATGACAGGTAGCGCCAGCATAGAAAGCCCCGTTCCCCCTGCAAATATGCAGAAAGTACCGCTGAGCCAGTACCAAGGTCGTAGCCCGCAAGTCCGCCGAGGCCGGCAAGACGTTCCGCAGCGCCGCTGTTTCAGACGTGCCCCACAAGCCCTACTACCAAGGGAGGAGGGCGCGGCCACCAAAGCAGCATACGGCCCGTGGCCCAGGGTTTTTAAGATGCCTGCCATAACCTCAAACCATGAGGTTTTGCGTGCAATCCTGAGGGCAAAAATAATGACAACAAAACGCAATGCCTTGCTCGTGGCCGGGCTGTTGGTCGGTGTGATCGGTGCCGGTTCCGCGCTGGCCCATGGCAATGTGGTGCCGCAAGCGGTGGAGACCAAAGGCCTGACGTCGATCAAGGATGCCGGAGTGGCGGTCGACGCTGACGGCTGGGCCGCCGTGAACCCTTATCGCACCTCGCCCGAGCACGATAAAGCCGTGGAGATCGGCGCCTCCGCCTACAACCAGAACTGCGCCGCGTGCCATGGGCTGGAAGCCAAGTCCGGTGGTATCGCGCCTGACCTGCGCCTGCTGGACGCCGGCGAGGCGGGGGATGAGTGGTTTGTCGAGCGCGTGCGCAATGGCGCAGTGCGTGACGGGCGGGTGTACATGCCGAAAATGGCCGACTACCTGAGCCAGGAGGCTTTGTGGGCGGTGCGCACTTACCTGGACTCCGTGCGCGTCGAGGAGTAAGCCATGCGCCTGTTCGCAGCGCTGCTGGGCCTGTGCTTGCTGTGCGGCCAGATCGCCCAGGCGCAGGTGCGCAGCTATGACCAGATCATCGCCGCGGGTGAGCTGAAAGTGGCGGTGTACAAAAACTTCGCCCCCTACAGCTTCGAACAGGGCACAACGCCGCGCGGGGTCGATGTGGAACTCGCGCAGGCGCTGGCCAAGGCCCTGGGCGTACGGTTGACGCTGATCTGGGCGCCCGCCGGGGAGAAGCTCGACGACGACCTGCGCGACTACATCTGGCGCGGCAGCCCGTTGCACCATCATCAATTGGCCGACCTGATGCTGCGTGCGCCCTACGATCACGACTATGCGCAGAGGCGCAACGACCAGGGCGAACTGGAAAACGGCCAGGTGGTGATGTTCGGCCCCTACCAAAATGAACAATGGCAGGTGGCCTATGACCGTCGGCGCCTGGACAGCGTCGCCAGTGTGGCGGTATTCGAACAGCACCCCATCGGCGTCGAAGTCGACAGCGTGCCGTCGTTCTACCTCACCTCGGTGTTCAACGGCATGCTCGCCGGCAAGACCCATCATTACCCGGGCGTACCCCAGGCCTTTGCGGCGATGAAGGCCGGGAAGGTCGACGCGGTGATGGCCATGCGCGGTGAAATCGATTGGCAGGTGCATGAGGCCCACGACCCGCAACTGGCTTTGGCTGAAAACGCCTACCCCAATATGGGCAAACAACGCTGGGAGATCGGCATGGCGGTGCATGAAAGCAACCGCCAGTTGGCCTATGCCGTGGAGGAGGCGTTGGAAGGCTTGATCCGCGACGGCTCGCTGCAAGCCATCTACCAGCATTACGGCCTGCGCTATGAAGTGCCCGAGATGTACCAATGAACTGGCGCCTGAGGCTGATGTTGGCGTGCTGGCTGCCGCTTGCGGCCCACGCCACGCAGGTGGATCCGGTGCCGTCGGTGATGTGGGCGTTTTATCAGCAGCAGTTCTTGGGCGATGCACCGTTCGTGTTCGACGAGCGGGTCAAGCTGCTGGCGCCGCCGTTTGCCGAAGATGCGCGGCAGGTGCCGCTGGAGATCGACGCCCGCGCCTTCAATGGCCACGTGGTGAACATCCTGGCTTGGGCCGAACTCAACCCGTTGCCGAAGATCGTCGACTTCCACCCCAAGGCCGGCGTATTGCCGTGGTTGTCGATCCGCATCCGTATCGAACAAGCCACGCCGCTGCGCGCGGCGGTGCTCACCGATGATGGCGTGTGGCATGTCGGCTCGGCCCTGATCGACGCGGCCGGTGGCGGTTGCACCGCACCCAGTGTGGTGCGCACCCAGCCGGGCTGGGAAGAGCATATCGGCGAGGTACTGGGCGGGCGTTATCCGCGTGGTGAGTTCAGCCGCGTGCGCGTGCAGGTGGCGCACCCGATGGACAATGGCCTGGTCAGCGGTATCCCGGAGTTTTATCTCAACCACGCCCAACTGCGCGACGCTCAGGGCCAGGTACTGGCGGAGCTTGAGTTGTTCCCGGCGGTCAGCGAAAACCCCAACCTGGCATTCGACATCCAAAAGGCGGGGCCGACGCGCCTGCTGCTGCGGGACAACAGCGGCAACCAGATCGACGCCGCCATCCCCTGACCTCAAGGAGCGCGGTATGCGCTGGATACTGCTGTGTTGCCTGTGCCTGAGCCTGCCCGCGCTGGCGGATCTCGACTACGCGCTCAAGCCCCGTCTGATTGCCGACGACACTTGGCTGTTGGAAGGCAGCACCGACAACTTCAACAAGACCAATGGCGGCAACATCGTCAACACCGCGTTCATCGTCACCGAAGCCGGCGTGGTGGTGATCGACACCGGGCCGTCCAGGCGCTACGGCGAAGCGCTGCGCCAGGCGATTGCCAGCGTCACTACCAAACCGGTGATCCAGGTGCTGCTGACCCATCATCACCCCGACCACGCCTTGGGCAACCAGGCGTTCAAGACGGTGCCGATCGGCGCCCTGGCCGACACCACGCGCTTGCTTCACGAGCAGGGCGATGGCATGGCTGAAAACCTCTATCGCCTGGTCGGTGACTGGATGCGCGGTACCGAAGTGGTGCTGCCTACCCAGGTGCTCGAACCAGGTGTGCTGAGCGTCGGCAGCCATGATCTGCGCTTGCTGGCGTTCACCGGGCATACCGGCGCGGACCTGGCGATCCTCGACAGCAAGACCGGTGTGCTGTTCGCCGGCGACCTGGTGTTCTACCAACGTGCGCCCACCACCCCCAACAGCCCGGGGCTAGCGGCATGGCTGGCGGATATCGAACGCCTGCAGGCCTTGCCCTGGACCCTGCTGGTGCCCGGCCACGGCCCGGTCGCCGGCGATGCGCGACCCCTTGAGCAAATGCGCGACTACCTGACCTGGCTCGACCAGCTGCTGCGCGACGGCGCCGCACAGGGCAGCGAGATGGCCGAGCTGATCCGCAGCCCGATCCCCGAGCGTTTCGCCGCGATCCGCCTGAACCGCTACGAGCTGATCCGCAGCGTCAGCCACCTGTACCCGCGTTACGAACGCGAGCAATTGCAACGGGTCGACACGCCGGCCCCGCTACTAAGGAACTAGCAATCTCGATACAGCGGTCAATTGTGACGGCGGCCGCTGCGCTCAAGAATCGCCGGCAGACCGGGAAAATTTCCCGGGTATAACAAAAAACCGCAGAGGTAGCCGTCATGACCCAACCCGCACGCCGCCAACCCTTCGCCTTGAGTGTGTTGCTCGGTGCCCTCCTGCTGGCCGGCCAGGCCCATGCCGCCGTGACCGATCAGGATATTCTCCAGGACCCGAAAAACCCCGGCCAGATCGTGACCAATGGCCTGGGCGTCCAGGGCCAGCGCTACAGCCCGCTCGATACGCTGAATGTCGACAACGTCAAAGACCTGCGCCCGGCCTGGGCGTTTTCCTTTGGTGGCGAGAAACAACGTGGGCAGCAGGCGCAGCCGATGGTCAAGGACGGGGTCATGTACCTTACCGGCTCCTACTCGCGGGTATTCGCGGTCGATGCGCGCACCGGCAAGAAACTCTGGCAATACGACGCGCGCTTGCCCGATGACATTCGCCCCTGCTGCGACGTGATCAACCGGGGCGTGGCACTGTACGGCGACCTGGTGTTCTTCGGCACGCTCGACGCCAAGCTCGTGGCGCTGAACAAAGACACCGGCAAAGTGGTATGGAGTAAAAAAGTCGCCGATCACAAGGAAGGCTACTCCATCAGCGCCGCGCCCTTGGTGATCAACGGCAAGCTGATTACCGGCGTGGCCGGTGGCGAGTTCGGCGTGGTGGGCAAGATCGAAGCGTATGACCCGAAAAACGGCGACCTGCTGTGGACCCGGCCCACGGTAGAAGGGCATATGGGCTACGTGTACAAGGACGGCAAGGCCGTGGAAAACGGCATTTCCGGCGGTGCGCCGGGCAAGACCTGGCCCGGCGACCTATGGAAAACCGGCGGCGCCGCGCCTTGGTTGGGCGGCTACTACGACCCGGAAACCAACCTGCTGCTGTTCGGCACCGGCAACCCGGCACCGTGGAACTCCCACCTGCGTCCTGGCGATAACCTCTATTCCTCTTCGCGCCTGGCGCTGAACCCGGATGACGGCAGCATCAAGTGGCATTTCCAGAGCACGCCGCACGACGGTTGGGACTTTGACGGCGTCAACGAGTTGATTTCCTTCAACTACAGCGAAGGCGGCAAGGAAATCAAGGCGGCGGCCACTGCCGACCGCAACGGCTTCTTCTACGTGCTCGACCGTACCAACGGTAAATTCATCCGCGGCTTCCCGTTTGTCGACAAGATCACCTGGGCCAGCGGCCTGGATAAGGACGGGCGGCCGATCTACAACGAAGCCAGCCGCCCCGGCGCCCCCGGCAGCGAAACCAAAGGCACCTCGGTGTTTGTCGCCCCGGCGTTCCTGGGGGCGAAGAACTGGATGCCGATGGCCTACAACCGCGACACCGGGCTGTTCTACGTGCCGTCCAACGAGTGGGGCATGGACATCTGGAACGAAGGCATCGCCTACAAGAAAGGCGCGGCGTTTCTCGGCGCGGGCTTCACCATCAAACCGCTGAATGAAGACTATATCGGCGTGCTGCGCGCCATCGACCCGAAAACCGGCAAGGAAGTCTGGCGCCACAAGAACTTCGCGCCGCTGTGGGGCGGGGTGCTGACCACCAAGGGCAACCTGGTCTTCACCGGTACGCCGGAAGGCTTCCTGCAGGCTTTCAATGCCAAGACCGGGGAAAAAGTCTGGGAGTTCCAGACCGGCTCCGGCGTGCTCGGCTCGCCTGTGACCTGGGAGATGGACGGCGAGCAGTACGTGTCGGTGCTCTCCGGCTGGGGCGGCGCGGTGCCGCTGTGGGGCGGCGAGGTGGCCAAGCGGGTCAAGGACTTCAACCAGGGCGGCATGCTCTGGACCTTCAAGCTCCCCAAGGAACTGGTCGCCAAGCACTAGTTCTACGACCAAATGACCAGGGCCCTCCTGCCAACGGCGCATTCGCCCGGCAGCGAGGGCTCTTTACCATCGGCTCATCGCCTGTTGACCGACAGGCTCGGACCCCGACAGAGGCCTCATCATGATCTACGCACAACCTGGCACACCCGGCGCCATCGTCACGTTCAAGCCGCGCTACGGCAATTACATCGGCGGCGAGTTCGTCGCGCCGCTCAAGGGTGAGTATTTCACCAACACTTCGCCGGTCACCGGTGAAGTGATCGCCGAATTCCCACGCTCCAGCGCCGCCGATGTCGACAAGGCCCTGGACGCGGCCCACGCCGCCGCCGATGCCTGGGGCAAAACCTCGGCCCAGGATCGTGCTTTGGTGCTGTTGAAAATCGCCGACCGTATTGAGCAACACCTCGAAGTGCTGGCCGTGGCCGAGACCTGGGACAACGGTAAGGCCGTGCGCGAAACCCTCAACGCCGACGTGCCCCTGGCCGCCGACCACTTCCGTTACTTCGCCGGTTGCATCCGCGCCCAGGAAGGCGGCGCCGCCGAGATCAACGAGCACACTGCGGCCTATCACTTCCACGAGCCGCTGGGCGTGGTCGGGCAGATCATTCCATGGAACTTCCCGCTGCTGATGGCCGCGTGGAAACTGGCACCGGCATTGGCGGCCGGTAACTGCATTGTGCTCAAACCTGCCGAGCAGACGCCGCTGTCGATCATGGTGTTCGCCGAGCTGATCGGCGACCTGCTGCCGCCGGGCGTGCTCAACATCGTGCAGGGTTTTGGACGCGAAGCGGGGGAGGCGCTGGCCACCAGCAAGCGCATCGCCAAGATCGCCTTCACCGGTTCCACCCCGGTGGGCGCGCACATCATGCATGCCGCCGCCGAGAACATCATCCCGTCCACCGTCGAGCTGGGCGGCAAGTCGCCGAACATCTTCTTTGAAGACATTATGAGCGCCGAGCCGGCCTTTATTGAAAAGGCCGCCGAAGGACTGGTGCTGGCGTTCTTCAACCAGGGCGAGGTGTGCACCTGCCCGTCGCGGGCGCTGGTGCAGGAGTCGATCTACGAGCCGTTCATGGCCGAGGTGATGAAGAAGATCGTCAAGATCAAGCGCGGCAACCCACTGGACACCGAAACCATGGTCGGCGCCCAGGCGTCGCAGCAGCAATACGACAAGATCCTGTCCTACCTGGAGATCGCCCAGCAAGAAGGCGCCGTACTGCTTACCGGCGGCGCGGCCGAGCGTCTGGAAGGAGACCTGTCCAGCGGCTATTACATCCAGCCGACCTTGCTCAAGGGGCACAACAAGATGCGCGTGTTCCAGGAGGAAATCTTCGGCCCGGTGGTGGGCGTGACCACTTTCAAGGACGAGGCCGAAGCACTGGCGATCGCCAACGACAGCGAATTCGGCCTGGGCGCCGGCCTGTGGACCCGCGACATCAACCGCGCCTACCGCATGGGCCGCGCGATCAAGGCCGGGCGGGTGTGGACCAACTGTTATCACCTGTACCCGGCGCATGCGGCGTTTGGCGGGTACAAGAAGTCGGGCGTGGGGCGTGAGAACCACAAGATGATGCTCGATCACTACCAGCAGACCAAAAACCTGTTGGTGAGCTACGACATCAATCCGCTGGGCTTCTTCTAACCCTCAACTTGCAATGCAATTCATTGTGGGAGGGGGCTTGCTCCCGATAGCGGTGTGTCAGTGGCATAGGTGTTGACTGACACACTGCTATCGGGAGCAAGTCGAATCGTCGCACCGCCCCTCCCACATGTTCCACCACCAGCCTGCTCGACAGCGCCTCGGCCACCGCACTCGATTGCGGCGAACTGCTGGCAAGCCCCGAACGGGCGAAGATTTTGGCGGTGTGGCATTTGCTGGAAATAGCCAAGACCACGGTGGATCGCTCCATCGAATGCCTGCAACACGGTTAGAAAAATGTGGGAGGGGGCTTGCTCCCGATAGCGGTGTGTCAGCGGCATGGGTGTTGACTGACACACTGCTATCGGGAGCAAGCCCCCTCCCACATGGACCGTATTTCAATGTTGGGATTGGTCGGGGGAGCGGCATTGGGTCATGGTGTGCCGTGCAGCTTCGATATTCTGATTTTCCAGCATCCGCGACTAATGCACTGCAGCCGCTACTTCGAAAGTAGCATTCGCCGCCCACACCCCCCATGCATTAATGACCCGACCGGGATCTTCCGGCACAACAAGAGGACATGCCCATGTGGACTAAACCCGCGTTTACCGACCTGCGTATCGGCTTCGAAGTGACCATGTACTTCGCCAGCCGTTGATTCACCGCCGGCCAGCCTTGTGCTGGCCGGTGCTGTGTGGAGGATGCCCCTTTGGTCTGATTGCAATCGCAGCCGGATGGGTTAGTGTGGAGCGCATCTTCCAAAATAATAAAAACAGGCTTACCCATGAGCCAGACTCTGAGCCCGCTGCGTAAATTCGTTTCTCCTGAAATCATCTTTGGTGCCGGCTGCCGGCACAACGTCGGTAATTACGCCAAGACCTTCGGCGCACGCAAGGTGCTGGTGGTCAGCGACCCCGGCGTGATTGCCGCCGGTTGGGTGGCCGATGTCGAAGCCAGCCTGCAAGCGCTCGGCATCGATTACTGCCTGTACAGCGCCGTCTCGCCCAACCCCCGTGTCGAGGAAGTGATGCTCGGTGCCGAGGTGTACCGTGAACACCACTGTGACGTGATTGTCGCCATCGGCGGCGGCAGCCCGATGGATTGCGGCAAGGCCATCGGCATTGTGGTCGCCCACGGCCGTAGCATCCTCGATTTCGAAGGCGTGGATACCCTCCGCGTGCCCAGCCCGCCGCTGATCCTGATACCGACCACCGCCGGCACTTCGGCGGATGTCTCGCAGTTCGTGATCATCTCCAATCAGCAGGAGCGCATGAAGTTCTCCATCGTCAGCAAGGCGGTGGTGCCGGATGTGTCGCTGATCGACCCGGAAACCACCGCCAGCATGGACCCGTTCCTGTCGGCCTGTACCGGCATTGACGCGTTGGTGCATGCCATCGAAGCGTTCGTCTCCACCGGCCACGGCCCGCTCACCGATCCTCACGCGTTGGAAGCGATGCGCCTGATCAACGGCAACCTGGTGCAGATGATCGCCAACCCTGGCGATATCGCCCTGCGTGAGAAGATCATGCTCGGCAGCATGCAGGCCGGGCTGGCGTTTTCCAATGCGATCCTCGGCGCGGTGCATGCCATGTCCCACAGCCTGGGCGGGTTTCTCGATTTGCCCCATGGCCTGTGCAACGCGGTGCTGGTGGAGCATGTAGTGGCGTTCAATTACAACTCGGCGCCGGAGCGTTTCCAGGTGATCGCCGAGACGTTCGGCATCGACTGCCGGGGGCTCAACCATCGACAGATCTGCGGGCGCCTGGTGGACCATCTGATCGCGCTGAAACATGCGATTGGCTTCCACGAAACCCTCGGCCTGCATGGGGTGCGTGTGGCGGATATTCCGTTCCTGTCGCGCCATGCGATGCACGACCCCTGCATCCTCACCAACCCTCGGGAGTCGAGCCAGCGTGACGTCGAGGTCGTCTATGGCGAAGCTCTCTGACGACCAGCAGCGCGCCCTCGCCGGGTTGCTGGGCCTTGGCGACCAGTCGGCGCGCAAGAGCCATTACCCGGAACTCACTGCACGGCTGGATGAGCTGGAGGCCGAACGCAAGCGCTACATCCGTCTCAACGACGAGCTGGAGCAGCGGGTGGCCGCACGTACCGATGAACTGCTGGAAGCCAACCACAACCTGCAACAGCAGATCGCCCAGCGCGAACGGATCGAACAGGACCTGCGCTACGCTCGCGACGCCGCCGAAGCCGCCAACCGCAGCAAGGACAAATACCTTGCCGCCGCCAGCCATGACCTGTTGCAGCCACTGAATGCCGCCCGTTTGTTGATCGCCACGTTGCGCGAACGGCAGTTGCCCAGCGTCGAGCAGGTGCTGGTGGAACGTACGCACCAGGCGCTGGAAGGTGCCGAGGACCTGCTGACGGACTTGCTCGATATCTCGCGCCTGGACCAGGCGGCGGTCAAGCCGGACATGGCCGTGTATCGGCTCGATGAGCTATTTGCGCCGCTGGTTTCGGAGTTTCAGTCGGTGGCCCAGGCGTCGGGGTTGAACCTGCGGGTGCACACCGGCCGCTATGCGATCCGCAGCGACTTGCGGTTGTTGACGCGCATCTTGCGTAACTTCCTGAGTAATGCCTGCCGCTATACCGATGAGGGGTGCATCCTGCTCGGCGCACGCCGCCGGGGCGATCGCCTGCGCCTCGAGGTCTGGGATACCGGGCGTGGTATTGCGGCGGACCGGCTGGAGGCAATCTTCCTGGAGTTCAACCAGCTCGACGTCGGCCGTGCGGCGGACCGCAAGGGCGTCGGGCTGGGCCTGGCGATTGTCGAGCGGATCGCCGAAATCCTCGGCCACCCGGTGGCGGTGCGGTCCTGGCCAGGGCGTGGTTCGATGTTCAGTATTGAGGTGCCGATGAGCGCCGAGATGCCTGCGGCAATCAGCCAACTGCCGGTGCAAGCGACGACCGGCAACCCGCTGCCGGGGCGGCGTTTACTGGTGATCGACAACGAAGTGAGCATCCTCGACAGCATGCGTGCATTGCTCGGCCAATGGGGCTGCGAAGTGCTGACCGCCACCGACCAGGCGGGCGCATTGCTGACGTTGCAGGGCAGGGCGCCGGAGCTGATCCTGGCGGACTATCACTTGGACCATGGGGTGCTGGGGTGCGAGGTGGTCAAGCACCTGCGCGAGCATTTCGGGCAGAAGATTGCGGCGGTGATCATTACCGCCGACCGCACCGACCAATGCCGCCGCGCGTTGCGCCGGCTGGATGCGCCGTTGCTGAATAAGCCGGTCAAGCCGGGCAAGTTGCGCGCAGTGTTGAGCCAGTTATTGGCCTAGGGTGTTGATACCTGTCAACACGCCACGCGACGCTTTGCCTCATGCTCCAGGCCCGATCCAGAGGCCCGGAGCCGCCCATGAACGCCCCTGCTACAACCGCTGCATCCTTCAAGTTACCCCTGGGCCTGGTGGTCGCCGTACTGGTGATGGTCGGCGTGCTGTGGTTGCCGCTGCCGGCCGACCTGCCCGTGGCTGGGCAGCGCATGCTGGCGATCCTCGCGTTTGCCGTGGTGGTGTGGATCAGCGAAGCGGTGTCCTATGAAGCCAGCGCGATCATGATCACCTCGCTCATGGCGTTTTTGCTCGGCACCGCACCCTCGCTGCAAGCCCCGACGCAACTGATCGGCTCCAGCCCGGCCATCAGCATGGCGCTGACCGGCTTCTCCAACCCCGCGCTGGCGCTGGTGGCGGGCGCGTTGTTCATTGCGGCGGCGATGACCCACACCGGCCTGGACCGGCGCATTGCGTTGGTGACCCTGAGCCGCGTCGGTACCAGTACCCGGCGCATCCTGCTCGGCGCGATTGCCGTGACGATCCTGCTCAGCCTGGTGGTGCCCAGTGCCACGGCGCGCAGTGCCTGTGTGGTGCCGATCATGATGGGCGTGATCGCCGCCTTTGGCGTCGATAAACGCTCGAACATCGCCGCCGGCATCATGATCGTGGTGGCCCAGGGCACCAGCATCTGGAACGTCGGTATCCAGACCGCCGCGGCGCAGAACCTGCTGAGCGTCGGCTTCATGGACAAGATGCTCGGCCAGCGCGTGTCGTGGATCGACTGGCTGATCGCCGGGGCGCCGTGGGCGTTGATTATGTCGGCCGTGTTGTTGTACCTGGTGCTCAAGCTGCTGCCGCCGGAAACCGACAGCATCCCCGGCGGTAAAGAAGCGGTGGCGCAGTCGCTGCTGGACATCGGCCCCATGACCGGCCCGCAGAAACGCCTGCTCGCCGTGTCGGTATTGCTGTTGTTGGCCTGGGCCACGGAAGGGCGCCTGCACAATTTCGACACCACCTCGACCACCTACGCCGGGCTGGTGTGCCTGCTGCTGCCGGGCCTGGGCGTGATGACCTGGAAGGATGTGCAATCGCGCATTCCGTGGGGCACGGTGATTGTGTTCGGCGTGGGCATCAGCCTGGGCACGGCGCTGCTGACCACCCACGCCGGGCAATGGCTGGGTTCGCAGGTGGTGGCGCACACCGGGTTGGATCAGGTGGGGCCGTTGGGCGTGTTTGCGATTCTTGGCGCGTTTCTGATCCTGATCCATCTGGGCTTCGCCAGCGCCACGGCCCTGACCTCGGCGTTGTTGCCGATCCTGATTGCGGTGTTGCAGACCTTGCCGGGGGAGTTCAACCGGTTGGGGATGACCATGCTGCTGGGGTTTGTCATGAGCTATGGGTTTATCCTGCCGATCAATGCGCCGCAGAACATGGTGTGCCTGGGCACGGCGACGTTTACGGCCAGGCAATTCGCCAAGGTCGGGGTCTGGGTGACGCTGGTGGGGTATGGGTTGATGCTGGTATTTGCGGCGACTTACTGGAGTTGGCTGGGGTGGATCTGATCAGGAGTGCGCTTTAGAAGCATCGAGCAGCCACAGACTGGCTGGAACCCCACCCCAAGATGGCAAGATGAGCGGCTCTCAGGTTTACTATCCCTGAGTCGTGCTTTTACCGACCTCAACCGTCGGTTCATCTAGGTCATCGAATGGACAAATACACCCCCCATACCTGGGAACCCCACGAACGCCCGAGCCTGCCCGGTTCGCCGTCGACGCCGCTGCACCCCACCCACAAGCGCTGGCTGTTCGCGCTGGTGGGCGTGCTGGTGGCAATCACCGGGGGGCTGGGGAATGCCCTGGTCATCGCCAACCTGCAATACCTGCAAGGCGCACTGGGGGCGACCACCGCCGAAATGGCCTGGCTGCCCGCCGCCTATGTGATGACCAACGTGTGCATGAACCTGCTGCTGGTGAAGTTCCGCCAGCAGTTCGGCCTGCGCGCGTTTACCGAAGTGTTCCTGGTGCTGTATGCGCTGGTTACCTTCGGCCACTTGTTCGTCAACGACCTCAGTTCGGCCATTGCGGTGCGGGCGGCGCACGGCATGGTGGGGGCGGCGCTGAGTTCCCTGGGGTTGTACTACATGATCCAGGCATTCCCGGCCAAGTGGCGCCTCAAAGCCCTGGTCCTGGGGTTGGGCACCGCGCAGCTGGCCTTGCCGCTGGCGCGACTGTTCTCCGAAGACTTGCTGCAGATTGCCGAGTGGCGCGGCCTGTACCTGTTCGAGCTGGGCTTGGCGCTGATCTGCCTGGGTTGTGTGTTCCTGCTCAAGCTGCCGCCGGGCGACCGTTTCAAGACCTTTGAAAAACTCGACTTCCTCACCTTCGCCATCCTCGCCAGCGGCGTGGCGCTGCTGTGCGCGGTGTTGTCCCTGGGCCGTATCGACTGGTGGCTGGAAGCGCCGTGGATCGGCATCGCCTCGGCCGCCTCGCTGATACTGATCATGGCCGGCCTGGCCATCGAACATAACCGCGCCAACCCGATGCTGATGACCCGCTGGCTGGGCAGCGGCACCATGATTCGCCTGGCGCTGGCGGTGATCCTGATTCGCATGGTGCTGTCCGAACAGTCCACCGGCGCGGTGGGGTTCATGCAGATGTTGAACATGAGCTACCAACAGATGCACACGCTGTACGTGGTCATGCTGGCCGGCGCGATCGCCGGGCTGGTGGTCAGCGCGTTGACCATCAACCCCGCGCACCTGTTGATGCCCCTGGTGATTTCCCTGGCGCTGATGGCCACGGGGTCGGTGATGGACAGTTTTTCCAGCAACCTGACCCGGCCGCAGAACCTGTATATCAGTCAGTTCCTGCTGGGCTTTGGCGGTACGTTCTTCCTGGGGCCGACCATGGTGCTGGGCACGAAGAACGTGCTGACCAACCCGCGCAACCTGGTGAGTTTTTCGGTGATGTTCGGCATTTGCCAGAACCTCGGCGGCCTGATCGGCGCAGCGCTGCTCGGCACCTTCCAGATCGTGCGCGAAAAGTATCATTCAAGCATGATCGTCGAGCACTTGACCTTGCTCGACCCCCGCGTGGCCGCACGGGTACAGAGCGGCGGTTCGGCCTATGGCGGTATCGTCGCCGACCCGGAATTGCGTAACCTGATGGGCATCCGCAGCCTCGCCACGGCCGCGACCCGGGAGGCGAACGTAATGGCTTACAACGATGTCTTCATGCTGATCGCGATCATCGCGATACTGACCATGACCTGGATCTTTTTGCGCAGCCTATGGCTGATGAGCACCACCCGAGCAGCCACTCCTCCCGTTCAACCCAGCGGCGTTTCTTCATGACCGAATCGACAACCACGACCACCAACGCCATTGCCTCGACCCCGGAAGGCAGCACCCCACCGGGCTCGACCATTACCGAACCGCGCTCGTTGCGGGTGCGCATCGTCTCTTCGCTGGGCTTTGCCGCGATTGCCATCGTCGGTGTGTTGATCGTGTTGTATGCCTGGCAATTGCCGCCGTTCAGCAGCGCCGTGGAGACCACTGAAAATGCGCTGGTGCGCGGCCAGGTGACGATCATCGGCCCGCAACTGAGCGGTTATGTGTTTGAGGTGCCGGTGCAGGACTTCCAGTACGTGAAAGCCGGCGACCTGCTGGTGCGCCTGGACGACCGCATCTACAAGCAGCGCCTCGACCAGGCACTGGCACAATTGGCGGTACAGAAAGCCGCGTTGGCCAATGTGGTGCAGCAGCGCAACAGCGCCGAAGCCACCATCAAGCTGCGCCAGGCCGCGTTGGCGGATAGCCAGGCGCAGTCGCGCAAGAGCCTTGCCGACCTGCGCCGCAATGAAGAACTGATCGGCGACGGTTCCGTGTCCAAGCGCGAGCTGGACGTGACCCGTGCGGCGAACGCGCAGACGATCGCCTCGGTGGCCCAAGCCCAGGCCAGCCTGGAAATTGCCCGGCAGGATCTGCAAACCGTGATCGTCAATCGCGGTTCCCTGGAGGCCGCCGTGGCCAGTGCCGAGGCGGCGGTGGAGCTGGCGCGCATCGACCTGTCCAACACCCGCATCACCGCGCCGCGTGATGGCCAGTTGGGGCAGATTGGCGTGCGCCTTGGCGCCTATGTCAATTCCGGCGCGCAGTTGATGGCCCTGGTGCCCCCGCAGTTGTGGGTGATCGCCAATATGAAAGAAACCCAGATGGACAACGTGCAGGTCGGCCAGCCGGTGACCTTCACCGTGGATGCGCTGAACCACCGCAAGTTTCATGGCACTGTGCAGCATATTTCCCCGGCGACCGGTTCGGAGTTCAGCCTGTTGCAGGCCGATAACGCCACCGGCAACTTCGTCAAGATCGCCCAGCGCGTGCCGGTGCGGATCACGGTCGACCCCGACCAGGCCGAGAGCGAGCGGCTGCGGCCGGGGTTGTCGGTGGTCGTCAGTATCGACACCGCGGGGCGCTTGAAAAACAGCCCGCCTTGAGACCACGCCGCTCAACAGGTGCCAGCGTCACCCAGGCTTGCGACACGCAAACGTAGGTTCGGGTAACCCCTGGGCACCGGGGTTGAGGGCGAACACGCCGCCGGCCAGGGACTGCTCGCTGTGGTCGTCACGAATCGAGGTGACGAACAAGGTGTCCAGGCGACTGCCGCCGAACGCGCACATGCTGGGTTTTTTCACCGGCACGCTGAGCGAGCGGTCGAGGCGGCCCTCGGGGGTGAAACGGTGGACCAGTCCTGCGTCGTTGGCGCAGATCCAATAGCAGCCGTCGGCGTCGACGGCCGCGCCGTCGGGGCGGCCGGGGTGCGCGTGCATGTCGATGAACACGCGGCGATTGGACGGTGTGCCGCTCTCCAGGTCGTAATCGAACGCCCAGACCTGCTGCACCGACGGGTGCGAGTCCGAGGCATACATCGTGCGCCCATCGGGGCTGAAGGCCAGGCCGTTGAGGGTGATAAACCCGCTTAGCTGAGCCTGCGGCGTTGCACCTGCGGCGAAGCGATAAAGAGTGCCCTCGGCGGCCCCAAGGCCCATGTCCAAGACCATGCTGCCGGCCCAGAAGCGGCCCTGGCGATCACAGCGGCCGTCGTTCAGGCGCATGTCCGCGCGCGGGTGTTCGACGGTCGCCAAGGGGGTGGTGTCGAGGCTGCCGTCGTTGTGCGGGGTGAGTTGGAAAAACCCGGTTTGCATGCCGGCAACCCAGTTGCCGGCGTCGCTACGTGCGATGCAGGCAAGCATTTGCGGGGCTTTCCAGGCCGCGAGATGGCCGGTGGCGGCGCTCCAGCGTTGCAGGCCGCCGTTGGGAATATCGACCCAATACAGCGCCTGTTCCTCGGGTACCCAGACTGGGCATTCGCCCACGGTGTTGCGGGCGTCGACGATCAATTCAGCGGGCATGGTTCAGTCACCGAAGGGGCCGGCCGCGCAAAACGCACCGCCTTGGTAGACCTTGGCCGGGTCGTTTTCAGCCATGGGTGGCTGGGTTTCGACCTGGGCGCGGAACACTTCGGAACTGTCCTTGGGCACAAAGCCCAGGTGCACGGCGTAGCGGTTGTCCCACCAGGTGTCGAGGTTAGCCGACATGCCGTACACCACGGTATGGCCGACGTTGGGGGTGTAGAGCGCACGTTCCAGCAGTTGCGTGAGGTCGTCGAAGCTCAGCCAGGTGTGCATCATCCGGCGGTTTTGCGGTTCGGGGAACGAGGAGCCGATACGGATGCTCACGGTCTCGATGCCGTAACGGTCGAAGTAAAAACTGGCCAGGTCTTCGCCGTAGGATTTGGACAGACCGTAGTAGCTGTCCGGGCGGCGAGGGGAGTGGGCGTCGAGGATTTCGCCTTGTTTGTGGAAGCCGATCACATGGTTGGAACTGGCGAAGACCACGCGCTTCACGCCGTGGCGGCGGGCGGCTTCGTAGATGTGGAAAGTCCCGCAGATGTTGGCGCCGAGTACCTCTTCAAAGGCGCGCTCCACTGACACGCCGCCAAAATGCAGGATCGCGTCGACACCTTCGACCAACTGGTGCACGGCGTGTTTGTCGGCGAGGTCACAGGGTTGCACTTCTTCAGACGCGTCGGCGGCCGGGGCCATCGGGGCGATGTCCGACAGGCGCAACACCCGAGCATAGGGGCGCAGGCGTTCACGCAGGACTTTGCCCAAGCCCCCGGCGGCGCCGGTGAGCAGCAGGCGGTTGAAGGGTGTGGGCGAGGTGATTGTGGTCATGTGGATTCCATTATTGTTGTAGGTTGTCGTATGACTTGTCTCGAGTATCCTTACGCTCCCCCCAGCTTGTCAACCCGACCTGTGGGAGGGGGCTTGCTCCCGATAGCGGTCTATCAATGATGCTTGCGGTGGATGACAC
>NZ_JBNPJV010000090.1:0-87863 GCF_050312585.1 Pseudomonas sp. R19M
ATGCCAGGCAATAAAAATGCTGACTGGAGCACCGCTATCGGGAGCAAGCCCCCTCCCACAGGAGGAAGTCTCTATTATGAGAGCTTTGTCTCTTTATTGAGATTGGATGATGCCCAGCGCCACCATCTTCTTGTACAGCGTCGACCGCCCAAGCCCCAGGCGCCTGGCCGCCTCCACCACATTGCCGTCACAGGCTTGCAGTGCGCCCGTGATCACCTGCCGATCAAAGCGTTCCCGTGCAGCGCTGAACGACTCACCCTCGATCGCCCGCAGCGTACTGCGCTCCACCGGGCTGAACGTACCGATCGCCGCTCGAATGTCTGCGGCATTCAACACCAGGTCATCACTCAACAACGCCGCACGCTCCAGCACATTGCGCAGCTCGCGGATATTCCCCGGCCACGCATGTTGCGCCAGCAACCCCAAGGCCTCGGGGGCGAGTTCGTGGCGGCTGAGCAGTTCTTCAAGAATCGCCTCGCTCAGCGCCGGGATGTCCTCCAGGCGCTCACGCAAGGGCGGCACCTGGATCGGCAGCACGTTGAGCCGGTAATACAAGTCCGCACGAAACTCACCGCGCTTGATCGCCGCTTCCAGGTCCATGGAGGTGGCGGCGATCACGCGTACATCGCTGTGCAGCATCTCGTTGGAACCGACCGGTTCATATTCCTTTTCCTGCAGCACCCGCAGCAGTTTGCTTTGCAGCGGCAGCGGCATATCGCCAATTTCATCGAGAAACAGCGTGCCGCCCTGGGCGATCTGCAGTTTGCCGGGGCGCCCCTTACGGTCGGCGCCGGTAAACGCGCCGGGGGCGGTGCCGAAGAATTCGGCCTCCAGCAGGTCTGCGGGGATGGCCGCGCTGTTGATACTGACGAAGGCTTTGCTCGCCCGATTCGAAGCGCCATGAATCGCCTGAGCGAGCAGCTCCTTGCCGGTGCCGGTCTCGCCAAGCAGCAATACCGGTGACTCGGCACTCGCACTGCGGCGTGCCCGGCGTTTGACTTCCAGGCTGGCAGTGCTGGTGCCGATAAAATGGGCGAAGTTGTACTTGCTCTGACGCTTGCGCAGCAGCGAGCGGGTCGACGCCAGCTCCTGTTGCATGCTCAGGTAACGTTCGATCATCGGCGACAGGTTGCGCAGTTCATCAAACAGCGCAAAGCCAATCGCCCCGATCACTGCCCCGGCTTCGTCATGGATCGGCAGGCGCATCACCACCAGCGGGCCTTTGGGCGTGTCCTGGATATCCAGCAGAATCGGCCGGTCGGTGCGCACCACTTGGCGCAGCAGGCTGTTGGAAATGACCTTCTCACAGGGCTGGCCGATGGCTTCGTCAGCGCTGTTGAGCCCGAAGCGCTTGGCGTAGCGCTCGTTCATCCAGACGATATTTGCGTCGCGGTCGACAATCACCGTGCCTTCACTGGACTGCTCGATGATCTCGAACAGCGACTGGATCGCCTGGCCGCGAACCTGTTGGTAGTCCTTGAGGCTGGTACTCATGCGTGCAGAATCCTGTAGGCGCGAGCTTGCTCGCGAAAAACATCAACGATAACGCAGCGCTGCCCGATACCCCGTGTCGCCTATTTGTGCTTCGCGAGCAAGCTCGCTCCTACAAGGGGATGTGCGCCGCTGCCAGCAGCTCTTTGGTGTAAGGGTGTTGCGGTGCATCGAACACGTCGTGGCTCGCGCCGCGCTCCACCACTTTGCCGTCCTTGATCACAATCATGTCATGGGCCATGGCGCGTACCACGGCCAGGTCATGGCTGATAAACAGGTAGGTCAGGCCGTATTTTTCCTGCAACTCACGCAGCAACGCTACCACCTGTTTCTGCACTGTCCGGTCGAGTGCCGAAGTGGGTTCGTCGAGCAGCATCAGTGCAGGCTTGAGCACCAATGCGCGGGCGATGGCGATGCGTTGACGCTGGCCGCCGGAAAACTCATGGGGGTAACGATGCCGGCTCTCTGGGTCGAGGCCCACATCCTTGAGCACCTGGATCACCTGGGCGTCGCGATCTTCCAGGCTGCACGGCGCATGCACTTCCAGGCCTTCGCTGATGATCTGCTGCACCGACATGCGCGGGCTGAGGCTGCCGTAAGGGTCCTGGAACACCACCTGCATCTGCTTGCGCCACGGGCGCATCTGCTGAGGGTTCAGCGGGTCCAGGGCCGCACCCTGGAAGCGGATGCTGCCGGTGGACTCCAGCAGGCGCAGGATCGCCTGGCCCAGGGTGGATTTGCCCGAGCCAGATTCGCCGACAATCCCCAGGGTCTTGCCGCGCTGTACGCTGAGGCTGATGCCATCCACTGCGCGCAGGTAGGTCTTGCGTCGAAACAGACCGCCGCCGAGCGGGAATTGCACGCTCAGGTCGTCCACCTGCAACACCGTTTCGCGTTCATCACGGCACAGCACATCACCGCTCGGCTCGGCGTCCAGCAGCAGGCGGCTGTAAGGGTGCTGCGGTGCGTTGAACAAGGTCTGGCAGTCCGCCTGCTCGACAATGTCCCCGGCGCGCATCACGCACACGCGTTGAGCAATGCTGCGGACCAGGTTGAGGTCGTGACTGATCAATAGCAGCGACATGCCCAGGCGTTCCTGCAGGGACTTGAGCAGCAGCAGGATCTTGCGTTGCACGGTGACGTCCAGCGCGGTGGTCGGTTCGTCGGCGATCAGCAGTTCCGGCTCGCACGCCAGGGCCATGGCGATCATCACCCGCTGGCGCTGACCACCGGAGAGTTGGTGCGGGTAAGCCTTGAGCCGCTCCCGGGGCTTCTGGATGCCCACCAGGTCGAGCAATTGAAGGATGCGCGCCTGTGCCGCCTTGCCGCCCAGGCCCTTGTGCAGCAGCAAGGTTTCGCCGATCTGTTTTTCGATGCTGTGCAGCGGGTTGAGGGACGTCATCGGCTCCTGGAAGATCATTGCAATCCGGTTGCCACGCAGCTTTTGCAGGGTGGCTGGCGACGCCCCGATCAACTCCTGGCCACGGTACTTCACCGAGCCTGTGGTGCGCGTACCGGCTTCGGGCAGCAGTTGCAGGATCGAATGCGCCGTCACCGACTTGCCCGAGCCCGATTCACCCACTAGCGCCAGGCATTCGCCAGGACGGATATCCAGGCTCAGGTTGCGCACCACGGTCTGGCCGCTGAAAGCGACGCTGAGGTCGCGGATTTCGATCAGGTTCATACGGCGTCACTCATGAACGTGGGTCGAAGGCATCACGTAATGCCTCACCGATAAAGACCAGCAGCGACAAGATCAGCGCCAGGCTGAAAAACGCCGTCAGGCCCAGCCAGGGCGCTTGCAGGTTCTGCTTGCCCTGGGCGATCAGTTCGCCCAGGGAAGCGCTGCCTGCAGGCATGCCGAAGCCGAGGAAATCCAGGGCGCTCAAAGTGGAAATCGCCCCGGTCAGGATAAACGGCAGGTAGCTCAGGGTGGCGGTCATGGCGTTGGGCAGGATATGCCGGCGAATGATTTTGCCATTGCCCAGGCCCAATGCCCGTGCGGCCTTGACGTATTCCAGGTTGCGTCCGCGCAGGAACTCGGCACGCACCACGTCCACCAGGGCCAGCCAGGAAAACAACGCCATGATCCCCAGCAGCCACCAGAAATTCGGCTCGACGAAACCCGAAAGGATGATCAGCAGGTAGAGCACCGGCAACCCGGACCACACCTCGAGGATGCGCTGGCCGAGCAGGTCGATCCAGCCGCCGTAAAAGCCTTGCAATGCGCCGGCAGCGATGCCGATAGCGGCGCTGATGGCGGTGAGCGCCAGGGCAAACAGGATCGACACCCGGGCGCCGAAGATCACCCGCGCCAGTACATCCCGTGCCTGGTCATCGGTGCCCAACCAGTTCACCGCAGACGGTGGGCTGGGGGCGGGGCGGGTCAGTTCGTAGTTGGGCGTGTCGTCGCTGAACGGAATCGGCGGGAACAGCATCCAGCCGCCGTCCTGCTTGATCAGCTTTTGCACGTAGTCGCTGCGGTAATCGGCCTGGAACGGCAACTGCCCGCCGAACTGCTGTTCGGTGTAGCGCTTGAAGACCGGGAAATACAGCTCGTTCTTGTAGCTGAGCACCAGGGGCTTGTCATTGGCGATCAGCTCGCCGCCCAATGTCAGGATAAACAGCCCGATAAACAGCCACAGTGACCACCAGCCGCGACGGTTCTTCTTGAAACGCTCGAAACGCCGACGGGCCACGGGGGAAAGATTGAGCATCAGGCGTTCCTCGCGGCGAAGTCGATACGCGGGTCCACCAGGGTGTAGCAGAGGTCACCGATCAGTTTTATCAAGAGCCCGAACAGGGTGAAGATAAACAGCGAGCCGAACACCACCGGGTAATCGCGGGACACCGCCGCTTCGTAGCTCATGCGGCCCAGGCCATCGAGGGAAAAGATCACCTCGATCAGCAGCGAGCCGGCAAAGAACACCGCGATAAACGCTTGGGGAATGCCCGAGATCACCAACAACATCGCATTGCGGAACACATGCCCGTACAGCACGCGTCGCTCGCTCAAGCCCTTGGCGCGGGCGGTCACCACGTACTGGCGCGTGATTTCATTGAGGAACGAGTTTTTGGTCAGGATAGTCAGCGTGGCGAACCCGCCGATCACCAATGAGGTGACGGGCAAGACCAGGTGCCAGAAATAGTCGGCGATTTTGCCCACGGTGCTCAGCTCTTCGAAGTTTTCCGACACCAGCCCGCGCACCGGGAACCAGTTCAACGAAGTGCCGCCGGCAAAGAGCACGATCAGGAACATGGCGAACAGGAACGCCGGCATGGCATAGCCGATGACAATCGCGGTGCTGCTCCACACGTCGAAACTGCTGCCATGACGCACGGCCTTGCGAATCCCTAGGGGGATCGACACCAGGTAGGTGATCAGCGTGGCCCACAGGCCGAGAGAAATGGTCACCGGCATTTTTTCGAGGATCAGGTCGATCACAGTCTTGCCGCGAAAGAAACTGTTGCCAAAGTCCAGTTGGGCATAGCTCTTGAGCATCAGCCACAGGCGTTCCGGCGCGGGCTTGTCGAAGCCGTACTGTTTCTCGATGTCGGCAATCAGCTTCGGGTCCAGGCCCCGGCTGGCGCGTGAGCCGCCGCTGACGCTTTCGCCGGACGAGCCGCCGACGCCACCGCCGCCGATCCCCTGCAAGTGGGCGATGGCCTGTTCCACCGGGCCACCGGGCGCGGCCTGTACGATCACGAAATTCACCAGCAGGATGATCACCAACGTCGGGATGATCAACAGCAGGCGCCGTACGATGTAGGCAAACATCAGTGGGTCGCTCCGCGTTTTTTCAATTCGGCGTTCATTTGCTCATTGGTCAACGGTGTCGGACTGATCTCCCACCAGGTTTCCAGGGCTTCGTCGTTTTTGGCCTCGATGGCGGGGCGGCCGAAGCGGTTCCACCAGGCCGCCGAGGTGCCGGGCGGGTAGTAGTTGGGAATCCACAGGTAGTTCCACTGCAGCACCCGGTCCAGGGCGTGGGCGTAGGTGAGCATCTGGGCTTGGGTGTCGGCTTTGACCAGGCCCTTGATCAACGTGTCGACGGCCGGGTCCTTGAGCACCGCGTAGTTGTTGGCGCCTGGATCGTAGGCCGCAGCTGAACCGAAGTAGTTGTACAGCTCCATGCCGGGTGAGGTGGTGACCGGGAAGCCGATCACGATCATGTCGTAGTCTCGGGCCATGATTCGATTCACGTATTGGGAAGCGTCGATGCGCCGGATATTCAGGGTGATGCCGATCTGCGCCAGGTTGCGCTTGTACGGCAGCAGCAGGCGTTCCAGCCCGGCCTGGGCGCTGAGAAAGGTGAACTCCAGCGCTTCGCCGTCGGCGTTGACCAGTTTGTCACCGTCGGGTTTCCAGCCGGCTTCTTCCAGCAGGGCCAGCGCTTGCAGCTGTTTGTCGCGGATCATGCCGCTGCCGTCGGTGACCGGTGCCTTGAACACCTGGGTGAACACCTCGTCGGGCACTTGCCCACGCAAGGGTTCGAGAATCGCCAGTTCCTCTTGTGTGGGCGGTTGGCTGGCGGCCAGCGGGCTGTTGGAGAAGAAGCTCTGCTGGCGGATATACATATTGCGCATCATCTGCCGGTTGGCCCATTCGAAATCCCACAGCATCGCCAGGGCCTGGCGCACGCGGCGGTCCTTGAACATCGGTTTTTGCACGTTGAACACATAGCCCTGGGCCGGTTGCGGCATTTCCTTGGCCAAATGGGCGCGTTGCAGGCGGCCATCGTCCAGGGCCGGCCCGTTGTAGCCGATGGAATAGCCGGTGGCGGAAAACTCGCGGTTGAAATCATAGGCGCCACCGCGCAGCACCTGGCGGGCGACTTCGGTGTCGCCGAAATATTCCAGGCTCAGGTGGTCGAAGTTGTACAGGCCACGGCTGACCGCAAGGTCCTTGCCCCACCAGTTGGGGTCACGGGTAAAGGTGATGGTGCTGCCGGAGTCGATCTTGCTGATGGTGTACGGGCCACTGCCCAGTGGGGCTTCGTAGCCGCCGCCGTTGGCGAAGTCGCGGGTTTTCCACCAGTGCTCGGGAAACACCGGCAGGGTGGCGACATCCAGGGGCAGGGTGCGGTTTTCATTGCTGGAAAAGTCGAAACGCACCTGGCGCTCGCCTTCGACTTCGACGTGCTTGACGTCGGCGAACAGCGTCCGAAAGCGCAAGCTGCCCTGGGTCATCAGCAAGTCGAAGCTGTAGCGCACGTCTTCGGCAGTGATCGGCTTGCCATCGGCGAAGCGTGCCTTGGGGTTGAGGAAGAAGCGCAAGGACAAACCGTCATCGGCGCGTTCCATCTTCTCTGCCACCAGGCCATACACGGTATAGGGTTCATCCAGGGAGCGCTGGGCGAGGGGCGCATAGAGCCAGCCGTCGACCTGGGATACGCCGATGCCTTTGTCGATATACGGCAGCACATGGTCGAAGCGCCCGATCTCGATGGCCGAGCGCCGCAGGCTGCCGCCCTTGGGGGCGTCGGGGTTGACATAGTCGAAGTGGCTGAAGCCGGCGGGATACTTGGCCGGTTCGCCGTACACCGTCAGGTAGGTCTGCGGGGCCGCGATCACGGCGGTACTGGCCAGCAGCAGGGCCAGGGAGGTACTGAGCAGTCTGGAAAAAGCCAATCGCATTATCAGCCTTGAACGCCGGGTGAAGAAGAATAGGGATTTGTACGCTAACGGCATCCGTGTCGCCAGTCATCACATGCACAACGGCCCACCAAGAGGCGGGCCGTTGTTTATCGCATCAGCGCGGACGGGATCAGTCCTGGCGGCTGGTGACTTCCAGCAGGTGATAACCGAACTGGGTCTTCACCGGGCCTTGCACGGTATTGATCGGGGCGCTGAATACGACGGTGTCGAATTCCTTGACCATCTGGCCTGGACCGAACGAACCCAGGTCACCGCCTTGGCGGCTGGAAGGGCAGCTGGAGTTGGCTTTGGCGATTTCTGCGAAATCAGCGCCGCCTTCGATTTGGGCCTTCAGTTCGTTGCACTTGTCTTCGCTGGAAACGAGGATATGACGGGCGGTGGCTTTGGCCATGGGAGTAACTCCTTGAATGAAAAGGGTGAGCCTACCGGATTCAGGCGGTTATTTCCTGGCAAAGTTCCGATCCGATGAACCAGCGGTCATTCTTGAACGCCCAGGAACTGTCTGTGCTCAGCTCAGGACGATATAGTCATTTTGCTGAATGATGGGGCGATGCGAGCCTTGTACGAGGTGAATATAGCGGCCGTCCACCAGGTCGATGGGCAGGCAGTCGTCGACATCCATCACGCGGTCGGTGTGGGCCAGAGACCAGTGGCTCAGCATCTTCTGTTTGCCTTTGGCCTTGGCTTCCTGCGGGTTGCGGGCCACGACCAGCACGTAGTGATGAGCTTCGCCAAAGGCGCCGGCTTCATAGCCGCCGAGATTGATGAAGTACAACCGCTGGGCATCGGCGCTCGGCGCCAGGTGGCTCACTTCGACTTTCCAGCCATCCACACCGTCGACCCCCATCCACGCATCGATATGCATACCGGACGGGCTGCCGAACCAGTTGTCGCGCAATTGCGGATAAGTGGCTTGCAGCGTATCCGCCACGGTAAAGACCACATCGTGCACTTCGATTCGGGCCCTGGGGTGCTTGCCCCCGAGCATCACTACAAACAGCATGGGAGAGCTACCTGGCGAGTGGGCAAAACGTAACCATACTTCGATTGAACCCTTCTGTCCGCTCAGTGCCACACTCTAGACCTGCGAACTCATCAGGAGATTGTCATGCGTACCATTGATCTGGCTGGCGTTCCTGTGCCGGTCATCGGCCAGGGGACCTGGCGCATGGGCGAAAACCCGGACCAGCAGCGCGCCGAAGTGGCCGCGCTGCAGTTGGGTATCGACGAGGGCATGCGCCTGATCGATACCGCCGAGATGTACGGCGAGGGCGGCGCCGAACGGGTGGTCGGCGAGGCCATTCGCGGCAGGCGTGACCAGGTGTTCCTGGTCAGCAAGGTGTACCCTCACAATGCCAGTCACCAGGGCGTTCCACGAGCCTGCGAAGCCAGCCTGCAACGCTTGGGCACGGACTACATTGACTTGTATCTGTTGCATTGGCGTGGCCAGTACCCCCTTGAAGAAACCGTCGAGGCGTTCGAGCGCCTGCGTGAGGCCGGCAAGATCGGCCGTTGGGGTGTCTCCAATTTTGATGTCGCCGACCTGCAGGAGCTGGCATCGCCGGCCTGTGCGACCAACCAGGTGCTCTACAACATCGAAGAGCGCGGTATCGAGTTCGACTTGCTGCCGTGGTGGCAGCAACATCATTTGCCGTTGATGGCTTATTGCCCGATTGCGCAAGGCGGTGAGCTGTTGTCCAGTTCCACGCTCAAGCAGGTTGCTCATCGCCATGGTGTGACGCCTGCCCAGGTTTGCCTTGCTTGGGTTTTGCGTCAGGAAGGGGTGATTGCTATCCCCAAGGCCGTCAAGCCCGAGCATGTGCGGCTTAATGCCGGGGCTGCGAAACTGGTGTTGGATGAGCATGATCTGGATGCGATTGATCGTGTATTTGGTGCGCCCAGGCGTAAGCATCCGTTGGCGATGGTGTAGCACCTGTGGTGAGGGGGCTTGCTCCCGTGGCGGCCTATGGGCCGACCAGGATGTCGGAATGGGTTGTGTACATATCCATTGCTGCGGTAACGGCGGCTTAGGGTTCCGCTCTTACAGCGGCTCACTTTTGGAAAGGCCCAAAAGTAAGCAAAAGGCCTTTGCCCCACCACTCGGCACCTCGCTCAGGCTCGGTGTGCCCGAACGCAGGCTTGAATCCGTGGGCCGCCGCTACGCGCCATCCATGGCGCGGGGCGGCTAACCCGGCGTCCTGCCGGGTTACCCACGGATTCAAGCCTGCGTTCGGCCAGCGTGGTTTAACGGGGCGCCTGAGATCAAGATCCAAAGCAGATCAAAAGCAGATCTAGAGCAGATCAAAAGCAACATCAAAACACGGCAGACAGTGCGTCACGGCCGTTGTTGCTGTAGGTACCCACGCCTCCAGCAGCAGGAGCGGCGCCTTCCCTGGCTGCCGGTCCTGCGTGAGCCTTACTTAACTGGCCACTGGGCTGCGCCAGTCGTCAGAGCCGGACGTGCCGGCGACTTCGTGGGTCCAGACGATTTTGCGATAGGTGAAATACACATCCTCCAGATGGGTGAAATGCGCGTTGTCGGGGTCCTGGCAATTAGGCATGCGCGATTGAATGTCCACGATGGTCGCGCCCTCGAGCTCCATGGTGAAGTAGTGTTCCTGGGTTCCGGCTGACGAAGTGCGGAACCATTCGAGCCGGCACGTCACTTCTTCGCCTGAGGTCAGTGCGCTGAATAGCAGTGGTGAGGATTTGTCGAAAATCTTGCTGATCATGAGGGGCTTATGTACCCGTTGCCCCGTCGGCTGGCCTGATTGCGGGTCGCGGGGAATGATCACCTGGTGAGCAAATGCCTGCACCAGGATCTGATCTTCATGACCTTCCTGAAAAAGATTGCCTACTGAGTCCTGGGTGAATGTACCCGCCGTAATCAAACCTTGTTTGACGCCGGTGACGGAGAGGTACGCGGGTGTTGGCATGACTGGTTTCCTTGCCTGATTAAGTAGGGATTGCCGAACGGCTTCGTTGCCGGACGGGCAAGTAGTTCCTATAACAAGAAGCGTGCCTGAAATTAGAAGGTGCAATGAAATAAGGGGGCGGAAGAGTTGAGCGGAGAATGTTGGAAAGTTGTGGTGAGGGTTTTGCCATTTTTTTCGGTAGTTGTTTGCGCATATATGTGCAGTTAGTTGCTCATGCGATTCGGGCTGTCACTGTTGAGTCCTGGGATGTGACGCGGTTTTTTTTGATCCATTTGACTGTGCAATTTGTTGCGCAGGTCTCGGTTTTATTGGTTTGTAGGAAAATCCTTAAGTGATTTTCTGTTGCTTGATGATTGGCTCCGGCATGGCTAGTGTTCGCACACTTCATTCACTCGCTGGGTGAAAGTTAAATGGCATTCTGATGCGCATCTAAAGAGCGGTTAGTTTGTTTTTTTCTGTGATGGATAGTTGTGTGCGCCTCTAAATGGATTACTCGGAAAAGCTTTGCGACTATTACCTTGAATTGGCGCGGCGACCGTGTTCGCCAAACGCGTTTGCTGGAAGTGATATGCGCTTTTCAGGCGAGTTCGAGGCACTGGAAGCGGAGCTGGGCAAGGCGCATTCGATTCATGGCGCGAGCCTGCCCGATTGGCAGAAGGTCAGTGAGCTCAGCGAGCACTTTTTGCGTGAGCATTCCAAGGACCTGCGAGTCGCCGTCTGGTTGACCTGGGCCCTTCATCAGCGTGATTCATTCGCCGGACTGTTGGCGGGGCTCGCTCTGCTGCGGCATCTCTGTGAGCATCACTGGGTTGTGGTCTACCCGGTCAAGCCGCGTACACGCGTTGCCGCGTTGGGTTGGTTGGTGCTGCGGCTGGAGCAGCTCTTTGCGCAGGACCTTTCGCTTCTGGATCAGCGGCCTTTGTTTCAGGCGTTACATGACCACCTCATCCGACTCGATGAGCTATGGGACCAGCATCTTGGAGCGGACGCACCCCTGTTGTTACCGATCCGCAGGCAGCTGTCGGAGCGCTTGGCGCGTACTTCGCGAGGCGCGGCTGAGCCTGGCGGTGTCTTGAGTGTGATTGCCCAGGTCAAGCAAGCGACCACGCAATTGCTCAAGCCGGAGCCGGCGGTGAACAACGAAAAAGACGCGCACAAATTACTACGCGCCTTGCAGGAGCAGGCCCGTCCTTTGTGCGCCTGGTGGTTGCGCCAGAGTGCCAGTGACGTGCGCGCATTGCGCCTGAGCCGCACCTTGGCGTGGCTGACGCTCATCAATTATCCCGACGCCAATGGTGAGCGCGTTACGGCTCTGCGCCCGCTCTCTGCCGACAAACTCAAGCGTTGTCAGGAGCGCCTCAGCCAAGGTCATTACGCTGATCTGTTGCTGGAGCTTGAAGTCAGCCTGGCCGGTGCATTGTTCTGGTTTGACGGACTGCGTATGGCCTGGGAGTGCCTTGAGGCGTTGCAGGCAGAGCCCGCCAGGACCGAGCTGGAAATGCACTTTGCTTTGCTCCTGCAACGCCTGCCGGGCTTGCCTGACTACAGGTTCGACGACGGAACACCGTTCGCGGATCCGGCTACCTGTGAATGGATCACCCTGCATGTCATGCGTCACCTGCAAAGGACCGAGCCCTCCAGCGTTGTGCCCGATGTGGCAGGCGAATCGTGGGATGCGGCCTTGCAGGCGGTGATGCCGGTGCTGCGCAAGGAAGGACTCAAGGCCGCGGTTGCTGTGCTCAAGCAAGGGCAGCAGGCGGCACGCGGCGAACGGGCCCGTTTCCACTGGCAACTCGCACTCGCCCGGTTGTGCATGCGGGCCGGCAAGCACGACCTGGGCAGGGTTCAGCTGGAACAACTGGACCTCGAATTGCAACGCGCCGGGCTCGAACGCTGGGAGCCGCAACTGGCTCTGCAAGTCGCTCGGCTGCTGTATCGCTGCTATGACCGCTTGCCACAAAGTCACACCGTGCGCGAAAGCAAGGATCTCACCCATCGCCGGTTGTGCCACTTCGACCTTGAAGCAGTACTTGAATGAAGCCCGATCAAAAAGGAGATACAACATGGCCAAAGACGGTTCGGTAGCCCCCAAGGAACGTATCAACATCACCTTCAAACCTGCGGTCGGCGGGGTTCAGGAGGAGGTCGAGCTACCGCTGAAGTTGCTGGTGCTGGGGGATTTCTCCCAGCGTGAAGACCCGCGCAAGCTCGAGGATAGAAAGCCCATCGGCATCGACAAGAACACCCTTGACGAGGTGTTGGCGAAACAGGCGCTCAGCTTGACGCTGAGTGTGCCCAATCGTCTGCAGGAGGCGGCTGACGTCGAGGAGCTGGCCGTCGAGGTGCGGATCAATTCGATGAAGGATTTCAACCCGGCGAATCTCGTCGAGCAAATTCCCGCATTGCAGAAGCTGATGGTACTGCGTGAAGCGTTGATGGCACTCAAGGGGCCGCTGGGTAACACCCCCAGTTTTCGCAAAGCCATCGAACAGGCGTTGGCCGACGACGGTTCCCGCGCTCGGGTTCTGGCCGAACTCGGGTTGAACAATCCAGACGCCTGACATTTTCAGTAAAAGGACACTGACAGCATGACGACCACCCCAAGCAACTCGCAGCCCCTGCAAGGCTCCGCCGAGGGCAGCATCCTCGATAACATTATTGCCCAGACATTATTGAGCGCCGACGACGAGGCTTACGGCATCGCCAAGCGCGGCGTGTCGGCGTTTATCGAAGAGCTGGTCAAGCCGCACAACCGTGCAGAACCGGTCAAGAAACACCTGGTCGACCGGATGATTGCCGAGATCGATATCAAGCTCAGTCAACAAATGGATGAGATTCTGCATCATCCGGATTTCCAGGCGCTGGAGGCGTCCTGGAGAGGGCTGCAGTTACTGGTCGAACGCACTGATTTTCGCGAGAACATCAAGATCGAACTGCTGAATGTCTCGCGCACGGACCTGCTGGACGATTTTGAAGACGCCTCGGAAATTACCCAGTCGGGGCTGTACAAGCATATCTACAGCGCCGAGTACGGCCAGTTCGGCGGTCAGCCGGTAGGCGCGATCATCTCCAACTATTACCTATCCCCCAGCGCACCCGATGTGAAGCTCATGCAATACGTCGCCAGTGTCGCGTGCATGGCCCATGCCCCTTTCATCGCCGCTGCCGGCCCGAGCTTCTTCGGGCTGGAAAGCTTCACCGGATTGCCCGACCTGAAGGACCTCAGGGACCATTTCGAAGGCCCGCAGTTTGCCAAGTGGCAAAGTTTTCGGCAGAGCGAAGACGCCCGTTACATTGCCTTGACCGTACCGCGTTTTCTGTTGCGAACCCCGTACGATCCCCTGGAATGCCCGGTGAGAACCTTTGCCTACCAGGAAAACGTGGTCAACAGCCACGAGCATTATCTATGGGGTAATACCGCCTACGCGTTTGCCACACGATTGACCGACAGCTTCGCGCGTTTTCGCTGGTGCCCGAACATCATCGGCCCACAGAGTGGCGGGGCGGTCGAAGATCTTCCCTTGCATCATTTCCAGAGCATGGGTGAGATCGAAACCAAAATTCCTACCGAGGTCCTGGTTTCAGATCGGCGTGAATATGAACTCGCGCAAGAGGGCTTCATTGCCCTGACCATGCGCAAGGGCAGTGACAACGCAGCGTTCTTTTCCGCCAGCTCAGTGCAAAAGGCCAGGACCTTCGGCATCAGTGAAGAGGGCAAGGCCGCCGAGCTGAATTACCGGCTTGGCACCCAGCTGCCTTACATGATGGTCGTGAACCGCCTGGCCCATTACCTCAAGGTGCTGCAACGCGAGCAATTGGGCTCGTGGAAGGAGCGCACGGACCTGGAGCTGGAGCTCAACAAGTGGATTCGCCAATACGTGGCCGACCAGGAAAACCCCAGTGCCGAGGTGCGTGGGCGTAGGCCATTGCGTGCAGCGCGCATTGTCGTCAGCGATGTCGAGGGCGAGCCGGGCTGGTATCGGGTCAATTTGAGTGTGCGCCCGCACTTCAAGTACATGGGGGCAGACTTCACATTGTCCCTGGTCGGAAAGCTCGATAAAGAATGAGCGGAGGCCAGGGAATGCCCCATCGCAATAGCCTGTTCGAGCGCCTGGAATGTGAGGGCTCGAGCCGAACGTGCAGCGTGATGTCCGTCGCCGCACATCTGGGAAAAATGCTCAGTACGCGTGCAGGCAGTGTTCAGACATTGCCGGACTATGGTCTGCCCGACCTCAATGACATGCGGCTCAGCCTGCACGAGTCGCTGTCTCGGTCCCGCTTGCTGATCGAGCGTTTTATCCGGGCTTATGAACCGAGGTTGGCGAATGTACATGTCAGGGTGTCTCCCCTTGCTCGGGAACCCCTGGCCTTGGCATTTGCCATTGAGGCCGAAATGGCCATCGACGGTGTCAACCAGGCGGTCGTGTTTCATGCACGCCTGGATGATGCAGGACGGGTTGAGGTCGGCACCGATGGCTTTTAACCGTTATTTTCAGAGCGAACTCAGTGCACTTCGCCAGCTGGGTCGGCGTTTTTCCGAGCGTAATCCGGCCTTGGCACCGTTTCTCGCGGAGCCGGGCCAGGACCCGGACGTCGAGCGATTGCTTGAGGGGTTTGCGTTCCTGACCGGTCGTCTGCGCCAGAAGCTGGAAGACGAACTGCCGGAGCTGGCGCATTCCTTGATGCATCTGCTGTGGCCCAACTACATGAGGCCCTTGCCGTCGTTCAGCATCCTGCAATTTGACCCTTTGAAACGCGCGGGCCCCAGTGTTCGTGTGGCGCGGGATACGGCAGTCGAGAGTCTGGCTATCCAGGGCGAGCGCTGCCGCTTTCGAACGTGCTACGCCACGGATGTCATGCCATTGCAACTGTGTGGCCTGGAGTACCTGTGCCGAGGCGAGGGCGCCTGGTTGGACCTGCGCCTGGTGATGAGTGCCGAAGGGCATTTCGGTGACTTGGTGTTCGACTCGTTACGCCTGCATCTGGCTGGCGACCGCTACGCGAGCCAGGCGCTTTATCTTGACCTGTTGCGCCATCTGGATGGCATCCATCTATTGCTGTTGGACGAGGCTGGCTCGCAGGTGACGTGGCCCGATGGCCAGCCCATGACGGTAAGGCTCGGTGCCGGCCAGGTTCAACCGGTGGGGTTTTCCCAGGAGCAGGCGCTGATTCCCTATCCGCAGAACACATTCCGTGGTTACCGCCACTTGCAGGAGTACTTCGCATTTCCCGAGAAGTACCTGTTTGTCGATATTGCGGGGCTGGATGTACTGCACACACTCCCACGAGCATCGCTGGAACAGGTGCACGGCATGGTCATGCGTTTTGAATTGCGCACCCAGACATCCAGCCCCCTGCGGCCCACCCTGGACAACGTCAAGCTGTACTGCACCCCCATCATCAATCTGTTCAAGCTGGATGCGGTGCCCATTCGGCTGGATTGCAAACAGGATGAGTACCTGTTGATGCCCGGGGATTACACGCCGGGCCACGCGGCGGTGTTCGCGGTGGACCGGGTCATCGGCTGGCGTCCTGGCGGGTTGGGCTACCAGACGTATGTGCCGTTCGAATCGTTCGAGCATGACGGCGATGCCGAGTCTCTGGAGGCGCGTCCCAGTTACAGCATTCGTCAGCGCCTGTCGGTGCAGCATGACGGGCTCGACACCTGGATGGGATTCGGCCGTCGTCGCGAACAAGGTCATGAAACCGTATCGGTCGAACTGACCTGCACTAACTGCAACTTGCCACGGCGGCTGCGAGCAGGCGAGATCAATCAGCCCAGTGAGCAGACCCCGGAGTCATTGACGTTCCGAAACATCACGGCGCCCACCGCAAGTTTCGCGCCGCCACTGGATCAAGACTTCCTGTGGAAAGTCATCAGCAACATGTCGCTCAACTATTTGTCACTGGCCGATATCAACGCCTTGAAAGTGATTCTCGAAACCTACGATCTGCCGCGTTATCACGATCGGCAAGCGTTGAAAGTCAGCCGCAAGCGCTTGGGTGCACTGCGTTCCATCAGCCACGAGGCTGTTGATCGATTGCATCGAGGGTTGCCCGTCCGGGGGTTGCGGGTGGACCTGAGCATCGACCCCCAAGGCTTTCTGGGGCAGGGCGACATGTTTGTGTTTGCGTCGGTCCTCAACGAGTTCTTTGCGCTTTACGCCAGCCTCAACTCGTATCACGAGTTGCGAGTCATCAGCACACAAGGAGATGTGTACCTATGGCCATCCCGGATGGGACAGCAACCCCTGCTTTGACCCTGATCTGCCAGGTTATCCGCGAGTACACGCTATTTCAGGCCGTGCTGCAGGTGATGGAACGATTGCGCGAGGCTCATCCGTTGCTGGATGACGACACGCTGTACGACCAACTGGAGTTCCAGGCCAATCCAGGGCTGGGATTTGCAGGGCATGACATTGACCGGGTGGAGTTCTTCAGGGAGCACGGGCAATTGCGTGCTCGCCTGCGCCTCAACGTATTGGGGCTGTTCGGTGCCGGATCTCCTTTGCCGGCCTTTTATGCCGAGCAGGCCTTTGCCGAGCAGCCGAATGGGAATCCTACCCGCGACTTTCTCGACCTGTTTCACCATCGCCTGCAACGGCTGATGCTGCCGATCTGGCGTAAATACCGCTACCGGGCCTGTTTCCAAACGGGGGCCCGTGATGCTTTTTCCGAGCAGATGTTTGCACTGATTGGCTTGGGGGGCACTGCGATACGAGAGGCCTCGCAACTCGACTGCAAGCGTTTACTGCCTTACCTGGGGCTTTTGAGCTTGCGCGCCCACTCGGCCGCCTTGATTGAGTCGGTGCTGCGTTACTACTTCAAGCACGACCTCATAGGGATCGAGCAATGGGTCGAACGCACGGTGGAGATTACCCACCCACAGCGCAATGAACTGGGCCGCGGCAACAGCTCGCTCGGTCTCGACCTGGTGCTGGGGCAGCGGATTGCCGACCGCAGTGGCAAATTCAGGGTGCACATTCTGGCGCTGTGTTGGCGGCGCTTTCACGAGTTCCTGCCCATGGGGCCTGCGTATCAGCCCCTGTGTTCGCTGGTGCGCCTGGCCACGCGTGACCCACTGGAATACGACCTGCGGCTGGTATTGGCGCAAGGGGAAGTGCGGGCGTTGTACATCGGTGAGAGCAATGTCTGTCGCCTGGGTTGGACCAGCTGGCTGGGAACCGAGCGCGCCGATGGTGTGGTCACCCTCTCCGGTAATTTTCATTAGGGACTGATGGTTATGATGAATGTGGACCTGCAACAACTGATCCGCACCTTGACAGCCCAGGCACGCCAGGACCTGGAGCGCGCGGCCGAGCGGTGCGTGATGCGCGGCGGTCGTGAAGTGTTAGTGGAAGATTTGCTCCTGGCCTTGCTTGAGCATCCCGAGGGAGTAATGGCCAAGGCGTTGGCAGACGCCAATGTCAACGCCGGTGAGCTGCATGCAGCCTTGCAGCCCCGCAGTGAGCAGAGTGCAACCCGCAACCCGGTCTTCGCGCAGGCACTGGTGTGTTGGCTGCAGCAGGCATTGATGGTTGCTCATGTTGAGTTGGGGCAGTCTTTCGTGGACCACGGCGCATTGTTGCTGGCACTCCTGCGTCACCCACTGGAGTACGCGGGCAGTGGTTATCACGAGGTACTGAGCCGCGTGGATGCAGATCGGGTACGTGATTTTCTGACGAGCCAGCCTGCCGAAACCGAACCGGTAGCCAGCGCTTCTCTACTGCAGCGTTTTACCCATGACCTGACCCGACAGGCGCGTGAAGGGTTGATCGACCCGGTGCTGTGCCGTGATGGGGAAATCCGCCAGTTGATCGAGATCCTGGTACGACGACGCAAGAACAACCCGATGCTGGTTGGAGAGGCCGGAGTGGGCAAAACGGCGATCGTCGAAGGGCTTGCTCGGCAGATCGTTGCTTCGCAGGTGCCTGCGGCTCTGAAAGGGGTTCGCTTACTGACCCTGGATATGGGCTTGTTACTGGCAGGCGCCAGCCTCAAGGGCGAATTCGAACGGCGTCTCAAAGGCCTCATCGATGAAGTGAATGAATCGCCGGAGCCGGTGATCCTGTTTATCGACGAGGCCCATACCCTGACCGGTGCCGGGGCACAGGCGGGCGGTGCCGATGCGGCAAACCTGCTCAAGCCGGCGCTGGCGCGGGGAGCCTTGCGGACCATCGCCGCCACCACCTGGTCGGAGTACAAGCAGTACATTGAGAAGGACCCGGCGTTGGCGCGGCGCTTCCAGCCAGTGTCGGTCGATGAACCCAGTGTCGAGGCGGCGGTGTCCATCCTGCGTGGAGTGGTTCCTGTTTATGAGGAAAGCCACGGCGTTTATGTTCGCGATGATGCTGTCGTCGTGGCAGCGCATATGAGCGCTCGCTATCTGGTGGGGCGGCAGTTGCCGGACAAGGCTGTGGATGTGCTGGACACTGCCTGTGCCGCGGTTCGCACGCGCCAGGCAATGCCACCTGAGGCGTTGCAGAAACTGTGTGTGGAGCTGGGCGAAGGTCGACGCCAACAGCGGGCGTTAAGTCGAGACACCGACCTCGGATTGCCCGTGGATACCCAGGCGCTGCAAGCCTTGAACCTGCGTCTTGAAGCGCTTGAGCGACAGCATCAGGCGTTGGAGCAGTCGTGCGGGCAACCCACTCGGAACCTTGAGGTGTGCCCGCATCAGGTGGCTCGCGTTATCAGCGCCTGGACCGGCATCCCAGTCGAGCAGTTGGCCCTTGAACCGGATGAAAAAATCCTCGGCCTGGCCGGCGCCCTGCGTAAGCGCATCCTGGGACAGGAGCACGCGGTGCAAGCCCTTGACCGCGCTTTACGTGCTGTTGCCGCCGGCCTGAACAACGCGGATGCGCCCGCAGGCGTATTTTTGTTGGTGGGGCCGAGCGGTGTCGGCAAGACTGAAACGGCACTGGCCCTGGCGGATCTTTTGTATGGCGGCGAGCGTTTTGTTACCACCATCAATATGTCCGAATACCAGGAGAAGCACACGCTCTCGCGCTTGATCGGGGCGCCTGCGGGTTATGTCGGTTACGGCGAAGGTGGGGTGCTGACGGAGGCCGTACGCCAGCGCCCTTACTCGGTGGTGTTGCTCGACGAGGTAGAGAAAGCCGACCCGGAGGTGTTGAGCCTGTTTTACCAGGTTTTCGACAAAGGGCGCGCCAACGATGGCGAGGGGAGGGAGATCGATTTTCGCAATACGTTGCTCCTGCTGACCTCCAACCTCGGCAGTGACCGCATCAGTGAACTGTGTGGCGATGGACGCCGGCCTGAGCCCCAGGTGCTGCAAGACGCGATCTACCCCGTCTTGCGCAACCACTTCAAGCCGGCCTTGTTGGCACGGATGCGCGTCGTGCCGTATTACCCGCTCTCAGGCGACGTGTTGGGTGATGTAGCGAAACTCAAGCTGGCGAATGTGGGCACACGCTTACATCAACGCAAGCTTGCATTCACCTACACACCTGAGTTGGTTGCGCATATGACCGAGCGTTGCGCCGATGGGGACAGCGGTGCGCGATACATCGATCAATGGATTGAGCGCCACTTGCTGCCACAGATGGTGGACGGCCTTCTCGACGCTACGGCTAGGGATGAGGCGATGTCCCGGGTGCATGCGAGCCTCGATGGGAGTGGCTGGCCCACCTGCGAGTTCAGCCAATGACCGACAATCGCTTTGCACAACAGCCCGGTCCGCAGGCTGATACCGATATCTTTCTGGATTGCTTCACACGCTTGGGGCTCGACTGCGATGAAACCTCACTGCCCGATGTGTGTGTCGCAGGCGCGGCGCGACTGAGCGGGTGTGAACTCAGCCAGTTATACCTGCTCGATGAAGTGAGCGATCGGCTCGATCTGATTGCCCAGCATATGCCCGGGAGTACGTGGCGAGCTGGCGCAGGCGAGTGTCCTGACCTGAGGAACCAGCAACTGCTGCATTACACCTTGAGCCAGGGGCGTGCGCTTGGCTTGGATACGGTGCAAAACAGTCTGTATGACATCGGTTTCTTGCCGGCCTTGGGTGCACCTTGGTGTGCCCTGTTGAGTGTGCCGCTGTTCAACCGGAGCGGTGGCGCCACGGGTGTATTGCTATGCGCCAGCCGGCGCTGCATTCAATTGCAAGACCATGCAGTGGCGTTGGGGCAACTGGGTAGTTTTGCCTTGAACCAACTGCGGATGCTGCGGCAGATGCAACCGGTGTCCGGCATTCCAGACCCGAGGCCCAGTATGCCCCTGGCCGGAGCGTACGGCTTGATCGGCACCAGCCCGGCGATGGAGCAGACCTGCAAGTTGCTCGGCAAGGTCCTGCATTCCCCTTACACCGTGTTGCTCTGTGGCGAGACCGGTACCGGCAAGGAGGTGGTCGCCCGTGCCATCCATGCAGCCGGGCCGCGTGGCGGCAAAGCCTTCGTGGTGCAGAACTGCGCAGCGTTCCCCGAAGGGCTGTTGGAGAGTGAGCTATTCGGTTACCGCAAAGGTGCGTTCACCGGCGCCGAACGCAATTATGCCGGGCTATTTGACGCGGCCGACGGCGGTACGTTGCTGCTCGATGAAATCGGCGATATGCCGCTGGCGTTGCAGGCCAAGCTGCTGCGGGTATTGCAGGAAGGCGAGGTACGCCCGTTAGGCGCCAATGCGGCCCATAAGGTTGATGTACGCATCATTGCGGCCACCCATCGCGACCTGGCTGCGATGGTTGCCGAGGGTAGTTTTCGTGAAGATTTGTATTACCGGCTCGCTCAGTTCCCGATCCAACTGCCTGCCTTGCGTGAGCGCGACGGCGACGTGCCGTTGCTGGCGCGGCATTTCGCGCAGAACGCGTGCACGACGCTGGGGAGGGCGCCGGTGGGATGGTCGAATGCTGCCCTGGATCAACTGTTGAATCATCGCTTCCCCGGCAACGTGCGCGAACTCAAGTGCCTGGTCGAGCGCGCCGTACTGCTGTGTGACGACGACGTGATCCTGCCGACGCACCTGTCGCTGCCACCGACACCGGCCGCATCGGCTGGCGATGATGTAACGCTGCGCCAGCGCATGGAGCGGGTGGAACGGGTGTTCCTGCTCGATTGCCTGCACAAGAACCGTGGCAATCGGACCCGCACCGCACGGGAATTGGGCGTCGCCCGACGCACGCTGCTCTACCGACTCGCTCGTTTGAACATTCCCCAGTGGGACGCGAGGGAAGAGTGCTGAGTGCGAACTTGAATCTTGCTGGAACACATGCCGCCTTCATCGAAATGAGCCGGCCTGCCTTTTCATTCTGGGAGAAACCAAATGCCTGACCGTCCATGGCAAGCCGTGGTGCTTGTGTTGTGTTTGCTGGGTGGCTGTAACGCCAACTACGTTTTCGATGACGCCGATTATCGACCGCTGGGTGACCCGCAGGCGATCACTCGTGGCCAGTGAATGGGAATGTCTGACGATGCAGCTCGTACTTGAAGTGTGTGGGAGCGATGGCGGCGCACCCGTGCCCTTGGCCCGTAAAGTCTTTGACCGTGTCGGCGGCGTGATTGGCCGCGGTTCCGGTTGTGACTGGGTGATTCACGATCCCAGTCGATTGCTTTCCAGCCACCATGGGTTGATCGGTTACCGCGAGGGCCGCTATTTCTTGACCGACATCAGTCGCAACGGGATTGGCGTGGCGGGCAGCCCCGAGCGCTTGCGCAAAGGACAGGCGCGCCCCATCAGCCATGGCGACGTTTTTCAGTTGGGGGCGCTGGTGATGCGTGCCGGGTTGATGGAAGCACAGCGCGGTCCAGAAGCAGCGCTGGTCGGCGCGGGAGGACCGATCCCCGATGACGCCTTCCTGGGGCTTGACCCCTTGCAGGCGCTGGACCTTGAACAGCAGCGGCAGGTTGCCTCGAATGAGCTGCAAGCCTTGATCGAGAGCAGCGAGGAGCCGGGTGCATGGCAGGAAAGGCACGCGGCCGACAGGGCGTTTCTGGTCATGCCTCGCCGGGCGGAGCCGCCAGTGGAGGCCGCCACGGACGCAATTCTCGCGCCTGGAGCCGCCGTTGAGGAGTCGTTTTGGACGCCGTTTGCTGCTGCCCTGGGCATGGATCTGGACCACCTTGACGGACCGGGCCGTGCGGCGTTGGCTATCAAGGTGGCGCACCTTTTTCGCGTGGCGATCAAAGGGTTGCAACAAAATCTGCGCACCCGTGAAGCGCTGAAGAACGAACTGATGCCGGCATCTGCCGACAGGTCGGCGCAGAGGCAAAATCCCTTGGCGGTCTGTGTGGATACCCCGGCTGTATTAACCGCGATGTTAGGGGCGCTGGATCAATGCTCTGCCGAGCGCGCCATTACCCAGGCCCATCAAGACGGGCAAATCCATCAGGTGGCTCTGCTGGTGGCGTGTCGCAGTGCATTGCGTCACGCACATGCCGTCTTCGCCCCTGGGCATTTGCTGTTGAGCCTGGAGTCCCAGCGCAAGCCTTCCAGGTTTTTCAGCGACGCTGGGTACTGGCGGGCTTACCAGCGCCATTACCAACGTCTTACCGAGGACGATCAGTTCAACGATCCCCTGCTGGGCCGCGAGTTCACCAGGGCTTATGAGGAACAGGTACATCTGGCCTCAGCCCTGCACATCGATTATCCAGGATGATATTCATGCATCGAACACCCCTCAGATTCATGCTGTGCTTGTGCAGCCTGTTGGCCGGCTGCACGGCGCTGTCACCTTTGTCGACATTGACCAAACTGGATGTGGTGCTGACAGCCACCGAACAGGTAAACCCCGACCTTCACGATCGACCCTCGCCGGTGGTGGTGCACCTGATTGAACTGCGTCATGCCGTAGCCTTCGAGAATGCCGACTTCTTCAGCCTGTATAACCATGCCGAACAGGTGCTGGCAAAGGATTGGGTGAGCAGTGAAGAGATAGAATTGCGTCCGGGTGACCGCCTGGCCCTCAAGCTTAGTGTTCGACCGGAAAGCCGTTTCGTGGGGGTACTGGCGGCCTATCGGGATTTGCCGCATGTGCAGTGGCGGCTGCTACTGCCAGTGACGCCGCGACACCTGAACCGTGCCGACCTGGTACTGGACAAAGCCGGGGTTCGTATTGCCGGCCCGCTCTCCGGCACGGAGATGCAATGACATGCAGGTTCACAAAGTCATCTGGCAGGAAGGCATGCTGTTACGGCCGCAGCACTTGCAGCACAACGACCGCTATTACCAGCAGCAACTCAACCGCACGCGCTTGTTGGGCAATGATGCCTGGGGCTTCCTGACGCTGGAACTCAATGAGCAGTACCTCAACCTGGGCAAGCTGGTGATCAACCAAGCCAGTGGCGTTTTGCCCGATGGCAGCTTGTTCGACCTGAGCGCAGTCATGGAGCCTCTGGTGCTGGACGTGCCTGCCGATTCGGGCAAACACGCGGTTTACCTGGCGCTCCCCCTGGCCACCGGCAATCAGGTTGAAACCCGTCAACCGTCCCAGAGCGAGGTGCTGGCCCGCTATATCGCCTGTGAAGTCGAAGTGGGGGATTCGAACGCCGGCATGGGTTCCCCTTGCCGGATCAACTGCGCACGCCCCGATTTGCGCCTTCTGCTGGACGAAGAGGAGAGCGATACGGGCTTCGTGAAACTCAAGGTCGCCCAGGTACTGGTGTCGTCGGGTGAAGGTGGTTTGAGCCTGGACAGGGAGTTCATGCCGGCCTTTATTTTTGTGCAGGACTGCGGGTATGTGTCGTCATGCCTGCAGGAGGTCATCAGCCTGCTGGCCAGTCGAGGGGATGCCATTGCTGCGCGGATGTGCGGCGAGGGTACGGCGGCCGGATCCCACGTGGGCGATTTCTTGATGCTGCAAGTGATCAATCGCACCGAGCTGGAGTTGCGTCATTACTTGAGCCAGCCTTTGGTGCGCCCTGAGACGCTGTTCCGGGCACTGGTGTCGTTGCTTGGTGAGTTATCAACGTTCACCCACGACAGCAAGCGTGCCCACCTGGACGTGCATTACCAGCATGCTGACCAGGCAGGCAGCTTCCGCGGCCTGATGGCGCAAGTGCGTGCCGCGTTGTCGGTCGTGCTCGAACAGCACGCCGTCGAGCTGACGCTGCAGCAACGTCAATACGGGGTGTTGGTCTGCCCGGTGAGCGACTTGAAATTGCTCGGCACTGCGACATTCATCCTGGCGGCGACTGCGCAATGTGACTCTGAGGAACTGCGCAGTCGGCTGCCGGCCCATCTGAAAGTCGGCCCCGTCGAACGCATCCGTGAGCTGGTCAACCTGCATCTGGCAGGCATCAAGGTCAAGCCATTGCCTGTGGCACCGCGACAGATTCCATTTCATGCCGGCAAGACCTATTTCATGCTCGATATGAATGCCCACGACATCGCGCAGTTGGAGCAGTCAGGTGGCTTCGCTTTCCATGTAGGCGGGGATTTTGCCGGGATTGAACTCAACTTCTGGGCCATTAGGAATTGAACGCTATGGACAGTGACTACCCGCAGGACGAAAAGACCGTGCTGCTTGACCATGAAGGTCGCGGGCCGGTACAGGGGCCGATGACCGACTTTCCAGCGCCGCCGCGTTATGAGCAGTTGGAAGACCGGATGATTTATGCGGGCCATCTGTTGGGGGCGCAGCGTTTCAAGGTGGGCCTCAACCCCCTGGTGACGGCGGCCTGGGAGCTGTTGTCGGAGTTGGTCCAACTCAAGGGCTGCTCCGCACGTGAGCAACTGGATACGATCAACGACCGGTTATTGTTGGCGGTCACTCAATTCGAAGCCCGCAGCTTGCAGAGCGGCATCGAGAGCAGCCAGGTCATGTCGGCGCGCTACGTATTGTGCAGTGTCATTGATGAAGCCGTCGTCACCACCCCGTGGGGGGCCAGAAGCGACTGGTCGAAGATGAGCCTGTTAAGCCGTTTTCACCATGAAACCTTCGGCGGCGAAAAGGTCTTTCAACTCCTGGAACGGTTGTCTCGCGACCCGGTGAAACACCTGGCCGTCCTGGAGTTGATCTACCTGTGCCTGAGTTTGGGGTTTGAAGGCAAATATCGGGTCATGGAGCGAGGCGGGCTGCAACTCGAAGCCATTCGCGATGGATTGTATCGACAGATCCGGCAAGTGCGCGGCGATCTGCCGGTGGAACCTGTGCTTCCTGCCAGGGACTTGTCGCGTCGCCGCAGGCCGTTACGCCTGATCCCAGTCTCGTGGTTTGTGGCCTTTGTCTTGGCCTGTTTGTTGGTGATGTACACCGGGTTTTCCTGGGTGCTCGGCAAAGAGCGGGCGAATGCGCTGCAACCCCTTCAACTGTCGGCGTCGGATTTGAACCAGACGCCTTTGTAAACGCTGGGAGCGATGAATGAACGCATTCTTCAAGGGCGCGGGCGCTGTGCTGGGCACGGTTTGGGTCTGGAGCCTTTTACTGGTGCTGTGCAGCGCTGCTGTGGTGTGGTGGATCGGGCCGTTATTGGCCGTGGACGATCATCGGTTCTGGCAAGGTTCGGCGGCCCGGCTGGTCAGCATCAGTGTGTTGTTTCTGCTGTGGGGCATTGCGATGGCGCTGGCGGGCGGGGGCCAAGTTGCCGGCCTCGCGAAACCGGGGCGGCGGGCACGCCGGCAGCCATTGAAATGGGTCGAGGAGGAGCACCGGCATGTACGCGGTCGGTTCAAGCAGGCCGTTCAGTTGTTGAAGACGTCCCGGCGCTATGGCGAGCATAACCAGCGTTGGCGCCGTGACTTGCCCTGGTATCTGTTGATCGGTGAGCGCGGCAGTGGCAAGACGCAGCTGTTGGCCGCCGCCGGCTTACCGTCGCCGTTCGACCAGGCTGGGGGGACGCCGACGAGCGGCGGCGTTCACTGTGACTGGTACTTCGCCGACGAAGGCGTGCTCATCGATACGCCGGGGCGTTACCTGTTACAGCCTGACGTTTCAGTCGATGCGACCGGTTGGACAGCGCTGCTGCGCCTGCTCAAGTGGCGGCGCCGCGCGCGGCCGCTCAACGGCGTGGTGGTGACGCTTTCGGTAGAGCGGCTGACGAGCGACAGTGAGCATGATTTGGAGCAGCATGCACGGGCCGTGCATTCACGTTTGCAGGAAATCCAGCAGGTGCTGCATGTGGATGTGCCGATTTATCTGGTATTGACCCAGGCTGATCGGCTGCCGGGGTTTGCTGAGTTCTTCGACTCGCCCCTGGGGGAAGCTGCCGATAGCTTGCTTGGCCAGCCACTTGAGCCTGGCAAAACGGGTATTGAAGTCGCTCAGGTTCACCTGGCGTTCGAGCAGTTGCTGCAACGTTCGAATGATCAACTGATCGCTCGATTGCATCAGGAGCGTAATGCCGACCGTCGTGGCCAAATGCTGGGTTTCCCGCAGCAGGTTGCGCGCCTGGGCGAGCGCCTTTGCCTGTTCATCGAGCTGGCTTTTTCCGCTCATCGCTATCAGCGCGTCAATGGTCTGCGAGGGTTCTACTTGACCTGCGCCAATGGCAGGCGCAACCACTTTGTCCAAGGCCTGTTCAGCCGGGTGATATTCGCCGAAGCCGACCTCGCCGGTTTGCAGGCCCACGAGCAACAGCGCATACGGCGACGTCAGGGTCTGCAGGCACTGGCAGCAGCGCTGGTGATCTGTGGTGTCGGGGGGCTGTGGATGTACAGCTATTCGCTGAACCAGCAACGCCTGGCTCAGATAGCGGCATTGGCAACTTCAGTTTCGAGCGTCCCGCAGGGTGGCGATGCAGCCTTGAATCTTGTGGCTGTGTTGGATGCGCACCTGTCGGCAACCCAGGTTTTCCCGGATGTGGCAGGCACCCGGCTGGTGGAGCGAGTAGGTTTGTATCAGGGCGAGTTGAGTCGCCCGTTCCTGGTTCGAGCCTATGAGCAGGCGTTGCACCAGCGGCTCCTGGCCCACGTCACGGCGCTGCTTGAAGACCAGGTACGCGCCAGCCTTGGGGATCGGGAGCGCCTGGTGGAAAACCTGCGCGCTTACCTGATGCTCAACCTGCGCGAGCGGCGCGATACCCGCTGGCTGGCGCAACAGGTGGCGGGCCATTGGGCCGCCGGTTTTGCCGGCAACGCTTCGGTGCAGGCGCGCTTGAATCAGCACTGGGTGCGCTTGCTTGAACAGCCGTTCACGGCGCATCTCAACGAGGAGTTGGTGGCACAGGCACGTGCAGAGCTGCGAGGCGAGTCGTTGGCGGAGGGGATTTATCGCGTGCTGCGCGAGCAGTCGCGCCACCTTGAACCGCTGCGCCTGGCCGAGGGCAAGGTATTCGCCGCCATCGACCCACCGATTCCGGGTTTCTATACAAAAAAGTATGTGCAGTATTTCGAGGCCCAGGGGCCGCGACTGGTGAATGCTATCGCACAGGACAACTGGGTATTGGGGGAGGGCACTGATCTGGGGGCCATGGATTTGCGTCGGTTGATGGTCCAATTGCAGCAACGCTACTTCAGTGAGTATGCCGATGTCTGGGCTGCCGCTCTGGGCCGACTCAGGCTGCTGCCGACAGACAATCTGCGCCAGGACGCCGAGCAGTTGGCGGATCTGACCTCCGCTCAATCCCCGCTGATCCAACTGTTGCTGCAACTGCGTGAAAACACCCGTTTGCTGGCGGGGCATGAGCTTCTGGGCAAAGTGGCCCAGCAAACCGGTGAGCTGGGCCCCTTGACCTCGGCGGCGGCAGCGCAGGCGATGTTTCCCGACGCCGGGCGGCGGGCGTTGCAACGGCGTTTTGAACCCTTGCATCAATTGCTTGATGAGCAGGAAAACCCTGGCGCGCAATTGACCCAGGCATCGCGCTTGCTGGACGAATTGCATCTGCAATTGGCGGCCCTCAACCGAGACAGCTCACCGGAGCAGGCGGCTTTCCTCAGGGTCAAGCGGCGCATGGAGGGGCAACCGGATGTACTGGGTACGCTGCGTGATGCAGCCGCCCGTTTGCCGCTGCCGTTGGCGGGCTGGGTCGAGGGCATCGCTGATGACAGTTGGCGTCACTTGCTGGAACAGGCCTATACGCATGTCAACCAGCGCTACCAGAGCGACGTGCACCCACTCTATGCCAGGGCGATTCGCCAGCGTTACCCGTTCAACGCCCATGCAACCAGTGATGTGGCCCTCAACGACTTTCATGAGTTTTTCAAGCCTCAGGGCGTTCTGGTGCGTTTTTATGAAGGTTACCTGCGACCCTTCGTCAGTGCCGACGGCAACCGCTACCGGTTACGGGGCATGGATGGGCAAAACTTACCGGTCTCACGCTTTCTGTTGGACCAACTGACGAAAGCCCAGGTGATCCGTCGCGGTTTTTTCACTGAGGAGCAGGGAGAGCTGTCAGTCCGGTTTACCCTGGCGCCCTATAGCCTGGACCAGTCGGTCAGCCGGGCGATCCTGCGGGTTGGCGACAAGCAGTTGGAGTACCGCCACGGGCCAATCCTGCCCATGATGTTCCATTGGCCGACCGACGCGGATAACGGTCGCAGCAGCCTGGTTCTGGAACGAGGCGCTGGGCAACGGCCATTGGGCCTCGAAAAAAGTGCCGGGGCCTGGTCGTTGTTCAGGTTGTTTGACTTGTTGCAGAAAGAGCCTGCCAGTGGGCGCAACGCCCAGTTGTTCAAGGCGAACCTGGCCGGCTTGCGCGCCAACTTCTTGCTGACCAGTCAACGTACGCCCGGGCCGTTTGAAATCGATACCTGGCGCACTTTCCGATTACCGGAGCAGCTATGAGCTGCGGCCTGCATCAATGGCGCAGTGCCGGGCGTTCGCAGCAAGGGCGAGCGCGAGCCCGCAATGAGGACGCCTTCCTGGACTGCCCGCAGCGAGGCTGCTGGGCTGTGGCGGATGGCATGGGCGGCTATCGCCATGGCGAGGTCGCCAGCCAGTGGGTGGTCAGCAGCCTGGCGGCAATGTCGGCCGAGGGTGACCTTGATCGACGGGTTGGCGCGCTTCGCCAACGTTTGCAAGACGTCAATCAACGGTTGGGCGATGTGCGAATGGCGCCCGCCACGGGCGGCGACGTCACGATGGGCAGCACCGTGGTTGCACTGTTGCTTGAGCACGGGCGGGCGGCCTGTATCTGGGCGGGTGACAGTCGCTGTTATCTGTGGCGCGATAAGAGTCTTTACCAGTTGTCGAGGGACCATTCCCTGGCGCAGCGCCTGATGGATGAGCGCCTGTTGAGCGTGGCGCAAGCCCAGGCTCACCCCGATGCCAGGGCCTTGACCCGCGCCGTGGGCGCGCGTTCGCGGTTGCAGCTTGAGGTGCTGGAACTCAGCACCCGCCCAGGCGATGTATTTTTATTGTGCAGTGACGGTCTGTACCAGGCACTCAGCCATGGTGACCTGGGATGTGCGTTGAGCCTGGGAGCACCCCGGCAGGCGGTGGACCACTTGTTTGCCAGGGCGTCGTGCCGGCCAACGGCGGATGACCTGACCGCTGTCGTGGTGCAATCCTGAACGCCGCGTCGACCCCTCCCGGCCTGCTCGTGGGGCGCTATCACCTTGAGCGCGTGTTGGGGCGGGGCGGGATGGGCGTGGTGTATGGCGCACGAGACCTGTTGCACGAGCAGTTTGGTGAGCCCTGCTCCAGGGTTGCGCTCAAGCGGCTGGATGAGACTTTTTCGGCGTGCCCCGATGCACATGTGCTGTTGTTCAGCGAGTTTGCGTTGACACGCAGCCTGCGCCACGACCGTGTGGTGCGCATGTTTTCGTTCGAGGTCGACACCCACAGCCAGGTCGCGTTCTTTACCATGGAGTGGCTGCACGGCATGACCCTGGATCGGTTGTTGCTGGAATGCCCGGAGGGTTTGCCCTGGCGGGAACTGCAACCCTTGGCCATCCAGTTGCTGGATGCGCTGGTCTATATCCATCAGCAAAACATACTGCATGGGGATGTGAAACCGGCCAATGTCATGGTCGGTGAAGACGGGGTGCGTTTATTCGATTTTGGCCTGGGTTATACGCCGGCATGGGCGAAGTCGGGTTTGCCGAGTCTCAGCCGCGACCGTTTCAACGCCTGGACGCCCGCGTATGCGGCCCCGGAGCTGCTGGCCGGTGGCGCGTTGACGGCTGCTGCCGATGTGTACGGTGTCGCGTGCGTGTTGTATGAACTGGCCCATGGCCAACGTCTGGGTGAGCGCAGCTGCATCGCAAAGCTGACCCGGCCCAGGCAACTGCCTGGGCATTGCTGGCCTGCACTGCGCTGTGCGTTGGCTACGAGCCCCGAGCGGCGCAGTGTGACGGCAGCCGAGTTGCGCGAGGCCTTCGGCCGCAGGCGGTCTTGCTGGTGCCTCTAGGGTAGGGGGCAAACGGTCACGTCATACAACTGGGCTGACAAGAGGGGGCCCCTTAGTGTGAACGACGCGGCTCGATATCAGGGGAGGGCCGGCTGAGATGACGTCGAGCGCGTTTCTGGGCCTTGCGGCGTATCCAGTTTTGCAAGGGCGCCAGCAGGAAAAACATCAGGTAGGCCGTGAGCACCAGGGTCAGGTCTATCCAGGTTTCAGCGACTGGGCCGGTAAAGATTTCAATGACGTTTTTGATGATGAACAGCAACGCTACGCTGCACAGCCACAGCACCATGGTGACAAAGATCGGGCGCATAGGGTTTGGGCGTTTGTCTTGCATGGTAAAACTTCTCCTGAGTGCCTGCTTCCGTTCCAGACAACATCCTTGAGTGGGTAGCCCGGTTTTCATCCGGTCTGCAACATCCATTAATGCGCAGAACGGCGCGGATGATACCGACTCAGATCAGTTTAGGGAGCAGGTTATGTCGGAAAGTTCCTATTATTCATCTGGAAATTGGCGTAACTGATGGGCTTCCACCGCCAAAATGCCCCTGGACAAGTGGCAAAAGGCTTTCGCTTCCGCCATCAGGACGTGTAGCGTTGCAGCGAGTCACAGGCAGAGGGACGGGTCATGGCGCAAACGCTGTTCAAGCTTTTCCTTACTCAGCGCCTGGCGGCCCTGGCCAGTACGGATTCATTGCGCGCGATTCGTGAGGGGTTGTTGTGGATCCTGCCGTGCCTGCTGGTGTCCGCCGGCTTCCTGATCCTGTCCGAGTGCGCCAGTGTGCTGGGGTTCAGCTCACAAGTAGTGGGCTTTCTATCGGGGGTGCACAACCAGATCAGCTCGGTTATCCCCCTGTTGGTGGCCGCATCCATCGGGTACATGCTGGCCATTCAGTATCGCTTGCCACAGCTGCCGGTCGCTTTCCTGTGCCTTGCCCACGTAGTAGTGGCCACGTTCGTGCTGCGTGATTATCCCCGGGCTTCGGCGACCTTCGTGCTGTTCATCGCGATTGCGTCACCGTTGATCAATGTGCCGGCCATCGCCTGGTTGCACCGCTTTCGTTGGACGCGCCTGGTCAACGAGGACCTGGTAGGGCACAACCTCAAGGGCACTATCAACATGGTGCTACCGGGTGCAATCACGGCGCTGTCATTGGTGCTGGTGTTGTCGTCTTTGCTGCAGATTCCCTATGTCGGGCAACTCCAGGGGCCCCAGGTGCTCGATGCGCTGCAAACGCCCTACGGCAGCGGGTTGTTCGTCACGATGATGAATTCGTTGTTGTGGTTTTTCGGCATTCACGGAGTGTATGCCATGCAGCCGCTGTTCGATGTCCTGGACCAGGCCGTAGTGCTCAACGGTGCGTCGCTGGCGGCGGGGGAGCCCAGCCGATACCTGCTCAACAGCGGGCTGTTGGGGTGTTTCGCATTTATCGGCGGCTCGGGCGCGGCGTTGTGCCTGCTGTTTGCGATCCTGCTGTTTTCCAAGAGCCACACCGTGCGCCTGCTGGCAATTGCCAGTTTGCCGCTGTCGTTGTTCAACGTCAGCGAGGTGCTGCTGTTTGGATTGCCGATCATCCTCAACCCGCGTCTGTTCATCCCCTTCCTGCTGGCGCCTGCGCTCAACGCCATGGTGGCCCTGGTGGTGGTGCAGATGGGCTGGGTATCGCCGGCGGTGGCCAGCGTGCCGTTGACCGCACCGGTATTGCTCAATGCCTACCTGAGTACCCATGGCGACATCGGCGCGGTGGTGTTGCAACTGGCACTGCTGGGGCTCGGCACTCTGGTGTATGCGCCGTATGTGCGGGCAATGCATCGCCAGGCCGATGAAAGCGGTACGGTGTATCTCAAGTCGCTGGACATGACTTTTCGCGGCCTCGAGGAAAAAGGCCGCTTGCTGGAGCTGGACCCCGTGCTGGCGTCCCATCGCAGCGCAGCGCGCCAGGCGGTGGAGTTCAGCCGGATTCAGCAGATCAGCGATTACGAGTTCTACCTGGAGTTCCAGCCCCAGGTCTCCATCCGTACCGGCCTGTGCACCGGTTGCGAAGCCTTGATGCGTGCCCGCGACAATCAGGGCGTGGTGCATTCCCCCTGGGAGTTCCTGCAATGGCTGGCGCAGGCACGGCTGATGCCCGATGTGGACGTATGGGTGGCGTCCCAGGCCGTGCGCCAGTATCAGCAATGGAAGAAGGTTGGCTTCGAGTTGCCGATGACCATTAATATTTCCAGCTCGACCCTGACGCACGCCGCCTATGGTGATCGCCTGGTGCAGATCCTTGCCCAGGCTCATGGGCGAGTGTCAGTGGAAATTACTGAAGACGCATTGGTCGGTGATATCCAGGCCACGCGCCAGACCATCCAGAAACTGCAATCGATAGGCGCCAAGGTGTATATCGATGACTTTGGTACCGGGTTTTCGGCGTTGAGTTACCTGCACCAGTTTCCCGTGGACTTCATCAAGATCGATCGCAGTTTTGTCGTCGCCCAACGCGACCCCAAGGGGGCCCAGGTGCTGACCGGCATGTTGCGTTTCTGCGAGGCGCTGAAGCTGGGCGTCGTGGTCGAGGGCGTGGAGACCGCCGAGCAGTTGGCCTTCTTGAACACCGGCACTGAATTGTTTGTCCAGGGCTGGTATTTCAGCAAAGCGCTGCCCAGCGATCAGATGCCGGATTTCGTGCGCGAACGCGAAACCTTGGCGCAGGTCTAGGCCGATTCGTAACCGCGTCGCGTGCGTTCTATCTCGTCGAGCAGGTTATCGATGCCCGCCAGGCGTGCGCGGTTGTCGTGATCCCAGGGGTGAAAGCCCGGTTTGAAATAATGCAGCCATGGCCGCAGCATGCGCGGGAACACCCCTTTGGGACCGTACAAAAACTTGAGCATGCGCCAGAAACCCTTCAAGTGCCCGCCTGAGGTGCGATCGGCCAGCAGCAGGCGCAGGTGAAAATCAAACACCACCAACCAGAACAGCACCGTCGTGGTAAGCATGGTGCCGGTGCGCAACAGGTAGCGCAGTGGGCCGGGCTTGATCACTGCGTTCCACACATCGAACGCCACCGCCTTGTGTTCGGTTTCTTCGAAGGCGTGCCAATACCACATTTGCTGGTAGCCCTTGAGCGAGTCGCCAAAGCGCGACGGGTCGCTGAGCAGAATCTCCGCAAGCATCGCGGTGTAGTGCTCAAGGGCGATGGTCACCGCCAGGTTGAACGAAGGCGGCAGGTGTTTTTTTTGCAGGTCGAGGATGAATTTGAGACGACGGTCGAGGGTGTGTGCCGGCAACCCGGCCGCTTGCAGCAGATCGTTGTAGGCCACGTGTTCGCGGCTGTGCATCGCCTCCTGGCCGATAAACCCCTGGATCTCGGCCTTCAAGGCGGGATCTTCAATCTGTGAGCGGTAGTGGCGCACACTGTCCATGAAAAACAGCTCGCCCTGGGGAAACAACAATGACAAGGCATTGAAGAAGTGGGTGATGAACGGGCCTTGTTCATGCCAGTTCTTGATGCGCTCGGCAGGCAAGGCAAAACGGATATCGCGGCGGATCGGCAGCATGGTGCGTTCTCCTGTTCAGTGACGGGGCTCGTCGTTGGTTTCAAACACCGGCCTGCGTGGCTTGGGGGCCATGCGTTTGCTGGCGACGACCACGAGCGCTTGATAGGCCGCCGGTAGGCAACGGGCGAGCAGGTCGAGGAAGTAGGCGTCACGGCCGATCAGCACGCGGCGTTTGTTTTTGCGGATGCCGTGCAAAATCACCTTGGCAGCCTGATCGGCGTCGGTGATGAACAACTTTTCAAAATCGGCGCGGGCCTGTTGTTCGCTGTGGATGAGAAAGCCGGTCATGTTGGCGTCGATACGGCTGCTGCGGCAGATGTCGGTGCGGATGCCGCCGGGGTGCACGCAGGTGGCCGAGACGCCGCAACGCTGCAGGTCGAGTTCCTGGCGCAAGGCTTCGGTAAAGCCGCGCACGGCGAACTTGGTGGCGTTGTAGCCACTCATGCCGGGCTGGGCGAACAAGCCGAATACGCTGGATGTGTTGATCACATGCCCATCGCCGCTGGCTTTGAGGTGCGGCAGAAACGCCTTGGTGCCGTGCACCACGCCCCAGAAGTTGATGTTGACGATCCACTCCAGGTCAGCGTAGTCCACGCCTTCAACGGTGCTCGATAGCGCCACCCCAGCATTGTTGAAGATCAGGTTGACCTGTCCATGGTCGGCGACGCAACGGTCGGCCCAGGCCTCCATCGCTTGGCGATCGGACACATCCAGCACCTGCGTGGTGACCGTCACCGGCGACGATTTCGAGGTCCGGACCAGCGCCAGTGTCTGCTCCAGGCCCTGGCTGTTCTTATCGGCGAGCGCCAGGTGGCAGCCTTCCCGCGCCAGGGCCAAGGCCAATGCGCGGCCCATGCCGGATGCCGCGCCGGTGATTGCCGCCACGCGGCCGTTGAATGACTTCATGACAGGCTGCCTTCTGCGCGGGAGTGGGGCGCTGGAACCGGATGGAGGGAGGGGCTGGTCGCGATCGGATGGGTGACGTAATCCTTGAGCGCGAATTGGCGGGTCACCTGTTTGAAGCGCCAGGTCGAACCGGGCCACAAGGTGGTGTTCTTGCCGGTACGCGGGTCGAGGTACCAGCTGCGGCAGCCACCGGTGTTCCAGATGGTGCGCTTGAGCTTGTCCTGCAACCGACGGTTATAGGCATCTTCGACGGCGGGCTTGATGTCCACTGTGGCGATGTGATGACGCCGCATCTGCTTGAGGGCATCGAGGATGTAGCTGACCTGGGCCTCGATCATCAGAATCATCGAGTTGTGGCCCAGCCCGGTGTTGGGGCCGACGATCAGGAACAGGTTCGGGTAGCCCGGTACGGTGGTGCCTTTGTAGGCGTGGGCGCCCTCGCGCCAGGTGTCCATCAGGTCGATCCCGTCGCGGCCGATGATGCAGTTCCGAGGCAATGGATCGGTGGCCTGGAAACCGGTGCCAAAGATCAGGCAATCGGCCGGGTGCTTGATACCGTCACGGGTGATCACGCCGTCGGCTTCGATACGCAGCACACTGTCGGTGATGACCTCGACATTGCTGCGCGAGAGCGCCGGGTAATAGTCGTTGGAGATCAGCACGCGCTTGCAGCCGATGGTGTAATCCGGCGTCAGGGTTTTGCGCAGGGAAGGGCGGGTGACTTGTTTGTGCAGGTGGCGCAGGGCGATTTTCTGCACCATTTTCATCAGGCGCGGGTGCCGGGCGAAGCCGAGCACACGCCCTTCCAGCGCCCAATAATACGCGCCGCGCACCAGCCGTTGCGTGAACGGCAGGTGCTTGAACGCCCAGCGCTCGAAGCGCGAAATGTTTCGGTCCGGTTTGGGCATGATCCACGGCGGTGTGCGTTGAAACAGCTGCAGATGAGCCACCAGCGGCGCGATCTGCGGTACGAACTGAATGGCGCTGGCCCCGGTGCCGATCACCGCCACGCGCTTGCCCCGCAATGAATAGGCGTGGTCCCACTGCTGGGAGTGGAAGCGCTTGCCTTTGAAGCTGTCCAGCCCGGGAATATCCGGCAGCGCCGGGCGCGACAGGCCGCCCATGCCCGAGATCAGCACGCGCGCATTGATGTGTCGTCCATTGCTGAAGCTGAGCTGCCAGCGTTGTTGCTGTTCATCGAACACGGCGCGTTGCAGGCCCATGCCAAAACGCAGGAAGGACGCCAGCTCATAACGCCGGGCGCAATGCTCCAGGTACGCGCGGATCTCCGGCTGCGGGGCAAATTGCCGGGTCCAGTCCGGGTTGGGGGCAAAGGAAAACGAGTACACATGGGACTGCACGTCGCAGGCGCAGCCAGGGTAATGGTTGTCACGCCAGGTGCCGCCGAGGGTCTCGGCTTGCTCGGCGATCAGGAAGTCGGTGACCCCGGCCTCCTTGAGTTTGATCGCCATGCACAGCCCGGCGAACCCTGAGCCGATGATGGCGATATCGATGGCGTCGCTGTAGGCATTCATAGCTTGTCCTTCGTGGGCATCGGTTGTGCTCCTGTTTTTGTTGTGTCTTTTGGATAGAACACCATTGCAAAGGAAAATTGAATTAATTATTTTAAAAAAGATTTTAAATAATCTACCTGAAAATATCGCTTACGCTAGGACCTTGTTGCGCAGGTCCGACTTTGTCCGACGGACGAGTAGGGTCTGCATGAGGTTCAAGTCCAGGGTGTGGACGATGGCTGAGGCCTTGATCAATACCGGTCGGGTCGCCAGCAGCAGGGAAGCAGAGGACCGAGCTATGGCTGTCGAATGGGTTGTCGCTGCGGCTGTGTGTGTGGGGGCAAGCGTTTTGTTATGGGGTTTCAGCGCCTGGATGACCCGGCGTATTGAAGCGGCTGTTCCGATCAACGGGCGTTTCGTGGAGGTCGATGGCGAGCGCTTTCATTATGTAGAAGAAGGCAAAGGCCCACCGCTGGTGATGATCCACGGGCTGATGGGCAGCAGCCGCAACCTGACCTACGCCTTGTCCGGCCAGTTGCGTGAACGTTTTCGGGTGATCACGCTCGATCGCCCGGGATCGGGTTATTCCACCCGGCATAGCGGTACCGCGCCGGACCTGTCGGCCCAGGCTCGACAAATAGCCGCGTTCATCAAGACCCTGGACCTGGATAAACCACTGGTGCTTGGGCATTCCCTGGGCGGCGCGATCGCCCTGGCGCTGGCGCTCGATCATCCCCATGCGGTCAGCGGCCTGGTCCTCGTGGCACCGCTGACCCATCCGCAACGTATGTTGCCGCCGGTGTTCCTATCATTGGCGGTGCGCCCGGCCTGGTTGCGTCGTTGGCTGTCGCACACCCTGACGATGCCCATCGGCCTGCTGACCCAGGGGGCGGTGGTCAAGGGGGTGTTCGCTCCGGATGCTCCGCCGACGGATTTCGCCACACGCGGTGGCGGTTTGCTGGGCATGCGTCCCGACAACTTCTACGCCGCTTCTACCGAGATCAATCGGGTCAACGATGACCTGCCGGATATGGTCAAGCGCTACCCGCAACTGAGCCTGCCCATCGGGTTGATCTATGGTGCGCGGGACAAGGTGCTCGACTTCCAGAAGCACGGCCAGGCCCTGGCCAGCAAGGTGCCAGGGCTGAAACTGCAGGTGGTGGAAGGGCGTGGCCATATGTTGCCGATCACCGCTACCGAGCGGGTCGCTGCGGTGGTGGAGCAAATCGCCAAACGCGTGCGGCCACTGCAAAGCGCCACGGTGCTGCATCCGCCGTTTGCCCTGGCGAGTCAATAATTTTGCAATCGAACCTGCGGTTCGGCGGCGTCAATGCTTGCCCTAGACACCTGACCCTGGAGCCGGAAAAGAGACTACTCGGTCACGTCCGAAAGGCCCTTAGAAATTAGTTGACGACCTAACGATTCCGCGCTATTTATTTAAAAAAATTATTTCAATATCTAATTTGAAACAATTTTTGAAATGCCTAAGAGCGAATAAAATAATGAAAAAAACGCCTTTTATCGCATGGTTGGTTTTCCGGGGCAGTCAGCGCTCCGTGAACCTGTTGTCCGCTCGATTTGTCACCCCCGCCACCGGTCTCGTACGGAGGTTGCCATGAATCAGTCTCTGGCCACTTCCAACGTCTGGACCGACGGCAAGCGCCACTTGTGGTGGCTTGGCATCATGCCTCTGGCTACCCCATTGCTCTCTGGTGCGCTGGCCATCACCACCGGTGTGCAGCAACTGTGGTGGGTCGGTGTCCTGGTCATCTTCGGCCTGATCCCGTTGATCGATGGCCTGCTGGGTGAAGATGTCAGCAACCCGCCTGAATCCGCCGTCAACCACCTTGAATCGCAAAGCTATTACCGCTGGATCGTCTACACCGGCGTCGTGTTCGTCATTGCTTCGGTGGTGATCACCGGTTGGCTGGCGGCGGGCGGTATCGACTGGATCATTCAGGGCGGCCTGTTGCAGGCCACCGCGCACCTCGACCCGTCGAGCTGGCCGGCCCAGGCCGCCAGCTACCTCACTGCACGCACGCAGTTGCATGGATCGGTAAGTTGGTTCACTTATCTGGGCATGGCACTGTCCACCGGCGCCGCCACCGGGATTGCGATCAATACCGCCCACGAGTTGGGGCACAAACCCAAACCCCTGGAAGTGTTTCTCGCCAAGGTGACCCTGGCGCCGACGTTCTACGGGCACTTCTACACCGAACACAACCGCGGCCACCACGTGCGGGTCGCGACCCCCGAAGACCCGGCCAGCTCGCGCCTGGGTGAGAGCTTCTGGGCGTTCCTGCCACGCTCGGTTTGGTTCAGCGCCCGCTCGGCCTGGAACCTGGAGCGCGAGCGCTTGCGCAAACTCGGCTTGCCGGCCTTGCATTGGAAGAACGCTGTCCTCAGCGCGTGGCTGTACAGCGTGGGGTTGTGGGGCGCGATGATTGTGTGGCTTGGCGTCGCCGTGATTCCTTTCCTGATCATCCAGGGTGTCTACGGGTTCTCGTTGCTGGAAGTGGTGAACTACGTCGAGCATTACGGCCTTAAACGCCAGAAGTTGCCCAACGGCCGTTATGAGCGCTGTTCGCCTCGGCACTCGTGGAACAGTAATCGGATTGTCACCAATATCTTTCTGTTCCAACTGCAACGGCACTCCGATCACCATGCCAACCCCACACGCAGTTATCAGTCGTTGCGTCACTTCGATGAGTCACCGCAACTGCCTTATGGATACGCGAGCATGATTGTCTGGGCTTATGTGCCGTACTTGTGGCGCCGTCGCATGGATCATCGAGTGCTGAATCATTACGGCGGCGATATCCACCTGACCAATCTTCAGCCGTCAAAACGCCTGAAGTATCTGGAGAAATACGCGAACGGTACGGCACCGTTCTGATAGCAACCTGATTGTCGGGCTGACTCGGGATCCAGGTATTGCGCAGGTTCCGATCGCCCAGAATTTAAAGATTGAATGCAAGTGAGTTGTTTGACCCGAACAAAAATAATTTCAAGGGAAGGACCTGCACCATGCAAACAGCTGCCAAGTTCACCACTCATATCGTGCTGGCCGCCCTCGGCCTGATTGTCTACCAACAGGCCCAGGCTGCCCGTATCGAGCCTGCGGGCAGCGCCTTCACGGCCCAAGGCCCGATCAGCTTTTCCAAGGGCGCCCTGATCAGCGCCGACTGCACCATCAAGGTGGCCGGCAAAGTGGCGGCCGATGGTTCGTCGGTGAACGTCGACAAAGTTGAGTTCGATGGCGGCCTTAAATGCAGCCGTGTCGAAGCCATCAACTTGCCCTGGATCCTGGTCGCCAAAGATACCCAAAGCGGTTCCATGTCGAAGATCAGCGTGGATGTGCACGCCTTCGGTCTCGGTGGCAAGTGCGGTCCTTCGACCGCCAACGGCACTTGGGATAACGCCACCGGCAAGTTGGAAGCCGCCAACGTGCCGATCGGCGAGGACTGCAAGATCAAGACGGTGTCGATCAAGATGCCGCCCAACTTCAAAGTGGTTGAATAAACACAGTCGAAAGATGCGGTGGTAATCGAATTGAGATTTGGCTGGAAAGGGAAGTTCTGCAGTTTCACCGTGACCTCTCGTTCATGGCCATTACCCCTGGCGAAATGACTTCGCCATAACATGTGAGGAAAAACAATGAAAAGCTTGAAAACCCTCGTTTGTGCAACTTCTTTTGCAATGTGCTTTGGCGCGGCTTCGATGGCCAGTGCGGCTTCGGTTGCTCCGGATGGTCCGTTCTCCACCAATGCCGGCACCATCGTTGTGAAATCGCCATCTTCCTTCGGGGCTGCGGTGACCTGCGGGATTACCTTCACCGGCAACGTCAGCGGTGGCGTGGCTTCCATCAACGGCGCGACCCTGACCGGTGGCGGCCTGTGCGCGTTGCCGACGCTGACCAACCTGCCATGGGTGCTGACTGCGGCGACGGGTACCACCGGTACCGTGACCAACGTCGGCTACAAAATCTCCTCGATTCCTGCCACCAACTGCGGCCCTACCACCATTGCGGTGGCCTGGAACCCGAGCAGCAAAACCCTGTCCGCGGCCAACCAGGCGCTTAGCGGCAACTGCACCGTGGTTTCCCTGAGCGTGGTAGCGCCAACGCTGACGGTGAACCCGTAAACCGTAACTCCTGAGGGCTGATCACCCCGGTACACACAGGCGCCTCGCCAGAGGCGCCTGTTCGGGTACCGAACACCGGCAGGGGCCGGGCGTAGATAATAATAAGGAGTACCGCATGAATAATAAGAAACCACATGCTCACACTTTACTGGGGCTGGCCTTGCTGGGCGGCCTGATGACCACGGGGCCGGTCGAGGCGGGCGGGTTTTCTACGCCTACCTACGGCGCACCGGGTTGGGGGCGTGCATTCGGGGGCGGTTCACTGTTCAAGAACGATCCGAGTGCCGCGTACAACAACCCGGCGGCGATGGCGTTCATCGACTCCACCATTGCGCAGCAGACGGTCGATTACGCTCGGGTCAAGATCAAATATTCCGGCCAGGCTTATGACCACAACGGCAACCCGGTGACCAACACCCCGGTTCTGGATGACCAAGGCAATTTGGGCGATCCGACTCTCAATACCAACAATGGCGGGCAAGGTGGCTTTACCGCCTGGCTGCCGACCGGCTTTCTGGTGGTGCCCATCGGCGACCGCTTCGCCTTTGGCCTGAGCCAGGTGGTACCCCAGGGCATGAAAACTACCTGGGATCAGAACTCGAAGCTGCGCGATTTCGCGGTCGACACCAAAATCGAAACGGTCGGCCTCACAGGCTCGCTCTCGTTCAAAGTCAATGATGAGTTCTCGGTGGGTGCCGGTTTGATCTATCAGCGCAGCCAGGGCTTTGTCAGCCAGAACATTGACGTGCTGGCGGCTGCGGATGTTTCTCCCGGGCTGGGAGGCACTGGTTTTCCAACCGGTGTCGGGCATTCATTGATGCGCGTGAAAGTCGATAACAGTTCAGTGGGCTGGTTTGGCGGCATTGTCTGGAAGCCGACGCTGCAAGACACACTGGGCCTGAACTATCACGCCAAGATCAAAAACAAGATGACCGGTAAATACAACATTTACACGGATGCGATTGGCCGCAACACCATGACCAACCCGATCGGTCCAAACGGCGAAACCCTGGTTGAAATGGCTTATCCCGGCCTCAAGCTGTTCCCGGATGGCGCGCATGCCAGTACTCAGCTGGACATTCCGGCGACCGCCGCCGTTGACTGGGTGCACCAGTTCAATGACCGCTGGGCGTTGGGTGTGAGCGTCATGTGGACCGAATGGTCTTCGTTCCAGGACCTGACGCTCAAGTCGCAAGGTTCGACGATTGTCGCTATTCCCTACAACTACAAGAACGCCTGGATGACGTCGATTGGCGGCGATTACAAAGCCACCGACGAACTGACCCTGCGTGCCGGTGTGGCGTACGACCAGACCCCCACCCGCAATTCAACCCGAGACCCACGGATTCCTGATGGCGACCGCTACTTCCTGGCGTTCGGTGCCGGTTATGACATCAAGGCCGTCCCTGGCCTGTCGGTGGATGCCGCGTATTCGCACCAGTTCGTCGAGAAGGTCAACCTGAGGACCAAGAACGTGGATCGCCTCGGAGCCGCGCAGTTGGATGGCAAGGCCGAGTCGTCCGGTGATGTGGTCAGCCTGTCGGCCACCTACAAGTTCTAAAGCGTCTGGCACGGCAGTCGTGGGGCAGGGCGTCCAGCGCATCTAGAGGCTCGGCTCCACACTGTCGTCGGATTGGGCGGTTGGCCCTTGTGACGGTCCTGATATTTTCCTTCATAACCTGAAAGGCTGACGTGTTCAGCCTGGTATTTTTTCGCCAAACGATTAAATAAAAATTTCAAAACATAATTTGAATTTGTCTTTTCAAGTTTGTAGTGTGGCTTTATGCAGCAGCTCATTTCGATCTGCCGTGCAACAGCCTGCCCTGAATCGAGTTGTTCTGGATCAAGTGAGGTATCCCCCATGGTTATCTGGTTATTGATAGGTGTCGCAGCAGCGATTGCCCTGGCATATCGACAAGCCGCCGCTGCGGTTTGGCTTGGTGCTGGCCTGGTCTGGCTGGCGATGGGTTACCTGTTCAACGCGGTGGCAGGTTTTGGCGCCACCGTCGCGGCGGTGCTGGTGGTGTTACCCGCCTTGTTGATGAGCCTCAAGCCGCTGCGCCGCAGCTTGTTGTCGAGTAAGGCGCTGGAGCTGTTTCGTACGATCATGCCGGCGATGTCCGACACAGAGCGCGCCGCCATCGAGTCCGGTACTGTGTGGTGGGACGCCGAGTTGTTCAGTGGCAAACCCAATTGGGCGCGCCTGCTCAACGCGGCACCGGCGCGCCTGAGCGCCGAAGAGCAAGCCTTCCTCGACAACGAGGTCGAAACCCTGTGTGACATCGCCAACGACTGGGAAACCACCCAGGTCTGGCAGGACATGTCCCCTGAAGCCTGGCAGTACACCAAGGACGCCGGCTTCCTCGGCATGATCATTCCCAAGCAGTACGGCGGCAAAGGCTTCTCCCACTACGCCCATTCCCAGGTGGTGATGAAGTTGTCGACGCGCTGCTCGGCGGCGGCGATTTCGGTGATGGTGCCCAACTCCCTCGGCCCGGCGGAATTGCTGCTGCATTACGGCACCGATGCCCAGCGCAACTATTACCTGCCACGTCTGGCGCGGGGCGAAGACATTCCCTGCTTTGCGCTGACCAGCCCTTACGCCGGCTCAGACGCCGGGGCGATTCCGGACCTGGGGGTCGTCTGCAAAGGCGTGCACGAGGGCGAGGAAGTGCTGGGTTTCAAGGTGACCTGGGACAAGCGCTACATCACCCTGGGCCCGATCGCCACGGTGCTGGGCCTGGCATTTCGCGCCGAAGACCCGGATGGGCTGCTTGGCCAGCCGGGTTCGTTGGGGATCACCTGCGCATTGATTCCGACGGCTCATCCGGGGGTGAACAGTGGTCGTCGTCACTGGCCACTCAACGCTGTCTTCCAGAACGGTCCGACCACCGGCAAGGATGTGTTCATCCCGCTGGAATGGGTGATCGGCGGGCGCGAACAAGTCGGCAATGGCTGGCGCATGTTGATGGAATGCCTGGCCGCCGGCCGCGCGATTTCCTTGCCTTCGGCCAACGTCGGCCTGGGCAAGGTCGCGGTGCGCGGCACCACCGCCTATGCGGCGATGCGCAAGCAGTTCGGTTTGCCGATCGGCAAGTTCGAAGGCGTACAGGCACCCTTGGCGCGCATGGCCGGGCACTTGTATGCCTGCGACGCCGTGCGCAAGGTCTCGGTGGCATCCCTGGATGCCGGCGAGAAACCTTCGGTGATTTCGGCCATCGCCAAATACCACGTCACCGAACGGGCGCGGATGATCGTCAACGACGGCATGGACATCGTCGCCGGCAAGGGCATCTGCATGGGGCCGAACAACTTCCTGGCCCGCGCCTACCAGCAGAGCCCGATTGCGATCACGGTGGAGGGGGCGAACATCATGACCCGCTGCCTGATCATCTTCGGGCAGGGCCTGATCCGCTGCCATCCCTACGTGTTCCGCGAGATGGAAGCGGCGCACCACCCGGACCGGCGCAAGGCGCTGGAAGCGTTCGACAGTGCGATGTTCGGCCATCTGAGCTTTGTGCTGGCCAACACCGTGCGCGCCGCCGTGCATTCGCTGACGGGCGGGCGACTGATTGCTGCACCGGCCAAGACCGACCCGGCGCTGGCGTCCTACTACCGTCAGGCCAACCGGCTGTCGGTGGTGCTGGCGCTGATCTCGGACATTTCCATGGGCGTGCTGGGCGGTGCCCTCAAGCGCAAGGAAAGTATCACCGGGCGCCTGGGGGACATTCTGTCGCAGCTGTACATCTTGTCCTGCGTGCTCAAGCGTTTTGAAGATGATGACCGGCCCCAGGCCGACCTGCCGCTGGTGCATTGGGCGGCCCAGGATGCGTTGCTGCGCGCCCACGAAGCGTTGGCCGAAGTGCTCGACAATTACCCGTCGAAAGCGGCCGCACGGGTGGTGCGAGGCTTGAGTTTCCCGTTCGGTATTCCCCTGCGCAAACCTTCGGACCGTTTGCTGGCACAGGTGGCTGAGGTGGTGCAGACCCCCGGCGAAACCCGTGACCGTCTGTTGGCCAATTCCTACATCCCTCGGCCGGAAATCGACAAGCTGGCCTATGGCGAACTGGGCTTCCGTTTGCTGCCGCAGGTAGAGCTGATCGACGCGCGCCTCAAGTCTGCCGTCAAGCAGGGTCTGATCGAGCCGATGCCGATTTCCACCACCGCCTTTACCGCCTGGCGCGTCAAGGCGCGGGCGCTGGACCTGATCAGCGACGACGAAGACGCCTTGCTCGGGCGTTATGTGGAATACGCCGACCACGGCATCCAGGTCGACGACTTCCCGCAGGACTTCGGCTTGCTGGAAGCCTTGCAGCAGCGCCAGCAGGCGTTGGAACCCAAGGCCAGGCGCCGCACCGCCCAGAACGAAAACGCCCCGGTCAACTAGGCGAATGCGGCCAGTGTGGGGCCGCGTATACAGAGCAAGTGAGTGAGTACCGATATGAGTGACAGCTACCTTTCATTCGTCAATTCGTCCTGGGGGCGTCGCCTGGCCCAGGCCATTGGCCTGCCGCAACCGTTGCCGCTGCAACGCCATCGCAGCGGCCAGCCCGGCCTGGCCAACCCGGTGATCGTCGCCGGGGCCGGGCGCTTGGCGCCACAGGTGCAACAGATCTTCAGCGCCACCGACACAGTCGTCGCCACCCCGGCGACCCTCCAGGCGCCGTCCACGCTCAAGGTGCAGGGCGCGGTGTTCGACGCCAGTGGTGTGGTGGATGTCCAGCAACTCGATGAGCTTTACCTGTTCTTCCACGCCAATGCCAAGCGCATCGGCCATCACGGTCGTGTGGTGGTGCTCGGCACGGCGCCGGAACATTGCAGCGACTTGCCCCAGGCCATCGCCCAACGAGCCCTGGAAGGGCTGGTGCGTTCCCTGGCCAAGGAACTGCGGCGGGCCATCACCGTGCAATTGATTTACGTCGCGCCGGGCGCTGAAGAGGCGCTCGACAGCAGCCTGCGTTTCTTTCTGTCACGCCGTTCGGCCTATGTGTCGGGGCAGGTGGTACGCCTGGAGAAGCCGGTGGAAGGGCACGTCACCGTCAATTGGGAAAAGCCCTTTGCTGGTCGTCGCGCCCTGGTTACCGGCGCCTCACGCGGGATCGGCCTGGCCATTGCCCAAGTGCTGGCCCGCGACGGTGCCCATGTCGTGTGCGTCGACGTCCCCCAGGCCCAGGAAGCACTGCAGCAGGCGGCCGGCAGCGTGGGCGGCTCGGCGTTGCCGCTGGACATCACCGCCGCCGATGCGGCCGCCTTGTTGCAGGCGCATGCCAGTCAATACGGTGCCTTTGACGTGGTGGTGCACAACGCCGGGATCACCCGCGACAAGACCATCGCCAAGATGACCGAAACCGCCTGGCGTGAGGTGCTGGCGGTCAACCTGCAAGCGCCCCTGCAACTCAGTGAGGCGTTGCTGCAAAGCCAGGGTTTGAAGGCGGGCGGGCGCATTGTTTGTGTCTCGTCGATATCCGGGATAGCCGGCAACCTGGGGCAAAGCAATTACGCCACCTCCAAGGCTGGCGTGATTGGCCTGGTGCAGGGCTCGGCGGCGCGTGCGGCCGCGCAGCAGGTGACGGTCAACGCCGTCGCGCCCGGGTTTATCGAAACCCAGATGACGGCGAAGATCCCGCTGATGATCCGCGAAGCGGGGCGGCGCATGAACTCGCTGTCCCAGGGCGGCCAGCCAATTGACGTGGCCGAGACCATCGCCTGGCTGGCCCACCCGGCCTCGGGCGGGGTCAACGGCCAAGTCGTACGTGTGTGCGGGCAAAGCCTGCTGGGGGCTTGAGCCATGGACTACGTGACACAGATCATCGACCCGCCGCCGACCCGCACCCAGCTGTTGCTGGGCGGCCTGCGCGCCTTGCGCAAACCCACGCTCGATGGCGCCCCGTTGTTGCCCCAGGAGCGGCTGGTGCGCTCAGCCGTGGAATTGTCCGCCAGCGGCATTGCCGCCTACGGCCGCGCCTGCGGTTTTCGCCGCGAGCAGGGCGTGCCGCTGTCGTATCCCCACGTGCTGGCGTTTCCCTTGCATTTGCTGCTGCTGACTCGGCCGAGTTTTCCCTACCCGGCCAGCGGCATGGTGCATCTGGCCAACCGCATTCGGCAGCATCAGCGGCTGGAGGAGGGCCAGGCCCTGCGCCTGGAGGTGTACTGCGAGCGCTGGGTCGCCCACCCCAAGGGGCAGGCGCTGAGCATCGCCACCCGTACCTACAGTGCCGGCACGCTGGTGTGGGAGAGCGACAGCCTGTACCTGCGCCGCGACGTGCACAACCCCGTCGGCGAGCCCTGGACTGACGGGTTGCCGTTGCAGGAAGCGGGCCTGTTGCGCACCCAGCGTTGGGTGTTGCCCGCCGACCTGGGCCGACGCTTTGCTCAGGTATCGGGGGACTTCAACCCGATTCACACCTCGGTGATCGGTGCCAGGCTCTTCGGTTTCCGCCGCGCCATCGCCCACGGCATGTGGACCCTGGGCCGAGCCCTGGCCGCGCAGCAACCGCCCGGTGGCGTGGACCAGGCGCAAGCCGATTGCGACTTCAAGTTACCGATCTTCCTGCCCGGCCAGGTCGCTCTGTGGAGCCACCCCGTGAGCGGCCCACGCCGCGAGTTTGAAGTGCGCAATTTCGCCGGCGATAAACCGCATATGCGCGGCTTGTTTATCTGGAATGAGACCTGTCGATGAGTGACTACAGCTTCAATCCGGCCCCGACCCGCCGCGTGGCGATTATCGGCGGCAACCGTATTCCGTTTGCCCGCTCCAACACGGTGTACGCCCACGACAGCAACCAGGACCTGCTGGTGGCTGCGTTACAAGGACTGGTCGACCGCTACAACCTGCATGGCCAGCGTCTGGGCGAGTTTGCCGCCGGCGCGGTGATCAAGCATTCGCGGGATTTCAACCTGGCGCGCGAGTCCTTGCTGTCGACCACGCTGTCGCCGCAAACCCCTGCGTACGACGTGCAGCAAGCCTGCGGCACCGGCCTTGAAGCCGCCTTGCTGGTGGCCAATAAAATTGCCCTGGGCCAGATCGAAGTGGGCATTGCCGGTGGTTCCGACACCACCTCCGACGCGCCCATCGGCATCAATGAGTCCTTGCGGCATACCTTGCTCGCGGCCAACCGGGGCAAAAGCCTGGGCGACAAGGCCAAGGCGCTGTTGAAGGTCCGCCCCTCGATGTTCTTCAAGCCATTGCTGCCGCGCAACGGCGAGCCGCGCACCGGTTTGTCCATGGGCGAGCACTGCGAAGAAATGGCCAGACGCTGGCAGATCAAGCGCCTGGCCCAGGATGAATTGGCCCTCACCAGCCATCAGCGCTTGGACGCGGCCTACAAGCGCGGCTTTTTCGACGATTTGATCAGCCCCTATCGGGGGCTCACGCGGGACAACAACCTGCGCGCCGACACCCGCCTGGAAAAACTCGCCGGGCTCGCCCCGGCCTATGACCGCCAGAACGGCACCCTCACGGCGGGCAACTCCACGCCATTGACGGACGGCGCCTCGGTGGTGCTGCTGGCCAGTGAAGCCTGGGCCGCCGAACGGGGCCTGCCGGTGTTGGCCTATCTGCGCACCGGCGAAACGGCGGCGGTGAATTTTGTCGACGGCACCGAGGGCCTGCTGATGGCCCCGGCCTATGCCGTGCCGCGAATGCTCCAGCGCGAGGGCCTGAGCTTTGCCGATTTCGACTTCTTCGAGATCCACGAAGCCTTCGCTGCCCAGGTGTTGTGCACCCTCAAAGCCTGGGAAGACGCCGATTACTGCCGCGAGCGCCTGGGCCTGGACGCGCCGTTGGGCAGCGTTGACCGCGCCAAGATGAACGTCAACGGTGGCTCGCTGGGCTGTGGCCACCCTTTTGCCGCCACGGGCGGCAGGCAATTGGCGGCGTTGGCTAAAATGATCGATCAGAACGGCGGCGGGCGCGGTTTGATTTCGATTTGTGCGGCGGGCGGGCTGGGCATTACTGCGATCGTCGAAAAATAGCGCTGTCAAAAAAAACAACAAGGAGACTGCCATGAACGCTGTAAGCCTGGAACAAACCGAACGGGTCTGGTTGAACGCATACCTGCCCGGCGTGCCGGCAGACATCGACGCGGGTATCGAGGACTACCCGTCGCTGCGCGAGGTGTTCCTGGAGCACCTGGAAAAATTCCGCGAGCGGGTCGCCTACGTCAGCATCGGCACCGAGATGACCTACGCCGACTGGCACGCGCAAGGGGTCGCGTTTGCGGCCTGGCTACAGGGGCAGGGCGTGAAGAAGGGCGACCGTGTGGCGTTGATGATGCCCAACTGCCTGCAGTATCCGATCTGCCTGCTGGGCACCATCCTGGCCGGTGCGGTGGTGGTCAACGTCAACCCGTTGTACACCTCCCATGAGCTCAAGCACCTGCTCAAGGACAGCGAGGCCGAAACCGTGGTGATCTTCGAGAATTTCGCCTACACCCTGGAAAAGGTCATCGCCGGCAGCTGTGTCAAACGCGTGGTGGTGGCGGCCATCGGCGATTTGCTCGGCACCTTCAAGGGCGCGGCGATGAACTTCATCCTGCGCAGCGTGCAGAAGCAGGTGCCGGCATTCAAGCTGCCGGGGGCGTTGCGCTTCAACCAGGTGCTCAAGCAAGGGCGGGCGCAGCATCATTTTCCGGTGGCGATGGCCCTCGACGACCTGGCCTTCCTGCAATACACCGGTGGTACGACGGGCGACGCCAAGGGCGTGATGCTCAGCCACCGCAATATTATCGCCAACCTGCTGCAAGCCAAGGCCTGGGTCGGTGACCAACTGGACCAGAACCAGCAGGAAACCAACGTCACCTTGCTGCCGCTGTACCACATCTTTTCCCTGACGGTGAACTGCTTGATGTTCATGTGCCTGGGCGGGCGCAACATCCTGATCGCCAACCCGCGTGATGTGAAACGCGTGCAGATGATCCTGCGTAAAGAGCGCTTCAACGGGATTGCCGGGGTCAACACGTTGTTCAATGGTTTGCTGGAGAACAAAGAGTTCTGTGCCCGGGATTTCTCTGCGCTGCGCATGGTGATCGCCGGTGGCATGGCCACCCACAGGGCCGTGGCCAAGCGCTGGAAGGAAGTCACCGGGTTACCGATCATCGAAGGCTACGGCCTCACCGAGTGCTCACCGGTGGTCAGCATCAGCCCCATCGACATTGCGCGCATGCGCGAGATGGAGTTCACCGGTAGCATCGGCGTGCCATTGCCCTCGACCTGGGTGCGCTTCATGCGAGAGGACGGCGAACTGGCCGACATCGGCGAGCAAGGCGAACTGCAAGTACGTGGCCCGCAGGTGATGCAGGGTTACTGGAAGCGGCCCAAAGAAACCGCCGAGGTGCTGGATGACGAAGGCTGGCTGTCGACCGGGGATATCGGTGTGATGGACGAGCGTGGCTATATCCGGCTGGTCGACCGCAAGAAAGACATGATCCTGGTATCAGGCTTCAACGTGTACCCCAATGAAATCGAAGATGTGGTGGCGATGCATCCGGGGGTGGGTGAAGTGGCGGCCATCGGTGTGGAAGACCCGGTGACGGGGGAGCGGGTGAAGATCATTGTGGTGCGCAAGGACCCGAACCTGACCCAGGAACAGATCCTCGCCCACTGCCGGGAATACCTGACGGGGTACAAGGTGCCAAGGTATGTGGAGTTCCGCAGCATCGAACTGCCCAAGACCACGGTGGGTAAAGTACTGCGCCGGGCCCTGCGTTAGAGAGGATCTGATTTTGTAGTGAGCGGGCTTGCCCCGCGCTGGGCGGCGCAGCCGCCCCACCAAAGCCGCCGCGTTATACCAGTGAAACCCAAATCCCCAGATTCTGGGCCACCTTCCAACCCATACCCCCGAAACCGGGGACATCGTTTACACATTTTAAGCTCGGACGCCCCTGTGCGTAGCAGGCCCATTTTTGGGGCCGCTTCGCGGCCCATCGGGAGCAAGCCCCCTCCCACAGTGAAAGCGTTAGGCCTTAGCTGACTGGTATTAGGGCTTGCCCCGCGCTGGGCGGCGCAGCCGCTCCAACTGGGACACCTCGGTCTTTCAGGAGGACCGGGGTGTCTGGATTTGGGGCGGCTACGCCGCCCAGCGCGGGGCAAGCCCGCTCACTACAAGTTTCGCTTAAATTTCTTGCACTTTGATCCAGCGTTCTTCCTTCGCCGCCACACGGATCGCCGTCGCCAGCCGTTCCACCGCCCATGCCGCGTCAAAGTCAGTGCCCTCGGCCCCTTGGCCGGCCACGGCCATGATCAATTCCTGCACCTCCAGCGTTTTCAACTCGTTGTAGCCCAACTGGTGACCGGCCGCCGGGCTGAACGCGGCATAGCCGGGCAGGGCGGGGCCGGCCAGCAGGCGTTGGAAGCCGTCCTGGCCGACACGGTACAAGCGCAGTTCGTTCAAGCGCTCCTGGTCGAATGCCAATGTGCCCAGGGTGCCGCTGATCTCGAAACTCAGGTGGTTCTTGTAGCCCTGTTTAAGCCAACTGATGCTCACCGTGCCGCGCGCGCCGTTGGCGAACCGCAGCAATGCATGCACCTGGTCATCCACCGCGATGGCTTTCAGTTCGCTGCTGCCCGATGTAACAGGGCGTTGGGCGTGCACGGTGTGGGTGTCGGCACACACGCTTTCCACGTCGCCTACCAAGTAGTGCGCCATTGCCAGCAGGTGGCTGCCCAAGTCTGCCAGGGCACCACCGGCATGCGTGACTTCGCAGCGCCATGACCAGGGGGACGCGGGGTCAGCCATGAAGTCTTCACTGAATTCACCCTGAAAACTGATGATTTCGCCAAGGTCGCCCTGGGCGATCATCTGCCGAGCCAGGCTGATCATCGGGTTGTGCTGGTAGTTGTAGCCGACCCGCGTCACGACCCCGGCGGCGCGGGCTGCACGGCGCATGGCGTCGGCCTGTTCCAGGCTGACCGCCAAGGGTTTTTCGCAATACACGGCTTTACCCGCGGCGATTGCCGCCATGGCCATGGGGTAGTGCAGATGGTTGGGAGTGGTGATGGCCACCAGTTCGACGTTGGGGTCGTTGATCAACGCTTGCCAGTCGCCGTGGGCCTGGGCAAACCCCCAGGCGGTGGCGCAGCGCTGGGCGCGTTCGACGTCGGCGTCGGCCAGGGCGGCCAGCTTGAGGGTAACCGGCAGTTCGAATACCGCACGGGCATTATTGAACGCCAATGCATGGGCGCGGCCCATGAAGCCTGTGCCGATCAAGCCGATTCCGAGTTCACGCATAGCCGTGGTCCTTTGAATTGTTGTTTTCAGGAACGGCATTAATGGAATAAAAATTTCTAAAATTCAACATTTGGAATAAAAATTCATCGTCAGACGGTTCCGGTGCAAGATGTAGGAACAATCAACGCTACTGATGTGGCTATATTCAGCACATGGCCAAATGCTGCCAGTTAACAAAAGATAACGTAGCGCCGATTGTCAGACGATTCGAAAGCCCGATAGGATGGCCCCTGCTTCCTTCAGGCGCTCTAGATTGCAGGTTTCAGCGCCTGGTAAAGCCCCTAACAATAATAAAATGGGAGAAGGTCTATGAGTGAGCCTGTCATGGGTTGGGTTGTCTGCCGCCCACGTGCCGCACGCAAGGTTGCGTTGCTGGCCACAGCGCTCTCGTTGCTGGCCGGTGCTGCGTTGTCGGTACCGGTGCTGGCAGCCAGTGATACCGCCGCACCGTCGGTGTTCGCGATTGAATCCCCCAAGGCCGCCAAGGGCCTGATGATCGATGTAGTCCATGCCGGTGCGCGCCTGGTGGCGGTCGGTGACCGTGGGCACATTCTCTACTCCGATGACCAGGGCAGCACCTGGACTCAAGCCAAGGTCCCTACCCGGCAGTTGCTCACGGCAGTGTTTTTCGTCGATGACAAACACGGCTGGGCGGTGGGCCATGATGCGCAGATTCTCGCCAGCACCGACGGCGGTGCCACCTGGGCCCAGCAGTACCAGGACCTCAAGCGCGAAGCGCCGCTGCTCGATGTCTGGTTCAAGGATGCCAACCACGGCATGGCCGTCGGCGCCTACGGTGCGTTGATTGAAACCACCGATGGCGGCAGGAAGTGGGCGGACGTCAGCGACCGCCTCGACAACGAAGACCAATATCACCTCAACGCCATCGCCCAGATCAAGGACGCCGGGCTGTTCATTGTGGGCGAGCAGGGCAGCATGTTCCGCTCCAGCGATGAGGGCCAGACCTGGGAAAAACTTGAAGGCCCCTATGCAGGCTCGTTGTTCGGCGTGATCGGCACGGCCCAGCCGCAGACCCTGCTGGCCTACGGCCTGCGCGGCAACCTGTACCGTTCCACGGATTTCGGCAGCAGCTGGGAGCCGGTGGCGCTGAATGCCACGCGTGGGGCGCTGGAGTTCGGCCTATCGGGCGCCACGTTGCTCGATGATGGCACCCTCGTCGTGGTCGGCAACGGCGGCAGCGTCGTGGTCAGTCATGACGATGGCGTGACGTTCAGTGTGTTCAACCGCCCGGATCGCATTTCGCTGTCGTCCGTTACGGCGGCAGGCAATGGCAACTTGATTCTAGCCGGGCAGGGTGGCGTGCGTGTCGCCACGCCGACTGGCGCAGAACTCGTAAAACAATAATAAGGGCGGGGAAAGCATGAGCAGTCATCACAACGATAAAGCGACCCTCCTTGAGCGCCTGATCTTCAACAACCGTCCGGCGGTGATTGTCATCTGCCTGCTGGTGAGCATTTTCCTGTTCTGGCAGGCGACCCTGATTCGCCCCTCCACCAGTTTTGAAAAGATGATCCCCCTGAAGCACCCCTTCATCGAAAAGATGATGGAACACCGCAACGACCTGGCCAACCTGGGCAACACGGTGCGCATCTCGGTGGAGGCCAAGGACGGTGACATCTTCACTCAGGCCTATATGGAGACCCTGCGTCAGATCAACGACGAGGTGTTCTATATTCCCGGCGTCGACCGCTCCGGTCTCAAGTCGCTGTGGAGCCCCAGTGTGCGCTGGACCGAAGTGACCGAAGAAGGCTTCGCCGGGGGCGAAGTGATCCCACAGAGCTATAACGGCTCGGCGGAAAGCCTCGATCAACTGCGCAACAACGTGCTCAAGTCCGGCCAGGTCGGACGCCTGGTGTCCAACGATTTCAAGTCGAGCATCGTCGACATCCCGCTGCTGGAGTCCTACCCCGACCCGCAGGACCAGGGCAAGCTATTGGCCCTGGATTACCGCAAGTTCTCCCATGAACTTGAAGACAAGATCCGCGACAAGTTCGAAGCGCAGAACCCCAACGTCAAGATCCACATCGTCGGCTTCGCCAAGAAGGTCGGCGACCTGATCGACGGCCTGGTGATGGTGGTGATGTTCTTCGGCATCGCGTTCGTCATCACCCTGATTCTGCTGCTGTGGTTCACTCACTGCCTGCGCAGCACCATTGCGGTGTTGAGCACGACGCTGGTGGCGGTGATCTGGCAGCTCGGGCTGATGCACTTTTTCGGTTTCGGCCTTGACCCGTACTCGATGCTGGTGCCGTTCCTGATTTTTGCGATTGGCATTTCCCACGGTGTGCAGAAGATCAACGGTATCGCGCTGCAATCCAGTGAGGCCGATAACGCGCTGACCGCCGCACGCCGCACGTTCCGCCAGCTGTTCCTGCCGGGGATGATCGCGATCCTGGCCGACGCAGTGGGCTTCATCACCCTGCTGATCATCGATATCGGCGTTATCCGCGAGCTGGCGATCGGCGCGTCGATCGGTGTCGCGGTGATCGTGTTTACCAACCTGATCCTGTTGCCGGTGGCGATCTCCTACGTCGGTATCAGCCAGCGTGCGATCGCCAAGAGCAAGAAAGATGCGCACCGCGAACACCCGTTCTGGCGCCTGCTATCCCGGTTCGCCAGCGCCAAAGTCGCGCCGGTGTCGATTCTGCTCGCATTGATCGCCTTCGGCGGCGGCCTGTGGTACAGCCAGAACCTCAAGATCGGCGATCTCGACCAAGGCGCGCCGGAACTGCGCCCGGATTCGCGCTACAACAAGGACAACAACTTCATCATCAGCAACTACTCCACCAGCTCCGATGTATTGGTGGTGATGGTCAAGACCAAGGCCGAAGGGTGCTCGCGTTATGAAGCCATGGCACCCATCGATCAGTTGATGTGGAAGATGCAGAACACCGAGGGGGTTCAGTCGGCCATCTCGCTGGTGACGGTGTCCAAGCAGATGATCAAGGGTATGAACGAGGGCAACCTGAAATGGGAAACCCTGTCGCGCAACCCCGACGTGTTGAACAACTCTATCGCCCGTGCCGATGGCCTGTACAACAACAATTGCTCCCTGGCGCCGGTGCTGGTGTTCCTCAACGATCACAAGGCCGAAACCCTCGACCGTGCGGTACATGCGGTGCAGGACTTCGCCAAGGAAAACAACAAGGACGGTCTGGAGTTTATCCTCGCCGCCGGTAACGCCGGGATCGAAGCGGCCACCAACGAGGTGATCAAGCAGTCGGAGCTGACCATTCTGGTCCTGGTGTACCTGTGCGTGGCCACCATGTGCATGATCACGTTCCGTTCCTGGGCGGCAACGTTGTGCATCGTGCTGCCGCTGGTGCTGACTTCGGTGCTGGGCAACGCACTGATGGCGTTCATGGGGATCGGCGTCAAGGTCGCGACCTTGCCGGTGGTGGCGTTGGGCGTGGGGATCGGTGTCGACTATGGCATCTATATCTACAGCCGCCTGGAGAGTTTCCTGCGGGCTGGCCTGCCGTTGCAGGAAGCGTACTACCAGACCCTCAAGTCGACCGGCAAAGCCGTACTGTTCACCGGCCTGTGCCTGGCAATCGGCGTGTGCACCTGGATTTTCTCGGCCATCAAGTTCCAGGCCGACATGGGCCTGATGCTGACCTTCATGCTGCTGTGGAACATGTTCGGTGCACTGTGGCTGCTGCCGGCGCTGGCACGCTTCCTGATCAAGCCCGAGAAGCTGGCGGGGCAGAAGGGCAATTCGTTGTTTGCCCACTGAGGTCTGGGCGGGTGGGGGCTTGCCCTGGTGCCCATCAACCAGGAGGCGAATTACTCCTGTGGCGAGGGAGCTTGCTCCCGTGGCGGCCTGTCAGCCGACCGCGATGTGGGTTGTGTACATATCCATTGCTGCGGTAACGGCGGCTTAGGGTTCCGCTCTTACAGCGGCTCACTTTTGGAAAGGCCCAAAAGTAAGCAAAAGGCCTTTGCCCCACCACTCGGCACCTCGCTCAGGCTCGGTGTGCCCGAACGCAGGCTTGAATCCGTGGGTAACCCGGCGTCCTGCCGGGTTACCCACGGATTCAAGCCTGCGTTCGGCCAGCGTGGTTTAACGGGGCGCCTAAGATCAGGATCAAAAGCAGATCAAAAACATAGGCGGTGAGTCAGGGTTGTCATGGGTGCTGGCAACTCAGAGCTTGAGGAACAGCTTCTGGTCCAGCGGTGGTTCGATTTTGGCCCGCACGATGCTGTTGAAGGGTTGGTTGTTGCGCCCGGCATTCTCCACCAGATCCTTCTGGGTCATGTAGCGCTGCTCGGGCAGTTTCAGGTGCGCGGCGCTGTAGGTGTTTCGTGCGGTGGTCGTGTTGGGGTAGTGGAAGTGCGCATACCAGAGCACGTTGGTACTGTTTTTCTCACGAACAGCGTACTCCGTGAGAAAGTCCGCGCCCTTGAGCTTTTTGCCACGGGTGACCAGGCTGATGTCGACGCGCCCATGGGTCCATAGGTAATCGATGTTCTCCGCTCGGGGGAGCTGGCGCAGGTAGCCGTCACAACGGTGCATGATCGCGCGCTCGCGCATGGCCTTGGCGGCATTTTTCCACGTTTCGACCAACGCTTTGGTTTCACTGGCTGCCCCGTGGTTGGCCTGGGCGTCCTGTGCGACTTGCTCAAGCTGGTCGGCCTGGGCTTCGAGCATGTCGCTCCAATCGCGAGGGTTGACGGTTTCCCGGCGAGCCGGATCATCCAGTTTCTTCTTCTGGAACTGGATTGAGCGCTCGATACCGGCCTGTTCTCCCATCAGTTTGCGGGCCGTGCCGATGGAGGCCGACAGCGGTTTGGGTGATCGTACGGAGGGGGAACTGACCGGCTCTGCGTTGACGATCCGGACCCAGTCGCCCTCGGTCGAGTGCCAGCTGTAACTGCTCAGGGGTTGGCCGGTGCGGGAGTCAAGCACGTCGATAATCGGGATATCCTGGCCGGGTTGTGTATCCCGTAACGTGCCCACCAGGGTTTGTTTGTCGCGGGTCTTGAAGACCTTCTTGTTCAGCGATTTGCGCGCCCTGTCGTCACGGCGCGGGGCGACCGGTGGCAAATGCTGTTCCTCGCGCATCAGGTCCGCCAGCTCGACCTGGGCCTGGGTGATGACTTCCTGCAGGCACTCAAGATAACGCTTGCCATAGAACACACGGACGCTGTCGGGGCCGGTCTCTTGCAAGGCGTGCGCATTGTTGAATTCGGCCTGATATTTTTCGATCAGGTTGCTCAACACCGCGATACGTTCCTCTCCGGTGTAACCCTCATGTTGTTGCAGCTCGATGTGGGAGTTCGCGGCGGCGTTCAGGTCGGCCTGGTTGAAGCGGTCGCGGAAAAAGGCTTCTTCGGGGGAGCGGGGGTCGATGGTTCGGTCCAGGCTCAACTCCCGCAGCGCGCTGAGGCGCTCCATGGTGGCGGTGAACACCTGATTGGCCGGTGGCTGCGGGAATTCCTTGATGAACGCCTCCGCGAGTTTCTTATTACCGGGGCAGTCGCTCTTCCATTCGTTCAGCACCTGGTTATAGGCTTGGGCGGCCTCAATCTGGCGCCCGAGGCGCTCGACGTGGTCAGCCATGTTCTCGATCAGATCGGCGTAGGCGCCGGGCTCATTGCGTTGGGTTCGTTCAATCAGCTTTGCGAGCGGCTCACCGGACTTCGCATGGGTGAACTGGTCGTTGACGTACACGTGATCGATCGTGCGTGAAAGCAGGGTGGCGGCGATGGCTTTGTACTGGTCCCCGCGTTTCTCCCGGAAAAGATTGAAATTCATCGCAGGGTTATCGCTGCTCAACGCCTGAATCGCAATGCGCCTGTGGGCAAGCATTGCATTGGCGTTTTTCTGATCGTCTTCGAAGCGCATGCGCATCAAGGTCGACAGGTCTTTATTCTTCCTCAACTCTTGTTGGTACTGTTGCGCAAAGCCGGTACCACGCTCGCCACTGTTTACCAGGCCCCATAGCGTCCTCAGGGTTTTGTTCGACTTGCGCAGGGCTTCATCGGTTTCGTTCAAGCGCATATCACTGGTTTCGATGGCGCCCACCAGCGGTTGCATCGAGGCCACTTGTTCGGCATATCGCCTGAGCATCGCATCGCTGAGTTCGATATTGCGGTCCAGGGTGGCCTTCATCCGTTCGCTGGCCCTGGGCATGCCGCCACGCAGTTTAGGGCGGGTGTCGAACTGCCATTGCCGCTTGGCGTCACGGGTCAGTGGCGGACCCGTGAGGGTTCTGTTTTGCTCGTTGATCACGAAGGGACCATCCAGGTCCCTGGCGACACGATACCAATGGTTCTCGATGCAGGCGTGAAGCTTGCCATCGACGAGGTATAGGCCCGCCCGCGCGCCACTTTGAATGGGGGTGGTTGTACCGGTCGGTTTCGGTACGCTGAACGATTGAATGTGGGCGCGTTGCGAGGGGCTCAAATCACGCGGGCTGGAAAACGAGAAGTCAAAGGGTTGGTCGTGTGTGAGCAGGCCTTTGGCAACCGGTGCGGCGTCTGGCTCGACCACCACCCGCGGTACCTGGGATGTATCCCCTGCGGGTCGGCGCAACGGGGAAGAAACTTCCGGCCGCTGGTTAAAAGGCACATTGCCCACGGCGCGTTCCGGTGGGCGCACAGGCGTGGCATGGCTTAACAACGTGGCCACATTGACCAGCAGGTCCACCATCGCTCCCGCAGGGTCGGAGTTGTTCGGGTCGCTGGCCTGCCTGATGTCGTTTTCGACACTGGCCAGTTGCAGCAGCCAGCCGGCCATGGCGCCGGGGCCGCGCAATACCGGCAACAGGGTATTGAACAGTAACCAGCCCAACTCCTTGTAGGAGGCCCAACGGCTCTGGGCATCCGAGGTGGACTGGCCTTGGGCGAGGGTGACCAGGCTTTGGGTGTTGGTAGTGAACAGGTGCTGCATCAACTTGCCGTCCCGTAAGTCCTTGCGCAGTTTCTCGCAGGCGCCATATCCGTCGATGGCCAGGCTCGTCGGGGCGGGTGTGGCGGGCGCATCGAACTCGTTAAAGACCCCGTAGCGGGCAATATGCGGCGTCTTGAAGCCGCCGTTGCCGTAGATCGCCCGCACCTTGTCGCTTGGCAGCCAGGCCAAAACGCTCTGTTGCAGAGGCCCCGGGGCCTGGATCGCAGCGAGCAGGGCATCGCGGCTGGCAAATTCCTGCAAAGCCGGTGACAACTGCGGACGGTAGAGCAGGTGAGGGCCGTATGCAGGGTTTTGCGGTTCTATCAGGAACATATTGGCGACGACGTCCGGTGTGGCGCCGGGTTTGCGCACAAATGCCAAGGGGCGCAGGGTAATCGCTTGACCGTCGACCTGCCGTGGGCCGGTGCCGGGCCGCGTCACGGCTTCCACCAACCGATAGCCCGTCTCGGTGATGCCGGCTTCGCCCTTTAACTTGAGCTCAAGCGCTTGCAGGGTCAGTTGTAGCGGCACTTGTTCAATGAAAAGCTTTGCGCGTGCCCTGGCTTCGTCGGTATCGCTGAGCAGGTGCTGATTGAGCAATGCGGGGTAGTGTTTGCCGATATCGATCGTGGTGATCTGATCCTTGAGCATCTGTGGCAATTCGGGGTCTTTGATCAGTTGCCCGCGCAGGCGAACATCCATGGCACCGGCGGGCAGCCCCGCAAGATTCTCCAGGGCCATGTCCACCAGGCTCATCTTCACCGGCTCGATGTAACCACTGCCCAGATCGCCGACCGGCACCTTGAAGGTCACTTCCAGATCTTTGGCGGCGTAGCCCTTGGAGGCCAGGTGGGCGTTGAGCTGTTGTTCGGCGTAAGTACGGATATCGGGAATATCCGTGAGGAACGTGCGGCCCTGGTTGCGCTGCACGCTGCTGGCCAGTTCCAGTGCCTGACGCTGGTAAGCGAAGCGCTCGGCGTCGGTGGCCTGGGTCAGCCATCCAGGCAGGTCACGGGGGCGGGTTGATGCCGTGTTGTTGAACCACATGGCCGTATCGCTGGCTTGGGAAAACAGCTGTTCCAGATCGCCGGCACGGCTGTTGGCCGGCAGCTGTATTGCGTCCAGGTTTTGCAGTTGGCGGTCGAGCATCACGGCCGCCTGGGTATCAAAAATGTTGCCGTCCGGCTCCCGGCGCTTCCAGGTGAGGCGGTCGAACTTGAAGGACTGGTTAAGCTGGTGCTCCCATGCCTGTGTGAACGCCTCCAGGGAGGCGTAAGGCATGACCTTGCCCGCAGCGGTGGCGTGCAGCACCAACGTTTCGCCGCCGATATTGCGGGTGATCAGCAGGCTCGGGTCCGAATGAGTGGCTGTGATCCCCGCGTGCTCAAGGGTTGTATCCACGATGAACGCGCGCGCGGCGGATTCGCCATAACGGCTGTTGCGTTCGCTGACGTCGGGGTAGCGGGTGATCTGGTCCAGGGTTTCACGCTGGGTCGCGCTGAGGCCGGGTTGCTGGAGGCCGGCGATGCGCAGCGTATCCTTGAGTGTGTCGCTGAGCCAGCGCCAGCGGCTGGTACCGGCAAACGCGTCCTGCCCCCAGTAATGGCTTAACGCATCGGCGTAAGCGGCCTTCAGGTTGGGACGCAGGCTGCGGATGGCCAGTTCCATGGAGTAGGTGTCCAGGGGCGTGGCTCGGTTGCCGCTGGCGTCGACGACTTTGAGGGTGGTCGCCGTGTCGCGGCTTACCCATTTGGCGCCTTCGGGCAACGCCAGTTCGCCGCCGCTGGCCATGTGCTCGAGCGCCAGGTCCAGCAGCGGGGTCAAGGCGTATTGCAGGGGATCCGTCGAGATCGGTACGGCCAGAGCGGTGTTGGCGCTGTTGAAGCTCAACGTGGGGTAGCGCTGGTTCAAGAGCGAGTCCAACTGCGCGGCCACCACGGAGCGCAACGTCGGGCGTGTGGCGAATTGGTTGGCGACGACACTGGCCGGTGTATCGGCAGCCGGGACGCCCTGGGCGGTCTCTTTCAAGCGGCCTTGCAGGCCCAGCGGCGGCTGGATTGAACGTATCGGCCTTGGAGGTGTTGAAAGCGGCGCCGCGGCCGCTGCCGGTTCATCGGCAGGGGGCAGGGGCGCCATCGGCAGTGACACGGAGAAAAGATGAGGACGGGCGTTGATCGACGGCATGCAAGCACTTCCTTGGCGGAGTGAAAAGAAATCAGCGCCGCGAAAGTACTGGGTTGTCGGCCAGCTAACGGTGCAAATGCGTTATGAACTGTTTCCAGTGCTGCGCGAGATCTTTGCCAACGCCCCGGTTGACGCGGGCCGGACACGTTTGTGTCGACGTATTTGCAGCCGGCCTGCCCGCAAAATCGGCACTGCCCCCGACACCCTGGGCTATCATTGGCGCTTTCCCGTAAATGATTGACTGCCATGACTGCCCAAACCCTGACCGCCGCCCTTGAAAATGCCGACATGCTCGAAATTGATGGCTTGCACGCCTTTGATTTCGTGTTGGACGACAGCAAACTGCTGATTACCGCGATGGACGGCCGTGCCGAAAAACGCTGGAGCTTCAGCCTGGAACAGGTACGGGCCGCGACCTTTGATGACACCTTGCAAAGCTGGACGCTCATGGGCGAGTCGGGCGAGCACCGCCTGGTCTGCCTGAGTGCGTTTACCGGCAACAATAACGATGAGGATGAAGCGGATGATCATGCGTAAATTCTGGCCCCTGCTGATGGCCGGCAGTGTGGGTGCAATGTCGGTGCAGGCCGCACCGGCCGACACCTATGAACTGCTGGTGGGCAGCTACACCGCTGGCACCAGTGAAGGGATCTACCGGCTGCAGTTCGACAGCCGTACCGGCCGGTTCAACGGCAAACCTGCGCTGGCGGCCAAGACGGCCAACCCGTCCTGGCTGACCCTTTCCAAGGACCAGAAGCATCTGTTCGTGGTCAATGAGAACGGCCCGGGCCAGAAAGACCCGGTCGGTCGGGTGAGCAGCTACAGCATCGACCCGCAGAACCATCAGCTCACCTTGATCAACCAGGTGCAGAGCCTGGGCAATGAGCCGACTCACTCAAGCGTGGCGGCCGATGGACGTTACCTGTTCATCGCCAACTATTCGGTACTGGAAGATCCGGGCGGAAGCCTGGCTGTCCTGCCGGTGGACGCTGCCGGCAAGCTGTCGGCTCCGGTGCAATTGAGCGCGCACCCGGCCAGCCGCGTGAACCCTGAGCGCCAGGCGTCCAACCATGTGCACTCGGTGGTGTCGTCGCCGGACGGCAAGTATGTGTTTGTCCAGGATCTGGGCGCGGACAAGTTGTTTGCCTACCGTTACGACCCCAAGGCCAACCACGAACTGCCCCTGACCCCGGCCAACCCCGCATCGGTGCAGCTGCCACCGGGCAGCGGCCCGCGTCACTTGCTGTTCAGCCCCGATGGCAAGCACGCCTGGCTGACCACGGAGATGAGCGCGCAAGTAGCCGTTTTCGACTACAACGATGGCAAGCTCAGCCAGACCCAACTGGTGGACTTTGCCGCCGGGCAGCCGGTGTCCGACAAGGCCGGTGCTGCGCTGCACGCGTCCAGCGATGGCAAGTTCCTGTACGTGAGCAACCGTGGCACCGCCAACCAGCTGCTGGTGTTCAGCGTTGACCCGGCTACTGCACACCTCAAGGAGATCCAGCGCCGTTCCGTGGAGGGCGACCACCCGCGCGAGTTCAGCCTGGATCCGAGCGGCAAGTTCCTGCTGATCGCCAATCAGAAAAGTAACGAGATCGTGGTGGTCGAGCGCGACCCCAAGACGGGGTTATTGGGCAAAACCGTGCAAAAACTGCCGATCGATGCGCCCAGCGACCTCAAGTTCCTGGTGCGTCAATAAGCCACAGGCCCCGTACAGCGGGGCCTGAAGCTTTCTATTAATTCTATTAATAGCGGCTACTGTTTCAAAGCATTTCTAAGGTTTAACCCTCGGGCGTAAGTTTGGTTCCAAGGCCTTCCAAGGCCACTTAATCAAACGAACACGAGGGTTACCGCCATGAACTTCAATCTCTTCTCGGTCATCGCCGCTTCCGCTGTTTCCGCCACCGTGGCCCTGCCTGCTGCTGCCAGCGTGGAAGTGACCGGCAAAAAATCCAGCACCAGCGCCTACACCCAGAAATACCTGCAACAGAGCGCTAATTTCTACGCCGCACTGGACCACAAGACCCAACAGTAGGAGTGAGCTTCAGGGTTTTGCCATCACCGCAATAAACAGCGGCGACTCCAGAAAACGTTGTAACCATTTCTGCAGCCGCCGATACGGTGTTGCGGCAAACCACTCCCGGTCCACATGGGCAAACTGGCGCACGAACGGCGCCAGTGCCGCATCCGCCAGGCTCATATGCTCAGCCAGCAGGTATTCATGCTGGGTCAGCAAACCCTCCAGCTTCTGCAAAAACACCTCGCCTTCGGCCCGATAATGCTCCATCGGGTATTCGGGATAACGTTCGGCGTATTTGTATCGATTCAAGTGATGTTTGAACACCTGGTCATTCTCGGCAATCAGCGACAACACCGCCGGGTCACCTTGCAGCAGCCAATCATCAGGGTCGTGCTGTGCAAGTGCCCATAGCATGATTGGCAGGCTCTCGTCGATCACATGGCCCGCCACACTCAGTACCGGCACCGTGCCCTTGGGTGACAGCACCAGCATCTCGGCCGGCTTTGCCTTGAGGCTCACCTCGATAATGCGCACGGCCACCCCGCAATAACGCAGGGCCAAGCGCGCCCGCATCGCGTACGGGCAACGCCGGAACGAATACAGCAGCGCCTCGCTCACTTGACCTCCAGGGTGCTCAACCCGTTGCCCTGGCGCTTGACCTGGATCTGCACCGGGATGCGCTCATGCATTTCCTGCACGTGGGAAATCACGGCCACCTTGCGCCCCTGGGCCTGCAAACCGTCCAAGGCGTCCATTGCCAATTGCAGTGATTCGGGGTCGAGGCTGCCGAAGCCTTCGTCGATAAACAACGACTCGATCTTCAACGTGCTGGACGCCATCGAAGCCAGGCCCAACGCCAGCGCCAACGACACCAGGAACGTCTCGCCACCGGACAACGAGTGCACCGAGCGCAGTTCATCGCCCATTTCCGTATCCATCACCAACAGCCCCAGCATGCTGCCGCCACGTTTGAGGCGGTAGCGGCGCACCAGTTGGCGCAGTTGCACGTTGGCGTGGTGCACCAGCAGGTCGAGGTTGTAGGCCTGGGCGATTTTGCGGAAGGTATCGCCGGTGGCCGAGCCGATCAGCGCGTTCAGGCGTGCCCAGCGCTGCCATTCGTCATAGGCCTGGGTGATTTGTTCAGCCAGCGCCTGGTTGGCGTCCTGACGCCGCTGGTCCTCGACCTGCCGTGCGCGCAGCGCGTCGCAGTGCTTCTCGTCGTCGGCCAGGTGCTGATTGAGGGCCGCGAGGCTGTTGTCCAGTTGCTCGGCTTCCAGGTTGCCATTGTGCTGGGCCTGGTGTTCGGCAAGGCGTTGTTCGCGCTCCTGCAGCAGCACCCTGGCTTGCTCCACGGCTTTTTCGCTGTGTTGCAATTGCTGGCGCAGCGCGCTGATTGCATGGTCATCGAACGCCAGCAAGCGGGTGAGGCCGGCGTCATCCAGCTCGGGATGCAGGGCGCGCCATTCGCCCAGGCGCAGGTCGAGGGTGTGTTGCTCGGCGCTGAGTGCCTGTTGGCGTTCCTGCTGGGCCTTGAGGTCGGCGGCCAGCTGGATCAGCGTGTTGCGCAAATCTTGCAACTGTTGGTTGGCGTCGGTTTCGTGTTGACGAGCATGCGCCACCGCCTGGTCCAATTGCTGTTGCCAGTGTTCGGCGCTGGGGTATTCGCCCAACAAGGTGCCGAGTGTTTCCTGAGCCGCTTGCTGCTGGGCGGCCAGTTCCGCGACCTGCTGACGCAGCACGTCCAGTTGTTGCTGGCGATGCTGCTGATGGGTCTGTTCTTTCTCGATGGCTTGCCGGCGCTCTTGTTGCTCGGCGTGTTCATCGCGCTGCTGTCCCAGTTGCTCAAGGCGCTGGCTGACCTGCTGGTCCAACTGCATGAAGGTCGCAGCCGGCTCGCGGCGCAGGCCGTCCAGGGTGGCAGCGGGCAGCAGGTTGGCGAAGGCGCTGAGTTCTTCTTCAAGGCGGTCGCGGTCATTGGACAGCTCGCGTTGCTGGTCTGCCAGCAACTGGCGCGCTTGCTGGCTGGCCTCCTGGGCGGCTTGCAGTTGTTGCTGCAGGCGCCCGGCGTTTTGCTGCAGGTTGAGCAGGGCGCCCTGGCGTTGTTCGTCCTGGCTGATACTTTGCGTCAACTGGTTGAGTTGCTGGGCCAGCCAGGCGCTTCGCTGAGGCGGCTCCTGATTGAACAGCGCGGAGTACAGGGGATGGGCTTCCAGGCTGGGTTTGAGCGCCAGTTGCTGCGCCGCCAACTGCTCCTGCTGTTCCAGAAAACCCTTTTGCTGGGCGATCAAACCGCCCACTTCGCCACGCAGCTCGGTGAGTGTTTCCTTGAGGCTGTCGACCGCTTTCTGCGCCGTGGCCTCTTCATTTTCGTCATGGCGGCCGAGGCTTTGCAGCAGCGCCTCGGGCTGGTGGTACGGGTGCTCATGGCTGCCGCACACCGGGCACGGCTGGTCGTCTTGCAACTGCTCGCGCAACTCCTCGACACTGGCACTGCGGGCCAGGCGCTGGCGCTCCAGCAATTGCTTGGTCACCGTGAGGGTTTGCTCGGCCACGGCCAATTCAGCCTTGGCTTGCAGGCCCGCCTGGTTGAGCTTTTCTCGTTGCTGCTGGGCCTGCACGAGTTTTTGCGTCAGCGCATCGCTCTGTTGATCCAGCTGTTGCTGGCTGTCCCACAGGCGTGTGAGATCTTCGAAGGCGCGTTGCTGCTTGCGATTGTCCTGAAGCAGGCTGGCGAGCAATTGGATTTGTTCGGCCACGGCGTGGGGTTCGGCGCCAGCTTCCTGGTACAACAGCTCCAAGGCTTCGCGCTGCTGGGTGAACTGCTCGGCGGCGGCGCTGGCGCGCTGTTCCAGCTGCGGCAGTTCGGCCTGGCCTTTGTTCAGGCGATTGCCGATCAGCATGAGTTGTTGCAGGCGGTCGCGGTAGGCGGCCCAGGCTTCACTCAGCGGTGCGAGGGCGCTGCTGCGCTCAAGTTCGTTGGCCAGATGTTGCAGGCGCTCGCCCACTTGCGCTTGTTTCTCCAACAAGCCATCGAGTGCGACCTGGCCCTGGGTGCAGGCGGTTTCCTGCACGTGCTGGTCTTCGGTGCGCTTGGTCAGGTCTTTGCTCAAGCGGGCGAGGGTGCTCTGCTCTTCGAAGGCCCGGCGCAATAACGGCACGGCGTCGGCCTGATGTTTCAGGGCCTCGGTCAAGGCTGACTGAGCGGCGGCGTGCTGTTGTTGTGCCTGCTCTTGCTGGCTCTGTAACGCGGTTTGCTGCTCGATGTGCTGCGCAATCTGCGTGGCGAGCGGCGCCAGCAAGGTGCCCAGTTCGGCCTGTCGGGCGAAATGATGGCGCTGCGCCGCCAACTGATCCAGGCGGCTTAAATCCTGGCGTTGCTGGCCCTGGTCATGCCATTGCTGCTCGGCGTGCTGCAACTGTTCGGCGGCGGCTTGCCGGCGCTCCTGCCATTCGCGTAGCTCCTTGAGCCACGTATGTTGCAGTTCCAACTGCTTGAGCTGAGCCTGCCGGGTCTTGAGTTGTTGCTGGGCTTCGGCCAATTGTTGATCGAGTTCGGCCCGCGCTTCGGGGGCCAGCGGCACTACACCGGTGGCCTGGTCCTGCAGCTGCTTGTGGGCTTCCTTGGCGTCCTTGGCTTTGTCGAACGCACGGCGACCCAACTGCGTGTAAAGCGCGGTGTCGGTGAGTTTTTCCAGCAGTTCGCTGCGTTCGTTATCGTTGGCCTTGAGGAACGCACTGAACTCGCTTTGCGCCAGCAATACGGCACGGGTGAACTGCTCAAAGTTCAGGCCCAGGGCCTGTTCCAGCTGGGCCTTGTATTCGGTTTTCTGGCTGGCCAGCAGTTGATCGCTGTCCAGGTCGATCAGGCTTTGCCGGCTGTTCTGCAATTTGCCGCTGGCCTTGTCGCGGGCGCGGTTAGCTTCCCAACGCGCACGGTAGCGACGGCCATTGACGCCGACAAAGTCCACCTCGGCGTAACCGCCGCCGGTGCCACGTCGCAGCAGGGTGCGTGGGTCGCCGATGGAAATGTCGCTGTCGGCATCGGGCATCTTGGCCTGGCCGGTGTCGCCCAGGCGCGGCACGGCGCCGAACAACGCCAGGCATAACGCATCGAGCAGCGTGCTTTTACCCGCGCCGGTGGGCCCGGTAATCGCGAACAACCCGGCACTGGCCAAGGGCTCGGCGGTGAAGTCGATTTCAAACGGCCCAGCCAGGGAGGCGAGGTTTTTCAGGCGGATGGCGAGGATCTTCATGGCTGTTCATCCTCCTGTTGCACTTCCTGGAGTAGCACGGCGAAATCCTTCAAGGTCTGTTCATCCACTTCGCTGCCGTAACTGTCCTGCCAGGCGCGGCTGAACAGTTCCTGGGGCGTGAGCTGGTCGAGTTCAACCAGGCGCTCTTCATCGCGGTCTTCGCGGTTGCCCGCGCCTGCGTATTCGGCGGCGATGCGTACCAGGCGCACGGCTTTGCCTTGCAGGGCGGTTTCGATTTGCTGGCGCAGGTCCGGCTGTGGCTCGTCGAGGCGCACACGCACCTCCAGCCAAGGGTGGCGCTGGGTTTCGGCGAGCAGGTCGATGTCGGGCAAGTCGCCCAGTTGCTTGAGGATATCGGCCAGGGGCGCGGCTTCCAGGCGTTGCAGATTGACCGAACGGGGGATCAGGCGCGGTTCGACGTTCACCAGCCGCTCGCCCTGAAACGTTACGTCAAGAATCTGGTGCTTGTAGCCGATTTCGGAAAACGACAGCGGAATCGGCGAGCCGGAATAACGGATGCGTTCTTCGCCATTCACCTGCTGCGGCTTGTGCAAGTGACCGAGGGCGACATAGCCCACACGGTTATCGAACAGGCTGGCGGGCAGTGCTTCGGCATTGCCGATGATCAGGCTGCGCTCGGAGTCTTCCGACACCGAACCACCGGCCATATGCGCGTGGCTGATAGCGATCAACGCCTGGCCCTTTTTGCGTTTGGCCTTGGCCGCAGCGATCAGCCATTCATGCACCTGGCCGATACCGCGCAGGTAATCGTCACCCAAGTGTGCGCCGGTGACTTCCGCCGGGCGCAGAAACGGCAGCGCCAGGCACCATGCGGCGATCTTGCCTTTGGCATCCGGCAGGGGAATCAGCAGGCGTTCGGCGTCGAGTTGCCCGTCGTCCAGCCACAGCACCCGGCCCAACGCATGGGTGCGCAAGCGGCGCATCAACGGCGCCGGCAATTCGATGCGCGAGCCGGAATCGTGGTTGCCGGCAATCATCACAATGGTGAGCTTGGGGTTTTGCTCGTGGGCGCTGATGATGAAATCGTACAGGCGCTCCTGGGCCTTGAGCGGCGGGTTGACCGTGTCAAAGATATCGCCGGCGATCAGCAACGCATCCGGTTGCTCGGCTTTTAATTGGCCCAGCAGCCACTCAAGGAAACAGGCGTGTTCGAAGTCGCGTTCCTGGCCGTGGAGGTTTTGGCCCAGGTGCCAGTCGGAGGTATGAAACAAACGCAAGGCGAACTCCGTGGAAAAGATGAAAAGGAGGGGAGTTTACCTGTAAAGCGGTGGGAGGGGGCTGGCTCAAATGCACAGTCAGTAAGGCGCAACGCTGTCCTGTGGCGAGGGAACTTGCTCCCGTTGGGCCGCGAAGCGGCCCCAGCTTCTGGTTTGAAAAGACTGGGCCTGCTACGCAGTCCAACGGGAGCAAGCTCCCTCGCCACAGGTTACCCGCTGCCTGCTCTATCGCTTAACTGACTGGCATTTGAGCAAGCCCCTCCCACCGCTATTTTGGGTACAGCGGCGGCAAGCTGGTGGTGTCGGTGGCCGGGGTTTGGGTGCGTTCGGTCATGGGGATGGCTTTTACGGCGCGCCACAGGTCTTCGCCCAGCCAGTACTGGCCGCTCTCGCTGTACAACGCGCCATTGAGGCCATCCAGGGCGTCGGACAGCGGCACGAATCGCGCCGCCATGTCTGCCAGGGTTTCCGGCTGTTGCCGCGCCCAGGCGTCCAGTGCCTGGCGTGTGGCTTGTGGGTCGTTGGCCTGGGTGGCGCGCTTGAGGTCGTCGAGCAGGGTGCGTGGGCTCGGGCCGGTCTGCGCGGTGCGTTGTACGGCGGGTTGCCGGCGCGCACGCCACCACAGGCCGAAGCCGAGCAAGGTGGTGCAGGCGAGCAGCAGTGTGCTGAGCTGCCATAGCCACAGGCGGTCATCGTCCGGTGCGGTGATTACGGTCGGCGTGGCGGGTGTGTCCACCACCAGGCTGGGGTTGGTCGCCACTTGCAGGGTGCGGGGCGGCAGGCTGGTGCGTTCGAGGTGGTCTTCGTGGGTGTTCCACCACACCACTTCCACTGCCGGCAGCTCCAGGGCCCCGGCGCGGGTCGGCACCAGCGCTTCGCGGTCTTCGCGACTGCCGATCAGGCCGCGGTCGCTGCTCTGGTTGCCGAGTACCGGTTGATCCGGGTAGCGCCGCAGGCCACCGATGTCGGTACTCGGCAGGGCCGGCAGTTGCGCGCTGGAGAGACCTTCGGCCTTGACCGTGAGGCTGCGGGTCAGGGAGTCGCCGACTTGCAGGTGGTCGGGCTCGGGGTTCCAGGCTTCGCTCAGGGTCAGGTTGCGTGCGGGTATCCACGGCGCATCCGCCGGGTACAGCGCCGGCTTGGGCTTGACGGTCAGCGGCAGTTCGGCCGAGCTGACGTGGATCAGCTTGCCCGGCTTGGTGCCTTGCAGCGTGTTTTCCTGGGGCGGGCGCGGTTCGACCAGCGTGGCGCTGAAGGTCTGCGCCGGAATCAGCAGGGCGCCGCTGTGCTGCGGATAGATCGCGTAACGGGTTTCGATCACCCCATGGCGGATGCTGTTGATGACCTTTTCGTAGGTACGCGATTCGCCCAATTGCTCGATCCGCGCATCGGGGATCTGCAACGGCGTCAGGCTGCTGTCGTCATACAGTGACACCGAATGGTACACGCGCACCGTCAATAATGCCTGGGCCTGCACGTACACGCTGTTCTGGTCGAGGCTGGCCTCGATGAACACTGGCGCCAGTTCGGCGCTGGTGTTCTGGCTGGCGGTTTCCACCACCTGCAGGCTGATCGGCTGGGTCTTGAGGTCGCCCACTTGCAGCGGTGGAATCACCACGGTGCCGTTTTCCCTGGGCAGCAGGGTGATGATCCAGCGCGTGGTGGCGTGGTTGTCGCCGCCCAGGGTGGTGAGCTGGTTGATCTGGCGCGTGCCGCTGACTTCGAACTGTGCATCGAGGGGGGACAGGTCGGGTTTGCCGAATTGGGTGACGTCGCTGGACTCCACCGTCAGCTCCACCGTTTCACCGGAGTTGACGCGGCTGCGATCGACGCTGGCGACCAGGTTCGCCGCCTGGGCGTGGCCTGTCGATAACGCGAGCAGGAGCAGAAGGGGGGTGCGGCGGCTCATCGAGTCTTGTCCTGATGTTGTTGCTGTTCGTACCAGAATTTGCGGCGCAGCAGTTCACCGGGGTTGTCCGGGATCTCCCGCAGCCATTGCTCCAGGGCCTGGCGATGTTCGCCGTCAAGGCTGGCATCGGTGGGGCGCAAGGGTGGCGTAGTGGTTTGCTCATCACCCAGCTCGCTGCCCGGCACCTCATTGCCGCCGGCCTTTGGCGAGGCGTTTGCCTGGCTGTCGGTATTGCCGGCTTCACCCTGGCCCTGGGTGGACTGCTCACCACCGGTAGAGCTTTGCCCGCTGGCGCCCGGTTGCGCAGTTTGGCCGGGTTGGGTGGTTTCGTCATCCTCGTTTTTGACAGGCTGCGCCGGTTCGGGCTGGGCTTGTTCCTGGATCAGGCTCTCCACCAGGGCCTTGTTTTTCAACGCCGGTTGCAGGTCGGGCTGCGCTTCAAGGGCTTGTTCGTAGGCGTCGACCGCAGCCTCCAGGGCGCCGGACCTGGCCAGGGCATTACCGCGATTGTAGTGGGAATAGGCGTCATTGCCCTCGGCAAAACGTTTGATCGCTTCGGCATAGTTGCCGGCCTCGTAAAGCGCCACGCCTTGCCATTGCGGGTCTTCAAAGTGCTCGGCGGCTTCGGCCGGACGTTTGTGCTTGAGCAGGTATTGGCCCTGCTGGTCGGGACGCAGCCACAGGTCCTGGAATTCAAAGGCATAGCTCGGTTGCGGCGCGCCCAGCCATAGCAGGGGTAAGCAGAACAGCCAGCCGCGACGCCCGGCGCAAGCGGCCAGCAGCAACAACGGCAGGAGCAGCCAGTAGCCCTGGTCGGCCCAGGTGTCGAGGTGCAGCAGTTGGCCGTCGTTGCGCAGGGCCTGTGGACCGTCGAGCAGGCCGAGCTGGCGCAAGTCTTTATCATCCAGGCGTGCGGCGCGGTAGCGGCCACCCATTTCGCTGGCGAAGGCCTTGAGGGTCGGGCTGTCGAGGCGTGGTACCAGGATCGCGCCCTGATCGTCCTTGAGGAACTCGCCACTCTCCTGGGTGACCGGGGTGCCTTCGCGGCTACCGATACCGAGGATCGACAACGCCGGGGCCTGCGCCCCTTGCAGCAGCAGGCGGATGCCCTGGCGCTCCTGTTTCGACAGTGACGAACCCACCAGCAACAGGCGCCCCTGGCCGAGGCCGCCTTGCTTGAGCAGGGCCAGCGCCTTGTCCACCGCCAGATCGGCGCGATGGCCGGGCTCGGGCATGATCGAGGGGCGCAAGGCTTCCAACAAGTTGCGGCTGGTACCCAGGTCATCCGACAGCGGTACCAGGGTGTGGGCGCTGCCGGCATACACCACGATAGCGGTTGGCGCATTGCCCCGTGCCTGCAGCAAGTCATAGAGCTTGCGGCGCGCCTGCTCCAGGCGGGTGGGCGGGCTGTCGGTGGCGAGCATTTCCGGGGTCAGCTCCAGCAGAACCACCAGCGGGTCGGCGGGTTTCTGGCTGGACTGCTCGACTCTTTGCCAGCTTGGGCCGAGCAACGCCAGTACCGCCAGCAACCAGGCAATGCCCAGTACCACCCACGGCGATTTGCTCTCGCGCCCGCTGCCGCCACTGAGCAGCACTGCATGAAAGGCCGGCGGCAGGATCACCTGCCAGCGCCCGGCACGCTTTTGCCGGTGCCACAGCTGCCACAGCAACCAGCCGAGCAGCGGCAGCAGCAACAGCCACCAGGGGCGGAACCAATGCGGCCACAGGTCGATCATCGACGCCTCCGCAAACGCAGGCGTTTAAGGCGTTGGCGCCACTCAGGATGCTGTTGCAGGAACAGGCCTTTGCTCGAGAGTTTATTGAAGGCCCGTTGCAAGGCGTTGTCGGGCCAGCGCTCCTGGATCACCAGTAACATGCTCAGGATCAATGCCAGGGCCAATGGCGCGCTGTATAGCGCCTGGGCCGGGCGGGCCTGGGTGGGTTGCTGCGCCACGGGCTCGAGCTGGTCGAGGGTTTCCTTGATCTTTTGCAGCTCGTCGCCGTCGCGGGCGCGGAAGTAGCGCCCCCCGGTGGCGGCGGCAATGGCCTTCAAGGCGGGTTCATCCAGGTCCAGGCTCGGGTTGACGCCGAGGATACCCAGGGAACCGGTCTGTTCGGGGTCGGCGCCGATACCGATCGGGTAGATTTTCACGCCTTCTTCGGCCGCCAGGCGTGCGGCGGTCAGCGGGTCGATCTGCCCGGCGTTGTTGGCGCCGTCGGTGACCAGGATCAGTACGCGACTCTGCGCCGGGCGCTGGCGCAGGCGTTTGAGGGCCAGGCCGATGGCATCACCGATGGCGGTGTTCTTGCCGGCGATGCCGATGCGCGCTTCATCCAGCCAGGTGCGCACGGTGTGCCGGTCGAAGGTCAGGGGAGCTTGCAGGTAAGCCTGGCTGCCGAACAGGATCAGGCCCACACGATCGCCTTCGCGGCTTTCGAGGAAATCCCCGAGCAGGTGTTGCACCAGGCTCAGGCGGCTGACGTCGTCGTCCTGCCAGTGCATATCGGGGAAATCCATGGAACCGGAAACGTCCACCGCCACCAGCAGGTCGCGGCCACTGGCGGCAATCGGTAGCGGTTCACCCAGCCATTGCGGGCGTGCAGCTGCGGTCAACAGCAATAGCCATAACACCACGAACGGCGCTTGCTGGCGCCAGCCCGGCAGGTTGACGCGGGCGCGACGGCGCGCCAGGCCTTCGAGGTCGGCCAGATAGCTGACCTTCAAGGCGGGCTCGCCGCTGTCGGCCACGGGCAGGATAAAGCGCATCAACCAGGGCAATGGCAACAGGGCAAAGATCCACGGCCAGGCGAACTCAAACATGTTTGCGGATCCAGGTGTCGACGGCTTGGGTCAGGCCCGCGATGGCTTTATCGTCGAGTTTGCACTCGGGCTTGTAGGCGCCTTCCACCAACACCATCCAGCGGGTCAGGCCCGCAGCGGGGCAGCGGTTGTCGAGAAAGGCCAGCCACTTGCGACCGTTGAGCGTGTGGCTCTGGCTGTAGGGGTAGTCGTTGCGGCACAGGCGTTTGAGCAGGCCGTTGAGCTGCTGCAGCCAGGCCCCGGCCGGGGCGCCGTCGTAGGGTTTGGGCATCAGGGCCAGCTCGGCGAGGGCGGCGATGCGCAGCGGGTCCAGGGGCTGTTCGGCACGGGCCACGGGGCGTTTTTTGGGCAGGAAGCGGCGCAGCCACCACAAGCCCCAACCGAGCAGTGGAATCAGCAGCAGCAACAGCCACCAGCCCGGTGCAGGCGGCCAGAAACCGATGGCGGGAGGCGCAATCAGCGGTTGCAGTTGGTCAAGGCTGCTCATTGCTTTTTAACCGGGCGTTGCGGGTTGAGGTATTCACGCAGTTGCTCGACCATTTCGCTCTGGGTGCTCAAGGGCATCAATAACACCCGCAGCTTTTGCGCGAGCAGTTCCCAGCGGGCAATGCGGGCTTCGGCCTGGGCCTTGTAGGCTTGGCGCAGGTCGAAGTTCAGCGTGTCCAGTTCCAGCTGTGCGCCGCGCTCGGCAAAACGCAGCAGCCCGGCGGCCGGCAGGGCATGGTCCAGCGGGTCGGAGATCGGCAGCAGCAGCAGGTCGCAATGGCGTGACAGCAGGCTCAACTGCTGTTCGGCGCCTTCGGTGAGCGCGCGCTCATCACAGACCACGATCACCAGGCTGCCGGGGCGCAGCACTTCGCGGCCACGGCGCAGCGCCATGCCGAGGGCGTCGGCTTCCGGATGGCGTTCGGTATTCAGGCTCTGGTTGACCCGCACCAGCCGATTGAGCAGTTGCAGCAGGCTTTGTTTGCTGCGTCGCGGTTTGATTTCGTAGTGCTCGCTGTCGCCGAATACCAACCCGCCCACGCGGTCGTTGTGCCCCAGCGCGGCCCAGCCGATCAGACTGGCCGCCTGCGCCGCCAGCACCGACTTGAACATCTGCCCCGAGCCGAAAAACAGCCGGCAGCTCTGTTCCACCATGATGAAGATCGGCCGTTCGCGTTCTTCATGGAAGAGTTTGGTGTGCGGCTCCTGGGTGCGTGCCGTCACGCGCCAGTCGATGGTGCGCACATCGTCCCCGGCCTGGTACACGCGCACCTGGTCGAAATCGACGCCACGCCCACGCAGCTTGGAGTGGTGCAGGCCGATCAACGGGCTGCGCTGGCTTGGGGTGGAAAACAACTGCACTTCCCGCACGCGATGACGCATCTCGATCAATTCGCTGAGAGTGACGCGGATGCCATCGCCTGCGTTCATGGGGTTCAAGCGACGGCAACGACGTCGAGAATGCGCTGCACCACACGGTCCTGGTCAACGCCGGCCGCTTCGGCCTCGAACGACAGAATGATGCGATGGCGCAGCACGTCGAACAGCACCGCCTGGATATCTTCCGGGCTCACGAAGTCGCGACCGGCCAGCCAGGCGTGGGCGCGGGCGCAGCGGTCGAGCGCGATGGAGCCCCTGGGGCTGGCGCCGTAGGCGATCCACTCGGCCATTTCCGGGTCGAACTTGGCCGGTGTGCGCGTGGCCATTACCAACTGCACCAGGTATTCCTCAACCGCGTCAGCCATGTACAGGCCGAGGATCTCTTTGCGCGCCGCGAAGATCGCTTGCTGGCTGACCCGGCGTTCAGGCTTGGTTTCGCCGTTGAGCGCCTCGCCACGGGCCTGTTGCAGGATGCGGCGTTCCACGGTGGCGTCCGGGAAGCCGATCTTGACGTGCATCAGGAAGCGGTCGAGCTGGGCTTCGGGCAGCGGATAGGTGCCTTCCTGCTCGATAGGGTTTTGCGTCGCCATCACCAGGAACAGCGGTGACAGGTCGTAAGTGCTACGGCCCACGCTGACCTGACGCTCGGCCATGGCCTCGAGCAAGGCTGATTGCACCTTGGCCGGGGCGCGGTTGATTTCGTCCGCCAGCACCAGGTTATGGAAGATCGGCCCTTGCTGGAACACGAAGCTGCCGGTTTCCGGGCGATAGATCTCGGTGCCGGTGATGTCGGCGGGCAACAGGTCGGGCGTGAACTGAATACGATGGAACTGCGCTTCGATGCCTTCGGCCAGCTCTTTGATCGCTTTGGTCTTGGCCAGGCCCGGCGCGCCTTCCACCAGCATGTGGCCGTCGGCGAGCAGGGCGATCAGCAAGCGATCAATAAGTTTTTCCTGGCCGAGAATCTGCGTAGAAAGAAAGGTTCGCAGCGCAAGCAGCGCTTCACGATGTTCCATCGATGACGGTTCCTGGAGAGATGAGCCCGGGCGTCGAACAAAAACACCGGGCCTGGGGCGCTTACTTTAATGCATCGAGGGGGGCGGCGACTAACGGCATAACCGGTATTTTTGGCAAAACTTGTAGGATTATTGTGTCAGGACGCCGTCAATGTGGGAGGGGGCTTGCTCCCGATAGGCCGCGCAGCGGCCTCAAAAATGGGCCCGCTACGCAGTCCATCGGGAGCAAGCCTCCTCCCACTTTCGATATTGGGTGTTCTTAAATCCGAGTGAAGGTGCCGGTACCCTTCAGGATGTTTTGCAGGGTTTCCTCGACTTCGGCCATATCCGCCGCTGCAGTGGCATGGGTAATCTCCAGTTGGTCCTTGCCGCCCAAGGCATCGGCATCACCTGCGGCCAGCTCAACCAGCAAGGTCGTGGCGCCCAGGGTGACCTTTACGCCATCCAAGGTCGACGGTTCGTAATCCCAGGTCAGCTCAACTTCGTCCTCGTCCGGGTAGCGCGTGAGCATGAACATCTCGCCGTTCTTGCCGTGGCAGCACAGCATCGCCATGTTGTCTTCTTCTTCGTCGCACGGGGTGGCCATCAAGGCGTCGGTGTTCAGTTGCAGCATGGGGAATCCTGTCTGGGGGGAGGGCGCAATGCGGGCGATTGTGCCATTGCCGCGAATTTTGTGCTGCATGCTATGTCGTGGGCGGCATGACCTGATGGGTAAAATCAGTCACTTCCGGCACTTTTTGTCTCGAAAACAGCCGATTTTTCTACCGGATTCTACGGGTTGCCCAAGTCGCAACCGCGCGCCTGCTTACCGATGACCGAATATGTCGCAGCGCCGCAAGCAGCGGTCTTCCTACACTCGTTAAGCTGCGCAACGGATGTGCATGAGCCAGGCGCCTGACCTGCCCGTCGTACCGTCACCCGGCAAAGTGCGCATCTTATGGAAGTTGTATGTGACCTGATTGTCTTGTCCAGCTTCACCCACCTGTCACCCTGATTCGTTTATGGTGCTTATATGAATACCAGCGAACAGAGTCGACGGTCTCCCCGAAAGGGGATAACACGCGACGCTTCCATCAATAACAAGCCCAAGCGGAGTACCACAGATGGCGTTCTTCACCGCAGCCAGCAAGGCCGACTTCCAGCACCAACTGCAAGCGGCACTGGCGCAGCACATCAGTGAACAGGCACTGCCACAAGTGGCGCTGTTCGCTGAACAATTCTTCGGCATCATTTCCCTGGACGAACTGACCCAACGTCGCCTTTCCGACCTGGCCGGTTGCACCCTGTCTGCCTGGCGCCTGCTTGAGCGCTTTGACCACGCCCAACCGCAAGTGCGGGTCTACAACCCCGATTACGAGCGTCATGGCTGGCAGTCGACCCACACCGCGGTCGAAGTGCTGCACCATGACCTGCCGTTCCTGGTGGACTCGGTCCGTACCGAGCTGAACCGCCGCGGCTACAGCATCCACACCCTGCAAACCACCGTGCTCAGCGTGCGCCGTGGCGGCAAGGGCGAGTTGCTGGAAATCCTGCCCAAGGGCACCCAGGGCGAAGGCGTCCAGCAAGAATCGCTGATGTACCTGGAAATCGACCGCTGCGCCAATGCCGCCGAACTGAACGTGCTGGGCAAAGAGCTTGAGCAAGTGCTGGGCGAAGTGCGCGTGGCCGTGGCCGATTTCGAACCGATGAAAGCCAAGGTCCAGGACCTGCTGGCCGGTATCGATGCCAGCCAGTTCGCCATCGACGGCGAAGAAAAGGCCGAGATCAAGAACTTCCTGGAGTGGCTGGTGGGTAACCACTTCACCTTCCTGGGCTATGAAGAATTCGTGGTACGTGACGACAAGGACGGCGGTCATATCGAATATGACGCCAATTCCTTCCTCGGCCTGACCAAGCTGCTGCGTGCCGGCCTGACCGCCGACGACCTGCGCATCGAAGACTACGCGGTGGCCTACCTGCGTGAACCGACCGTGCTGTCGTTCGCCAAGGCCGCGCACCCAAGCCGTGTGCACCGCCCGGCCTACCCGGACTACGTGTCGATCCGCGAGATCGACGCGAACGGTAACGTCATCAAGGAACACCGCTTCATGGGCCTGTACACCTCTTCGGTGTATGGCGAAAGCGTGCGCGTGATCCCTTATATCCGCCGCAAGGTCGCGGAAATCGAACGTCGTTCGGGCTTCCAGGCCAAGGCGCACTTGGGCAAGGAGCTGGCTCAGGTCGTCGAAGTACTGCCTCGAGATGACCTGTTCCAGACCCCGGTCGACGAGCTGTTCAGCACCGTGATGTCCATCGTGCAGATCCAGGAACGCAACAAGATCCGCGTGTTCCTGCGCAAAGACCCGTACGGTCGTTTCTGCTACTGCCTGGCCTATGTGCCACGTGATATCTATTCCACCGAAGTGCGCCAGAAGATCCAGCAAGTGCTGATGGATCGCCTGAAAGCGTCGGACTGCGAGTTCTGGACGTTCTTCTCCGAATCCGTGCTGGCTCGCGTGCAATTGATTCTGCGGGTCGACCCGAAGAACCGCCTGGACATCGATCCGGTCCAGCTGGAAAAAGAAGTGGTGCAAGCCTGCCGCAGCTGGCAGGACGACTACGCAAGCCTGGTCGTCGAGAGCTTCGGCGAAGCCCACGGCACCAACGTGCTGGCTGACTTCCCGAAAGGCTTCCCGGCCGGCTACCGCGAGCGTTTTGCCGCGCATTCGGCCGTGGTCGACATGCAGCACCTGCTCAGCCTGACCGAAGCCAACCCGCTGGTGATGAGCTTCTACCAGCCGCTGGGCCAGGTCTCCGGCCAGCGCGAGCTGCACTGCAAGCTCTACCATGCCGATACCCCGCTGGCGCTGTCCGACGTGCTGCCGATCCTGGAAAACCTCGGCCTGCGCGTGCTGGGTGAATTCCCGTACCGTCTGCGTCACGCCAATGGCCGTGAGTTCTGGATCCATGACTTCGCGTTCATCGCCGCCGAAGGTGTGAACCTGGATATCCAGCAGCTCAACGACACCCTGCAGGATGCGTTCGTGCACATCGTGCATGGCGACGCCGAAAACGATGCGTTCAACCGCCTGGTGCTGACCGCCGGCCTGCCATGGCGCGACGTGGCGTTGCTGCGTGCCTACGCGCGTTACCTCAAGCAGATCCGCCTGGGCTTTGACCTGGGTTACATCGCCAGCACCCTGAACAACCACACCGACATCGCCCGCGAGTTGACCCGGTTGTTCAAGACGCGCTTCTACCTGGCGCGCAAACTCACCGCCGACGACTTGGAAGACAAGCAGCAACGCCTGGAGCAAGCGATCCTCAGCGCCCTGGACGACGTCCAGGTGCTCAACGAAGACCGCATCCTGCGTCGCTACCTGGACCTGATCAAGGCGACCCTGCGCACCAACTTCTACCAGACCGACGCCAACGGCCAGAACAAGTCGTACTTCAGCTTCAAGTTCGACCCGCGTGCCATTCCCGAGCTGCCCAAGCCGGTGCCGAAGTTTGAAATCTTCGTCTACTCGCCGCGTGTCGAAGGCGTGCACCTGCGCTTCGGTAATGTTGCGCGGGGTGGCCTGCGCTGGTCGGACCGCGAAGAAGACTACCGTACCGAAGTGCTCGGCCTGGTAAAGGCCCAGCAAGTGAAGAACTCGGTGATCGTGCCGGTGGGCGCCAAGGGCGGCTTCCTGCCGCGTCGCCTGCCGTTGGGCGGCACCCGTGACGAGATCGCGGCCGAGGGCATCGCCTGCTACCGCATCTTCATTTCCGGTTTGCTGGACATCACCGACAACCTGAAGGACGGCGCCCTGGTGCCGCCGGCCAACGTCGTGCGTCATGACGACGATGACCCGTACCTGGTCGTGGCGGCGGACAAGGGCACTGCGACCTTCTCCGACATCGCCAACGGCATCGCCATCGACTACGGCTTCTGGTTGGGCGACGCGTTCGCCTCCGGCGGTTCGGCCGGTTACGACCACAAGAAAATGGGCATCACCGCCAAGGGCGCGTGGGTCGGCGTACAGCGCCACTTCCGCGAGCGTGGCATCAATGTCCAGGAAGACAGCATCACGGTCGTCGGCGTGGGTGACATGGCCGGTGACGTGTTCGGTAACGGCTTGTTGATGTCCGACAAGCTGCAACTGGTCGCGGCCTTCAACCACCTGCACATCTTCATCGATCCGAACCCGAACCCGGCGACCAGCTTTGCCGAGCGCCAGCGCATGTTCGACCTGCCGCGTTCGGCCTGGACTGACTACGACACCAGCATCATGTCCGAAGGCGGCGGCATCTTCTCGCGTAGCGCGAAGAGCATTGCCATCTCGCCACAGATGAAAGAACGCTTCGACATCAAGGCCGACAAGCTGACCCCGACCGAACTGCTGAACGCTTTGCTCAAGGCACCGGTGGACCTGTTGTGGAACGGCGGTATCGGTACCTACGTCAAGGCCAGCAGCGAAAGCCATGCGGATGTCGGCGACAAGGCCAACGACGCGTTGCGTGTGAACGGTAACGAGCTGCGCTGCAAGGTGGTGGGCGAGGGCGGTAACCTCGGCATGACCCAGCTGGGGCGTGTGGAATTCGGCCTCAATGGCGGCGGCTCCAACACCGACTTCATCGACAACGCCGGTGGCGTGGATTGCTCCGACCACGAAGTGAACATCAAGATCCTGCTCAACGAAGTGGTGCAGGCCGGTGACATGACCGACAAGCAGCGCAACCAGTTGCTGGCGAGCATGACCGACGAAGTCGGCGGCCTGGTGTTGGGCAACAACTACAAGCAGACCCAGGCCCTGTCCCTGGCTGCACGCCGTGCCTACGAGCGTGCCGCCGAGTACAAGCGCCTGATGAGCGACCTGGAAGGCCGTGGCAAGCTGGACCGCGCCATCGAGTACCTGCCGACCGAGGAGCAGCTCACCGAGCGTGCTTCGAATGGCAAGGGCCTGACCCGTCCGGAACTGTCGGTGCTGATCTCGTACAGCAAGATCGACCTCAAGGAAGCGCTGCTCAAGTCCCTGGTGCCGGATGACGACTACCTGACCCGTGACATGGAAACCGCGTTTCCGCCAAGCCTGGTGGCCAAGTTCTCCGAGGCCATGCGTCGCCACCGCTTGAAGCGTGAGATCGTCAGCACCCAGATCGCCAACGACCTGGTCAACCACATGGGGATCACCTTCGTTCAGCGGCTCAAGGAGTCCACCGGCATGAGCCCGGCGAACGTCGCCGGTGCTTATGTGATCGTGCGTGACATCTTCCACCTCCCGCACTGGTTCCGTCAGATCGAGGCCCTGGACTATCAGGTTTCGGCTGATGTGCAATTGGAGCTGATGGATGAACTGATGCGCCTGGGCCGTCGTGCCACGCGCTGGTTCCTGCGCAGCCGTCGCAACGAGCAGGACGCGGGTCGTGATACCGCACACTTCGGTCCGCACCTGGCCGCGCTGGGTCTCAAGCTTGACGAACTGCTGGAAGGCCCGACCCGCGAAGGCTGGCAGACCCGTTACCAGGCCTACACCAACGCCGGCGTGCCGGAGTTGTTGGCGCGGATGGTGGCCGGTACCACGCACCTGTACACCTTGCTGCCGATCATCGAAGCGGCCGACGTCACCGGGCATGACGCCGCCGAAGTGGCCAAGGCCTACTTCGCCGTCGGCAGCGCCCTGGACTTGCCGTGGTATCTGCAGCAGATCAGCGATCTGCCGGTGGCCAACAACTGGCAGGCCCAGGCCCGTGAAGCCTTCCGCGATGATGTGGACTGGCAGCAACGGGCGATCACCATCTCCGTCCTGCAAATGGCCGATGCGCCACAAGACATGGAAGCCCGCGTGGCCCTGTGGCTTGAGCAGCACAAGGACATGGCTGATCGTTGGGTCGCGATGATGCTGGAAATCCGCTCTGCGGTCGGCACGGACTACGCCATGTATGCAGTGGCCAACCGTGAACTGCTGGACCTGGCGATGAGTGGTCAGCCGGTGATTTAAACCGTTGATCCATGGCTGTAACCAAGAATCCCCGCATGGAAACATGCGGGGATTTTTTATGCGATCTTCAAAGGCCGGGGTTCTCGGCGATCAATACGATGGCCTGCCGACAATGATGATGGGGGCCATGAGTTTGAATACCCTGGGAATGCGCGCCTGCAGATCCAGGCGAAGGGTCTCGCAGGTTGAGTACTGTTCCAGGGTCATTTGATGCCAGATAGCATTCATGTCTTGCTTGAGTATTTCAGCCGCCGGATAGTCCGGCAGTTTCGGCAATACCAGCCCCAGTACGGCATAGGCCTTGGCGAAATCCCGCGCCAGCCCGTAGGTGCGCGGCGCCGAGGGGTGCCTTTGCGCAAAGTTGAGTTTGCCTTTGCCATTACGCGGCATGCCCGCCAGTGCATAGCCATATTCCAGCAGCGCGTCCAATTGCCCCGTCCCTGCAAGTTGTATCAACCGTTGTTGTTTTTCCAGCACGCTGGCGCTGGACTTGCTGGAAAATACTCGATCAGCCAAGGCTTGCAGGTCGCCGCCGTCCGCCGCTTTTTGCAGCAGCTCTTCAACCAGTGCACGGCGTTCCACTACGTTGGGGATCAGTTGCGGCGTGTCGCGATAGGCCTGGGCGAGTTGAAATTGTGCGGTGTGATCACCTCTGGCGACGGCCTTGTCCAACCAGCTCACATCTTTGTCGAGCAAGAACAGAAGGCGCATGGCTTGGGTATCGCCCGCAACGGCGTTGGGCGTCAGTTGTTCGCGTGCCTTTGCAAGGGAATCGGCATCACCCAGTCGCATCAGGGCAGGGATATGGTTCTGGGCCGCTGCCAGCTTGAGCCATTGGCGCGCTTCTTCAGAAGCTATGCGCAAGTCACCGTCGCGCCGGCTGACACACAGGGACATGGCGTACTGCGCCTCGGCATGACCTCGCGCAGCGGTGATGTTCAGGCATAGCTCGGCCTGGGCGTAGCTTTCCAGGGAAAACAGTTCAAACCCGATCCTGCCCGCGATGCCATTGAGCTGGTCGAGTGATGCCTGGAGGGTTTCGCCCAACAGGCTTTTCTGCGCGTTCAACTGGGTGAGCAGTGTGAACAGCGCAGGCAGTGTTTGAGAGTCTACGTACATGAGGGTTACCTGTGCTTGTGCACTTGATGAGTGAAAACACAGGTTAAGAAAGTTGTCTGGGCCGCAAGCGTTACATAGCTATGGCTGCGCTCGGCGAGTCAGACGATGGGCCAGATGGTTCAGGTGCTGGGTCATCAGGTTCACAGCGTGGTCTGCATCGCCCTGTTCAATCGCGTCTGTCATCGCCAAGTGTTCCTGCCAGGTGCAGTAGGTGCAGGCTTGGGTTTCGTATTGCGCAATGATCAACGATGTCAGCGGTACCAGGCTGTTGAGGAACTGCGCCAACGGCGCGTTACCGGCGATTGCCGCCAACTGCAGGTGAAATTCCCCCGACAATCGAATGGCCGGTGCGCGTTGGTCACGTTCGATACAGTCGCGTTCCCGGGCAATCAGCTCGCGTAACTGGCGTACCTGGGTTGGGGTAGCTGCGGCGCAGGCCAGTTGCACTACCATGATCTCCGTCAGCCGCCGCGCTTCGAGGATCTGTCGGGTTTGCCGGGCATCCGGCGCCGCCACCTGGGCGCGCTGGTTGGGGCGCAGGATGATCACCTGTTGATGGGACAGTTTCGCCAAGACCCGGCGAATCACACTGCGACTCACACCGAAGATTTCGCCCAGGCCCTCTTCGGTAAAACGGCTGGCCGGCGCGATGCGTTGTTCCAGAATCGCGTCAAACAGCCGTGGGTAGATATCGTCCACCGAGGGTTTTTTACCCGCGACCAGGCGCATGGCAGGCAGGGCGGTGATGACTGAATTACGTTGTAGCGCGCGGGCGGTCATGGCCTGTCTCCAATAATCAGCTGCCCAGATGGTCGTCCGGGATATTCAAGCGTATGCCCATGCGCAGACCTTCCTGAAGGATGTGCCGGCGCATCTCGGCGCTGGCCAGAGCGCTGTTCTTGTTGCGGATGGCGCGCACCACGGCTTCATTTTCCTGCAGGCGTTCGGCCAGATGTTCGGGGGAGTTGCGCAGTACCTGGGCGCTCTGCTTGAGGGCGTTGCTGGTCTGTTGCACCACGTTCTGGAAGATCGGGTTGGAGGTCAGGGCGAAGAGCTCTTCGTGGAAGTTGAGGTAGGCGTTCATCCCGGCTTCGGCGTCACCGGCGTCGAGGGCCTCGCGCATATCCATCAGGGTCAGGCGCAATTGGCCGACTTCCTTGCTGCTGATGGACTGCGCCACCAGGCCGACAATGAACGGTTCGAGGGTGTAGCGCAGTTGCAGGATGTCTTCGAGGCTGGCATCGGCCACGGTGTCACTGGCTTGGGGCTCGTTCACGCTGGTTTCGAGCACCACCACGCCCTTGCCGGGCATGGAACGCACCAGGCCGAGGGTTTCCAGCACAATCACCGCTTCGCGCAGGCTGGGGCGGCTGATGCCCATCTGTTCGGCCAGCTCGCGTTGGCCGGGCAGCATTTCACCCTGGCGCCACTGGCCCCGCTTGAGCGCGGCGCGCAGTTTTTCTACCACTGAATTGACGACGGTTGAGGTGCTGATCACGTCTGCGTCTCCTTGATGTTGCAAACACGGTTGTCAAAGTCTGGGAGGGGGCTTGCTCCCTCCCACAGTTGATCGATGTCTGCCATGAAAATGGATCAGAACTCCTGGTGTGTCGGCAGCACCGGTTTCTTGGCCTGGAAGGTATAACCCTGCTGGCCGTCGAGCACTTTGTTGGCGCGCTGGATATCGATATCTTTTTCCCATCGGGCGATGGCTACCGTCGCCACGCAGTTGCCGATCAGGTTGGTCAGCGCGCGGCCGATGCCCATGAACCAGTCCACCGCCAGTACCAGCACCAGGCCGACCACGGGAATGGCCGGGATGGCGGTGAGTGTCGCCGCCAGAATCACCAGCGCCGACCCGGGAATGCCGTGCGCGCCCTTGGAGGTGATCAATGACACCAGCAGGATGGTCAGCAAGTCGGTCATCGACAGGGGCGTGCCGGTGGCATTGGCGATGAACACAATGGCCAGGGTCAGGTAGATCGAGAAACCATCGAGGTTGAACGAATACCCGGTCGGAATCACCAGGCCCACGGTGGAGCTGCCAATCCCCAGGTGTTCGAGTTTGCGCATGATCTGTGGCAGCACCGCATCGGAGGAGGCGGTGCCCATCACGATTAGCAGTTCTTCACGCAGGTACTTGAGCAACGGCAGCATGCGCAGGCCGGACAGGCGCATTACCAGCCCCAGGATCAGCGCGACAAAGGCAAAGCAAGTCAGGTAGAACAAACCCACCAGGCTGCCCAGGTGCTGCAGCGAATCCAGGCCATAGGTACTGGTGGTAAAAGCGATCGCGCCAAACACGCCAATCGGCGCCAGCCGCACGATCATGCCCATGATGCGGAAGATGATGTGGCTCAGTTCGTTGATCAGCCGCGAAATGCCTGACGCCGCTTCACCCACCAGGTTCAGTGCGCTACCGAAGAGCACCGAGAACAGCAGCACTTGCAGCACATTGTTGTCGGCGAAGGCGCCGATCACCGAGTTGGGGATCAGGTCCATCAGGAACTGGCTGGTGCCACGGATGTGTTGGCCTTTGTCGGCCAGTTCATTCAGACCGGCGGAGGAGAGCTGCTCCAGATGGATATTGGCACCGGTGCCGATGCCGGTACTGAAGGCCATGATCAAGCCGATCACCAGGGCCACGGTGGTGAGCACTTCAAAGTAGATCACCGACTTGAGGCCGATTCGCCCGACTTTCTTCAAGTCGCCGGCACCGGAAATACCGCTGACCACCACGCAGAACACGATCAGGCCGATCAGCATCTTGATCAGCTTGATAAAGCCGTCACCCAGGGGTTTGAGTTGCGAGGAGAATTCGGGAAGGGCCAGGCCGCAGATGATGCCGAGCATCAGGCCAATCACGACTTGCAGGAAAATCGAACGCGAGCACCATCTGAGCATGGGAGGGATCTCTATTCGGTGCCCTGGTGATTCCAGGGCTTAATTGTTGTGGTATTACCGGTAAGTCCAGTGCCGGGCCAGTCTACGCCGGGTTTTTTTGAAATCACAAGTAAAAATTCAGGGCTTGACCGGTCCCGGTCTGACCAGTTGGTCGGTGAGACTCAGGCTTGAGCGGTTGGCGGGTCGGAATTTTTTTCGCTTATTATCCGCGCCTTGATTGAGAGGTAACGCATGGACAAGCCAGGGCTGACCACGGATACAACAGGGCTGACCTACTGCACTTGGCGCACCTCGGCGCCGGAATATCCGCATTATCACGACCACGAGTGGGGCGTGCCGGTGGCGGATGATATTCAGCTGTACGAGAAAATTTGCCTGGAAGGTTTTCAGGCGGGCATGGCGTGGATCACCATCTTGCGTAAGCGCGAGCAGTTCCGGGCGGCATTCGAGGGGTTTGATTTTCGGCGTGTGGCGCAATACGGCGAGGCCGATATAGAGCGCTTGATGAAAGATCCGGGCATCGTGCGTAACCGGGCGAAGATCGTGTCCACGCTCAACAATGCGCGCCGGGCGTGTGAGCTGGTGGATGAAACCGGCTCGCTGGCGCGCTGGTTGTGGGCGTTTGAACCCTCGGATGACGAGCGTCCGGCGCAGGTGGACCTGGCTTACTGGACGGGCAACCCGACGTCTGCGGCGTCGGTGCGGTTGTCGAAGGCCCTGAAGAAGCGCGGCTGGACCTACGTTGGCCCGACCACGATGTACGCGTTGATGCAGGCCATGGGCATGGTCAATGATCACCTGGAGGGCTGTGCTTGCCGGCCGCGCATTGAAGAGCTGCGCCGGCACTTCAAGCGCCCGTGAGGTGCTGATTTGCGCCTGCGAGGCTTCACCGCGTCGGCGCTCTAGCCCATCTGGCGCAGGATATCGCGCACCCGGTCCAGCGCCGGGTCGATGTCCAGCAGTTCGATCGCGCCGAACCCGAGCGTCAGGCCCTGGCGCACGGGCGCGCTATGAAAGAACACATCCAGCGGGTACAGGCCGACGTCCGCCTCCCGTGCCAACCGAATCAGCTTCGCGATATCCAGCGGCGCCTTGCACAACGCCGCCATATGAAACCCGATCACACTGGGCACCGCTTCGAACCACGGCGACAGGTCCCCGGCCAGGCGCTGCAGGATGCGCTCGCGGCGCCCGGCGTAGACCGAGTGGCAGCGGCGAATATGCTTGAGCAAACAGCCTTCGCTGATGAACTTGGCCAATGCCCATTGCGGCAACGTGGAGCTGTGCTGATCGGTCAATTGCTTGGCCTTGAGCACTGCGCCATGAATGGCTGGCGGCAGTACGGCATAGCCCAGGCGCAGCTGCGGCAGCAGGGATTTGGAGAAGGTCCCGACGTAGGCCACCAAGCCCCGTTTGTCCATGCTTTGCAGGGAGTTGGTGGGGCGACCTTCGTAGCGGAAATCACTGTCGTAGTCGTCTTCGATGATGATCGCGCCCAACGCAAGTGCGCGGGCCAGCAAGGCTTCGCGGCGCGCCAGGCTCATGGGCATGCCCAGGGGGAACTGGTGGGACGGGGTCACATAGATCAGTCGCGTGTCGTCGGGGATCTGGTCGACCTGGATGCCCTGGGCGTCCACCGGCACGTCGGCAATACGCGCGCCCATGGCCGTGAACAGCTGGCGGGCGGGGCTGTAGCCGGGGTCTTCCATGGCGACGAGAGTACCGGGTTCCACCACCACGCGAGCAATCAAGTCCAGCGCTTGTTGCGCGCCGTTGGTGACCACAATGTCATTGGCGTGGCATTTCACCCCGCGAGAAAAGGCGATATGCCCGGCGATAGCCTCGCGCAATGCCGGCAGACCTTCCGGTTGGCTGTAAAAACCGCTGTTGAGTGCGACACGACGTAATGCATCCTGGGTACAACGTCGCCATTCATCCTGGGGAAATTGATTGCGCGTGGTGGCCCCGCCGAGGAATTCATAACGCAGGGTTTTCTCAGGTGTGGGATGGTGCATGGGCGAGGGCAACGCGGCCCATTTTTCCAGGTTGGCGGCGCAGGCCAGGTCGGCGGCGGTTTGCAGGCGCTCGGGCGGCGGCGCCCAGGCGTTGACGAAGGTGCCCCGGCCGATCTTGCCGACCAGCAACCCTTCATACGTCAGCGTGGCGTAGGTGTCGGAGACGGTCTTGCGCGATACGCCTAGCTGCTCGGCGAGCAGGCGGCTGGGAGGCAGTTGCGCGCCGGCCGAAAGCCGCCCGGCGGCGATGGCTTCGCGCAACTGCTGGTAAAGCTGGGCGGCCAGGTCCTTGCGGCCATTGATGACGAGGTGCAATTCCATGTTTCATCCTGGGACAGATCGGTCTGCGCCAAGGTTACCCGCAAATCCCCCCTGATACTTGTAGTGAGCGGGCTCGCCCTAATGCCAGTCAGTTAAGCGATAAAGCGGACGATGGATAAATTGTGGGAGGGGCGGTGCGACGATTCGACTTGCTCCCGATGGCC
>NZ_JBNPJV010000021.1:0-83528 GCF_050312585.1 Pseudomonas sp. R19M
GCGGTATTTCAGGAGGACCGAGGTGCCAGGGTTTGGGGCGGCTGCGCCCCCCAGCGCGGGGCAAGCCCGCTCACTACAGAGTTTGGTCGCGGCAGGTTTTCTTAACTGACTAGCATTAGGGCAAGCCCCCTCCCACATGGGTTTTGCGTGCTACCTGGGGTTATGCGTTCAACCGCACTTGCTTTTCCAGCTCAGCTTTCAGGCCGGGTTCAAGTTTGAGCTGGCGGGCCAGTTCGTCGAGGTAGGCTTTTTCCATGAAGTTTTCTTCGTCGACCAGCATCACGCTGGCGATGTACATCTCGGCGGCCATTTCCGGCGTGGCGGCAGCGCGGGCGACGTCGGTCGGATCGAGCGGTTTGTTGAGCTCGGCGTGCAGCCAGCGTTGTAGCTCGAGGTCGTTGTCCAGCTTGGTGAACTCCCCTTCGATCAGCGCCCGCTCGCGCTCATCGACATGCCCGTCGGCCTTGGCGGCCGCCACGAGTGCCTTGAGGATGCCCTGGCTGTGCTGCTCGACCTGGGCCGGCGGCAGGCGGTCGATGGTTTGCGGTTCGCCTTGTGCTGCACCGGCCTGTTGCGCCTGCCAGTTGCCGTAGGCCTTGTAGGCAATCACGCCGAGTGCCGCCAACCCGCCGTAGGTCAAGGCCTTGCCACCGAACTTGCGAGCTTTTTTGTTGCCCAGCAACAGGCCCATGGCTCCCGCCGCCAGGGCGCCGCCGCCCGCACCGCCGAGCAGGCTGCCCAGGCCACCCCCGCCAAGCAAGCCGCCCAGGGCACTTTTATCGTCCTGTTTACGTTGGCCACCAGCTTTGTTCTGCAACATATCCTGGCCAGACTTGAGCAACTGATCGAGTAATCCACGGGTATTCATTCGCAACCTCCAGACACTTGGGTTCGTAGGACCAATAGGCCCCCAGCGTAAAACTAAGTGCCAAAAAACCCCGATCTAGAGTGCTTCCAGATGTAACGCCGATGTACAGCCAGAGATAACGACAGCGGGGCGGCGGAAATGCTTTGTTTCACATGCAAAGCCATCATGCCGCCATCAATCAATTTTCCTGGCTCATCGAACCGCTTAAGCTATCCAGCGTCTGTTTATTGTCCGTAGCGTTTGGCCGAAGGCATGTCCGAACCGTTATTTTTAATCCAGCACGCGCCAAGGCCGGCGCGGGATTTGCTCACGACAGGTTGTCTCTATGCACCGCAGGAATTTGCTCAAAGCATCCATGGCCATTGCGGCTTACACCGGTTTGTCGGCCAGCGGCCTGTTGGCCGCACAGGCTTGGGCCGGCAACCGCGCCGCCGATGGCAAGGCCGTGGCCTTCGATTTTGAGTCGCTGAAGGCCCAGGCCAAACAACTCGCCGGGACCGCATACAAGGACACCAAGCAGGTGCTGCCGCCGACCCTGGCGAACATGACACCGCAGAATTTCAACGCCATCGGCTACGACGGCAACCATTCGCTGTGGAAGGAATTGAACGGCCAACTGGACGTGCAGTTCTTCCACGTCGGCATGGGTTTCAAGACGCCCGTGCGCATGCACAGCGTCGACCCCAAGACCCGTGAGGCGCGCGAGGTGCATTTCCGCCCTTCGCTGTTCAACTATGCCAAAACCACCGTGGACACCCAGCAGTTGACCGGCGACCTGGGTTTCTCCGGGTTCAAGCTGTTCAAGGCGCCGGAACTGGATCGGCATGACGTGCTGTCGTTTCTCGGCGCCAGCTACTTCAGAGCCGTGGACTCCACTGGCCAATACGGCCTTTCCGCACGCGGCCTGGCGATAGATACCTACGCGAAAAAACGCGAGGAATTCCCTGACTTCACGCAGTTCTGGTTTGAAACGCCGGACAAGGACGCCACGCGCTTTGTGGTCTACGCCCTGCTCGACTCGCCGAGCGCCACCGGGGCTTACCGCTTTGATATCGACTGCCAGGCCAACCAAGTGGTGATGGCCATCGATGCGCATATCAATGCGCGCACCGCCATCGAACAGCTGGGCATCGCACCGATGACCAGCATGTTCAGTTGCGGTACTCACGAGCGTCGTATGTGCGACACCATTCACCCGCAAATCCACGACTCGGACCGCCTGGCGATGTGGCGCGGCAACGGTGAGTGGATCTGCCGCCCGCTGAACAACCCGGCCAAACTGCAGTTCAACGCCTTTGCCGATACCGATCCGAAAGGTTTCGGCCTGGTCCAGACCGACCATGAGTTTGCCAGTTACCAGGACACCGTCGACTGGTACAGCAAGCGTCCAAGCCTGTGGGTCGAACCGACGACCGCTTGGGGTGAAGGCTCCATTGACCTGTTGGAAATCCCCACCACCGGCGAAACCCTGGACAACATCGTGGCCTTCTGGACCCCAAAAAAGCCCGTGGCCGCCGGCGATTCGCTCAACTATGGCTACAAGCTTTACTGGAGCGCATTGCCGCCGGTCAGCACACCGTTGGCGCAGGTCGACGCCACACGCTCAGGCATGGGAGGCTTTACCGAAGGTTGGGCACCGGGCGAGCACTACCCTGAAGTGTGGGCGCGCCGGTTTGCCGTGGACTTCAAGGGCGGCGGCCTGGACCGCCTGCCGGCCGGCACCGGGATTGAGCCGGTGGTGACCTGCTCCCATGGCCAGGTGAAGGATTTCAGCGTGCTGGTGCTCGACAACATCAAGGGCTATCGCATTCTGTTCGATTGGTACCCCACCAGCGACAGCGTCGAGCCCGTGGAATTGCGGCTGTTTATCCGCACGCAGGACCGTACCCTGAGTGAAACCTGGCTGTATCAATACTTCCCGCCGGCACCGGAACAGCGCAAGTACACCTGACGCACCGGTTGCCATAATGTGGGAGGGGCATCGCGCCTCCCACATTATCAAGCGGGTGGTTCAGAACCGCGAAACACTCTTCATCGCCCCGATCAGATACCGCATCGCCACTTGATCGCTCTCGGTCAAGGCGCGGTACTGCGCCAGTAATTCGGCCTCATCCGAACTCAACCTTCGGCTACGCAAGAACACCCTGCGGGTCAGAAAAGACACCACCACACCCGCTACACCATAGGACTTGGCCATGGACTGCTTCTCCTGAAATCGATCAAATATTCCTCATGCCCATTACCCGCCTGCCGTGAAACGCAATGTCTTCAAGGACTCACAGCCTGATTCGCTGGGCCAGAAATCGGGCTTACCCTAAGCGTAGAAACTATCTCGCCATGCGTGGGATTTTTTTAGAGTATTCACTTAAAATTTTTCTTCGGTAACAAACACCTACAGGGCATTCTCACGAAGAGGACGATACAGCGGGCGTTCATAAGCCTGCGCGGACCTTTTAATACGCCTTCGACCTACATTGAGAAGTCCCTTTTCAGCGCTCCAGGATCGACATGCCAGTTAAACGCAGGCAAGAAAAAACCCACCGTGCCAGGGTGGGTTTTGGCTGCGTGTGCAGGTGATCAGTCTCTGAGATCCGACTCGTGTATCGGCTGGTCGCGATGCGTCGCCCGTTGGTACTGCGCCGGCCAGATGGCTTTGCGCCCGCCCAGATCATCGTCGGCATGCAACGGCCAATAAGGGTCACGCAGCAGTTCACGAGCGAGGAAAATGATGTCCGCCTGGCAGGTACGCAGGATGTGTTCGGCCTGGGCCGGCTCCGTGATCATGCCGACTGTGCCGGTGGCAATACCGGACTCTTTGCGCACTCGCTCGGCAAAACGGGTCTGGTAGCCCGGGCCGGTGGGAATCTCGGCATTGGCGGCGGTGCCGCCGGAAGACACGTCGATCAAGTCCACGCCGAGGTCTTTGAGGCGGCGCGCCAGCTCCACGGTTTCATCGGGGTTCCAGCCATCTTCCACCCAGTCGGTGGCCGACACCCGCACAAACAACGGCAACTCCTGGGGCCACACGGCGCGGACGGCCTCGGTCACCTCCAGCACCAGCCGGATGCGGTTTTCAAAGGAACCGCCATAGCGGTCCTGACGCTGATTGCTCAGGGGCGACAGGAATTGGTGCAGCAGGTAGCCGTGGGCGGCGTGGATTTCCACCACTTCGAACCCGGCGGTCAAGGCGCGCTTGGCGGCAGCGACAAAATCGGCAATCACCTGCTGGATCTGCCCCTCGTCCAGCGGCTTGGGTTGGGTATGGTTGGGATCAAAGGCGATCGGCGACGGCCCCACCGGCACCCAGCCGCCTTCTTGCGGCGTGACACTGCCGTGTTTGCCGATCCACGGCCGATGGGTGCTTGCCTTGCGCCCGGCATGGGCCAGCTGAATACCGGCCACTGCCCCCTGGGCCGCAATAAACCGCGTAATGCGCTGCAGGGGTTCGATCTGTTCGTCGTTCCACAGGCCCAGGTCCTGGGCAGTGATGCGGCCATCGGCAGTGACGGCGGTGGCTTCGGTAAATATCAGGCCGGCGCCCCCCACGGCACGGCTGCCGAGGTGCACCAGGTGCCAGTCATTGGCCAGGCCGTTTTCGCTGGAATACTGGCACATCGGCGACACCGCAATACGATTGAGCAGGGTCAATTGGCGCAGTGTGTAAGGTTCGAGCAGCTGACTCATGGCGCACCTCTTCTGGACTTTTTGGGCACTTTTTGCAGGAGCGCGCTTGCTCGCGAAAGCCTCACGGGCGCCGCGCTCATCCAGGATAAACGCGTTAACGTTGACGTTTTTCGTGGGCAAGCGCGCTCCTGCATAACAGTGCTTAGAGCCTAGTCGACAACGATGGATTGCACAGGGTTCAGAAACAAAGCGGGAGCCGATTGCCGGCTCCCGTGCTGCAAAAACTTACATCTCGACCTGGGTGCCCAGCTCGATCACCCGGTTTACCGGCAGCTTGAAGAAGCGCAGGTTGCCGTTGGCATTCTTCAGCATGAAGGCAAACAAGCTTTCGCGCCACCGCGCCATGCCCTTGATACGCGAGGCGATCACCGTCTCGCGGCTGAGGAAGTAGGTGGTGCGCATCGGGCTGAAATCCAGGTCGTCCAGATGGCACAGTTTCAAGGCTTCGGGCACATCCGGCTCATCGGTAAAGCCGAAATGCAGGATCACCCGGAAGAACCCTTCCCCGTAGGCGTCCACTTCGAAGCGCCGTGAAGCGGGCACGCGCGGGATATCTTCGTAGACCACCGTCAGCATCACCACCTGCTCATGCAGCACCTGGTTATGCAACAGGTTGTGCAACAGCGCATGGGGCACGGCGTCAGGCCGCGCGGTAAGGAACACAGCCGTGCCCTGCACGCGATGCGGCGGCTGCACGCGGATGCTGCTGATAAAAATCGGCAGCGGCAGCCCGCCTTCCTCAAGGCGGTCCATCAGCAGTTCCTTGCCGCGCTTCCAGGTGGTCATCAGGATAAACAGCACAATCCCCGCCAACACCGGGAAGGCGCCGCCCTGGACGATCTTGGGTACGTTGGCGGCGAAGAACAGGCCGTCCACCAGCAGGAAACCGATCAGGACCGGAATCGCCAGCACCGGTGGCCATTTCCACAGCAACAGCATCACCGCCGATACCAGGATGCTGGTGATCAGCATCGTGCCCGTCACCGCCACCCCGTAAGCCGAAGCCAAGGCGTTGGAGGATTCAAAACCCAGCACCAGCAGGATCACGCCGACCATCAGCGACCAGTTCACCGCGCCGATGTAGATCTGGCCTTGCTCGGCGCTGGAGGTGTGCTGGATGTGCATGCGCGGGATGTAACCCAGCTGGATCGCCTGGCGGGTCAGGGAAAACGCCCCGGAAATCACGGCCTGGGACGCAATCACCGTGGCCAGCGTCGACAGCGCGACCAGCGGGATCAATGCCCAGTCCGGTGCCAGCAGGTAGAACGGGTTACGCGCCGCCTCGGGGTTTTCCAGCAGCAAAGCACCTTGGCCGAAGTAGTTGAGCACCAGCGCCGGCAGTACCAGGGCAAACCAGGCACGGGCGATCGGCTTGCGCCCGAAGTGGCCCATGTCGGCATACAGGGCTTCGGCACCGGTCAGCGCCAGTACCACGGCGCCGAGAATCGCCACGCCCATGCCGGGATGGGACAAGAAGAAACGCACGCCCCACGCCGGGTTCAGTGCATTGAGCACTTCCGGGTGTTGCAAAATGCCGTGGATGCCAAGCCCGGCCAACACCAGGAACCACACCACCATCACCGGCCCGAAGAGCTTGCCGATGCGGTCGGTGCCGTGCTTCTGGATCAGGAACAGCCCGACCAGCACCACCAGCGACAGCGGCACCACCCAGCGTTCGAGACCGTCAAAGGCCAGCTCCAGACCCTCGACCGCCGACAATACCGAGATCGCCGGGGTGATCATGCTGTCGCCGTAGAACAGCGCAGCGCCGATCAAGCCGAGGATCACCAGCACCGAACGCAGTTTGGGGTACGGCGACGCCGCCCGCCGCGCCAGCGCCGTCAGGGCCATGATGCCGCCCTCGCCCTGGTTATCGGCACGCAGAATGAACAGTACATATTTGATCGACACCACCCAGATCAGTGACCAGAAGATCAGCGCGAGAATGCCGAAGACCCCGTCATGGTTGACCTGAACCCCGTAACCACCTGTGAACACTTCTTTAAGGGTATAGAGCGGGCTGGTACCGATATCGCCGTAAACCACCCCGACCGCCGCCACCAGCATGCCAATCGGCTTTGCGTTGGAATGCTCGGCACCTGCTGCCTGACTACTTGCCTGACCCATCAACCACTCCTGCCCTTTGACCTGAGGTCTTATATAACCAGCGCATCTGAGCTGACCCTAGCATGCGCTGATTTACTTCTCGTAACAGACGTTTTATTGACCTCGGGGTTTTACCCGTGCGCAACGGCGCGAAGCATAGCGCAGCACTCGTCGTATTTCCCTGCTCAAGTGATTCGAGTGTCTTTTTATGCGGTCTTTACATAGACGTCACTGCAGTTTGAAGCCTTTTTGCCTGCATTGATCACCTTAACGGCCAGCCGTATATTTTCGGCCCGGCTCAGTAGTGCTGCCTCAGTGGTCTAAGCGAAAACTTTTTGACCAACGTACCTGATCAATAAATCGTGATCCCGCATGGCACGCGCCGTCGATACAAAAAATTCAATCATCGACCTGTCTCTTTTAAGGTACATTCCTCATGTACGAAGTGAAACACGTACTGTCAGCCAATGGCGTGGATATCTATCAAGCTTGGCTAGACACCGTGCAAGACACGCGTTCAAAAGCGAGAATCACCACCAGAGTGGACCGAGCGTCCCTTGGCCACTTTGGCATTACCGAGCCCGTGGGTGATGGAGTTTTTGAGATGAAGCTCGATTTCGGACCAGGGTTTCGTGTGTATTACGCAATTGAGGATCGGAAGATTGTTTTTCTGTTGGGCGGTGGTTCCAAGACCAGACAGCAAAACGATATCGATCAGGCCAAGGCTCTCTGGAAATCTTACAAGGTGCAGCAAAAATGACCATTCGTACTCGCTCTCATGAAGACAGCGTTCTCGAAATGCTCCGAAACGACGAAGCCTTTGCTCTCGAGTATCTATCTGTAGCACTTGAGGAAATCGATGAGGCCGGGGGTGAGGACGCCTTCCTTGTCGCAATTCGTCGAGTGGCGGAGGCTCGTGGTGGGATGCTCAGCTTGTCGCAGAATACGGGGCTCAATAGAGCCAATCTCTATAGATCCATCGCTATCGGTGGCGACCCAAAGCTCTCCACGCTCTTGAAGGTGCTTCAAGCTTTAGGTGTGGGCATGTCTAAAGTTGTTTCACACCGCGCAGAGCATGACGCCCGGGCTTAAGAGCATGCTAAGGGCTGTACGGATTCCCCAATACAGCACTCGTCGTATTTCCCTGTATAAAGCTGGTCAAGTGCGTTGCCCGTCGCTAGAATTGCGCACTTTTTGATCAGAGGCGCGCCAAGCGCCCGTCTACCGCCTTGTCGTGCCCGACTGGCGGCGTCATTCAATACCGAGGTTAGACATGTCCACCACTCCCGCGACGGCCAATCCCAAGGTCGGCTTTGTTTCCCTGGGTTGCCCGAAGGCGCTCGTAGACTCCGAGCGCATCCTGACGCAACTGCGCATGGAAGGCTATGACGTGGTGTCCACTTATCAGGACGCCGACGTAGTGGTGGTCAACACCTGCGGTTTCATCGACTCGGCCAAGGCCGAATCCCTGGAAGTGATCGGCGAAGCCATCAAGGAAAACGGCAAGGTCATCGTGACCGGCTGCATGGGCGTGGAAGAAGGCAACATCCGCAACGTGCACCCAAGCGTGTTGGCCGTGACCGGCCCGCAGCAGTACGAGCAGGTGGTCAATGCCGTGCACGAAGTGGTGCCGCCCAAGCAGGACCACAACCCGCTGATCGACCTGGTGCCGCCGCAAGGCATCAAGCTGACCCCGCGCCACTATGCGTACCTGAAGATTTCCGAGGGCTGCAACCATAGCTGCAGCTTCTGCATCATCCCCTCGATGCGCGGCAAGCTGGTCAGCCGCCCGGTGGGTGACGTCCTCGACGAAGCCCAGCGCCTGGTCAAATCCGGCGTGAAAGAGCTGCTGGTCATCTCCCAGGACACCAGCGCCTACGGTGTCGACGTGAAGTACCGCACCGGTTTCTGGAACGGCGCACCGGTGAAAACCCGCATGACCGAACTGTGCGAAGCCCTCAGCAGCCTGGGCGTGTGGGTGCGCCTGCACTACGTTTACCCGTACCCGCACGTCGACGAACTGATCCCGTTGATGGCCGCCGGCAAGATCCTGCCGTACCTGGACATCCCGTTCCAGCACGCCAGCCCGAAAGTGCTCAAGGCCATGAAACGTCCGGCCTTCGAAGACAAGACCCTGGCGCGCATCAAGAACTGGCGCGAGATCTGCCCGGAATTGATCATCCGCTCCACCTTCATCGTCGGCTTCCCTGGCGAAACCGAAGAGGACTTCCAGTACCTGCTGGACTGGTTGACTGAGGCGCAGCTGGACCGCGTCGGATGCTTCCAGTACTCGCCGGTCGAAGGTGCCCCGGCCAACCTGCTGGACCTGGCCGTGGTGCCGGATGACGTCAAGCAGGACCGTTGGGAGCGTTTCATGGCGCACCAGCAGGCCATCAGCTCGGCGCGCCTGCAACTGCGCATCGGCAAGGAAATCGAAGTGCTGATCGACGAAGTCGACGAGCAAGGCGCGGTGGGCCGCTGCTTCTTCGATGCGCCGGAGATCGACGGTAACGTGTTCATCGACGATGCCAGCGGCTTGAAGCCAGGCGACAAGGTCTGGTGCACCGTGACCGATGCCGACGAATACGATTTGTGGGCTGAAAAGCGCGACTGATCAGCGCCTTTGAAATATTTTAAAAAAGCCCTGCCTCTGGACAAGATGCGGGGCTTTTTTAGGTCTATCGTTTGCCCATCGTCGCCGATCATCGGCAAGGGGCAGCGGGCATGCGTCAGCATTCAGTTATCCATACACCCAAAAGCAGCGACTACACGCACCTGGCGCAGCTCTGGGAAGACTCGGTGCGGGCGACCCACGATTTCCTGCCGGACAGTTACATCGTATTGCTTAAGGAACTGGTGCTGACGCGTTACCTGGACTCGGTCATGCTGATCTGCACCAAAGACCGGAACCAACGCATCACCGGGTTTGCCGGGGTAGCGGGCGGCAAGGTCGAGATGTTGTTTATCGCCCCCCAGCACCGTGGCCAGGGCCTGGGCCGCCAACTGTTGCGATACGCGATCGAACACCTGAATGCCGATGAATTGGACGTCAACGAACAGAACCCGCAGGCCCTGGGCTTCTACTTCAAACAAGGGTTCGAGGTGATCGGACGCGCAGAGCAGGATGGCCTGGGCCAGCCGTATCCTCTGCTGCACATGCGTTTGCGCCAGGTTCAGCAACGAGCCCAACCCGGCTAAATGAAATGGAGCCGGGATTAACCGCGCCCACACAGGTACAATAGCTGCCCCCTTTTGTTACGGCCCTTGTCATGACTGACCCCATACGCCTCTCCAAACGTCTGATCGAACTGGTTGGCTGCTCCCGTCGGGAGGCTGAGCTGTTTATCGAAGGCGGCTGGGTCTCGGTGGACGGTGAAGTGATCGACGAACCGCAGTTCAAGGTCACCACCCAAAAAGTCGAGCTCGACCCCGAGGCCAAGGCCACCGCGCCAGAGCCGGTGACCCTCCTGCTGCACGCGCCTGCCGGCGTGGATGCCGAGACCGCCATGGCCTCGATCAGCGCCGAAACCTTGTCGGACGAACACCGTTTCGGCAAGCGCCCGCTCAAGGGACACTTCCTGCGCCTGACCGCCAGCGCCGATCTGCAAGCCAACGCCAGCGGCCTGCTGGTGTTTACCCAGGACTGGAAAATTCTGCGCAAGTTGACCGCCGACGCCGCCAAGATCGAGCAGGAATATGTGGTGGAGGTCGAAGGCGACATGGTTGCCCATGGCCTGAACCGCCTGAACCACGGCCTGACTTACAAAGGCAAGGAACTGCCGGCGGTCAAAGCCAGCTGGCAGAACGAAAACCGCCTGCGTTTTGCGATGAAAAACCCGCAACCGGGCGTGATTGCCTTGTTCTGCGAAGCGGTCGGCTTGAAAGTCATCGCCATCCGGCGCATCCGCATCGGCGGCGTGTCCATCGGCAAAGTGCCGGTGGGCCAATGGCGCTACCTGTCCGCCAAAGAGAAGTTCTAAGCCACCGCTCCTTTTTATCGACATCGCCCCATGGCGGCGGTGTCCTCAGTTGAATACCAGGATTGCCTACCATGATTCACAACGACGTACTGCGCAGCGTGCGCTACATGCTCGACATCAGCGACAACAAGATGGTCGAAATCATCAAGCTCGGCGGCATGGACGTGACCAAGGACGATTTGCTGACCTACCTCAAGAAGGATGAGGAAGAAGGCTTTGTGTTCTGCCCGGACGAAGTCATGGCTCACTTCCTCGATGGCCTGGTGATCTTCAAGCGCGGCAAGGACGAAAGTCGTCCGCCGCAACCGATCGAAACCCCGGTGACCAACAACATCATCCTCAAGAAACTGCGTGTGGCCTTCGAACTGAAGGAAGACGACATGCACGCGATCCTCAAGGCCGCCGAGTTCCCAGTGTCCAAACCGGAACTGAGCGCACTGTTCCGCAAGTTCGGCCACACCAACTATCGCCCGTGCGGCGATCAGTTGCTGCGTAACTTCCTCAAGGGCCTGACCATGCGCGTTCGCCCCTGAACCATGGGTTACAACGTCTCCCCCATCGGCTTTGTGCGCTCCTGCTTCAAGGAGAAATTCGCCATCCCGCGCCAGCCACAACTGGCGCCTGCCGCGCGTGGCGTGCTGGAACTGGTGGCGCCGTTTGACGGCGGTGAGGCGGTGCAGGGCCTGGAACAGGTCAGCCATGTGTGGCTGCTGTTCCTGTTTCATCAGGCCCTGGAAGACAAGCCACGCCTGAAAGTGCGCCCACCGCGCCTGGGGGGCAATACGTCCATGGGCGTGTTTGCGACCCGCGCGACTCACCGACCGAACGGCATCGGCCAATCGGTGGTGAAGCTGGACAAGGTGGAACCGGGTCGGCTGTGGATTTCCGGAATTGACCTGCTCGATGGCACGCCAGTACTGGATATCAAGCCCTATGTGCCCTACGCCGACATTATCGGCAGCGCCACCAACAGCATCGCCAGCAGAGCGCCGCTGCTAATCCCGGTGCAATGGCTGAAGACCGCCCTGCATCAGGCACAAGGCCATGCGCACAGGCTGGATGAGCCGTTGGTGGAATTGATCGAGCAATGCCTGGCACAGGACCCGCGGCCGGCCTATCAGACGCCTGGGCCTGAGCGTGAGTATGGTGCGCAGTTCTGGGATGTGGATGTGCGTTGGCACTATCCCGAGGCCGGAGTGATTTGCGTGCTGGAAGTGCTTACCGCTGGATAAACCGCAAACCCGATATGGGAGGGGGCTTGCCCCCCTCCCACATTTTGACAGCGCTTACTTCTCGACGAACGCACGCTCAATCAGATAATCGCCCGGCTCACGCATGCGTGGCGAAACCTTCAGGCCGAAGCTGTTCAGCACTTCGCTGGTTTCGTCCAACATGCTTGGGCTACCGCACAACATGGCGCGGTCATCTTCAGGGTTGATCGGCGGCAGGCCGATATCGCGGAACAGCTTGCCGCTGCGCATCAGGTCGGTCAGGCGGCCTTCGTTTTCGAACGGCTCGCGGGTCACGGTCGGGTAGTAGATCAACTTGTCACGCAGCGCCTCACCGAAGAACTCGTTCTGCGGCAGGTGCTCGGTGATGAATTCGCGGTAGGCGACTTCGTTGACGTAACGCACGCCGTGGCACAGGATCACCTTTTCGAAACGCTCGTAGGTTTCCGGGTCCTGGATCACGCTCATGAACGGAGCCAGGCCAGTACCGGTGCTGAGCAGGTACAGGTGTTTGCCCGGCTTCAAATCGTCGAGCACCAGGGTGCCTGTCGGTTTTTTGCTGATGATGATCTCGTCGCCTTCCTTCAAGTGCTGCAATTGGGAAGTCAGCGGGCCATCGGGCACCTTGATGCTGAAGAATTCCAGATGCTCTTCCCAGTTAGGGCTGGCGATGGAGTAAGCACGCATGAGCGGGCGGCCGTTGGGCTGTTGCAGGCCGATCATCACGAACTGACCGTTCTCGAAGCGCAGGCCCGGATCGCGGGTGCACTTGAAGCTGAACAGAGTGTCGTTCCAGTGATGAACACTGAGGACACGCTCGTGGTTCATGTTGCTCATGTACGGGGGACTCCTGGAAATGGGTCTGCGCCAGAAATATAGGTGCGCAATTGCAGCGTATTCTAATGGCGGCGACAATATCTGTTAACTGGATTATTAAGATAAGGGTTATCGGTTATATCGATATGCGATTTACTCTCCGTCAACTGCAAGTTTTCGTCGCCGTCGCCCAGCAGGAAAGCGTCTCGCGCGCTGCTGGCCTTCTGGCCTTATCTCAATCCGCCGCCAGCACCTCGATCACCGAGCTGGAGCGTCAATCCAGTTGCCAACTGTTCGACCGCGCCGGCAAGCGCCTGAGTCTCAACGCCCTCGGGCATCAACTGTTGCCCCAGGCCGTCGCGCTTCTAGACCAGGCCAAAGAGATCGAAGACCTGCTCAACGGCAAGTCCGGCTTCGGCTCGCTGGCGGTCGGCGCCACCCTGACCATCGGCAACTACCTGGCCACGCTGCTGATCGGCAGTTTCATGCAACAGCACCCGGAGAGCCAGGTGAAGCTGCATGTGCAGAACACTGCACATATCGTGCACCAGGTGGCGCACTACGAAATTGACCTGGGTCTAATCGAAGGCGACTGCAGCCACCCGGACATCGAGGTGCAAACCTGGGTAGAAGATGAGCTGGTGGTGTTCTGCGCACCGCAACATCCCCTGGCCAAGCGCGGCGTGGCGAGCATGGAAGAATTGACCCATGAGGCGTGGATCTTGCGTGAACAAGGTTCGGGCACGCGCCTGACGTTTGACCAAGCCATGCGCCATCACCGCAGCGCGCTGAATATCCGCCTGGAACTGGAACATACCGAGGCGATCAAGCGCGCGGTGGAGTCCGGGCTGGGCATCGGCTGCATCTCCCGGCTTGCGCTGAGGGATGCATTCCGCCGTGGCAGCCTGGTGCCGGTTGAAACCCCGGACCTGGACCTGGCCCGGCAGTTCTACTTCATCTGGCATAAACAGAAATACCAGACCTCCGCCATGCGCGAGTTCTTGGAACTATGCCGCGCTTTCACCGCCGGCGTTCAGCGCAGCGACGAAATCGTACTGCCGAACATTGCCTGATCCTCAGATCAGGATCACGGCCCATACCAGGGTAATCATGGTCAGCGCCACCAGTTGCGCGGCGCTGCCCATGTCCTTGGCGTTTTTCGACAAGGGGTGACGGTCCAGGGAAATGCGGTCAATGGCGGCCTCTACCGCCGAGTTGAGCAATTCGACGATCAACGCCAGCAGGCACACGGCGATCAGCAAGGCGCGTTCAACCCGGCTGACATGCAGGAAAAAGCTCAACGGAATCAGGATGACGTTCAGCAACACCAGTTGGCGAAACGCCGCCTCGCCGGTGAAAGCTGCACGCAGGCCATCCAGGGAATAGCCCCCTGCGTTGAAGATACGTTTGATACCGGTTTGACCCTTGAAAGGCGACATAGAGATAGGCAACTGAACCAAAGAAGTGGGGAAACTAGATCACGCAAAGTCAAAAAAGCGTGAATGCGTTGCAGCTTAATGCTGTGAAATTGACTCAAGTTGTTGCAAGAGTAACGCGGCCTGGGTGCGCGTACGCACGCCCAACTTGCGAAAGATCGCGGTGACATGAGCCTTGATGGTCGCTTCCGACACACTCAACTCGTACGCAATCTGCTTGTTCAACAAGCCTTCGCACACCATGGTCAGCACCCGGAACTGCTGGGGGGTCAGGCTGGCCAAACCGTCACGGGCGGCTTTGGCTTCGTCGGATACGTTGACCTCTTCGAATGCCTGCGGCGGCCAGGACACATCGCCATCAAGCACCTTGCGCACGGCGTTCTGGATATCCTCCATGGCACTGGACTTGGGAATGAAACCGCTGGCACCAAACTCCTTGGAACGCACCACCACGTCGGCCTCTTCCTGGGCGGACACCATGACCACCGGGATCTGCGGGTATTGCCCACGCAGCAATACCAAACCCGAAAAACCATAGGCACCGGGCATGTTCAGGTCGAGCAGCACCAGGTCCCAATCGGATTTTTCGGTGAGGCGGACCTCCAGTTCGGCGATGCTGGCCACCTCGACCAACCGGACATCGGGGCCAAGGCCCAGGGTTACGGCCTGATGCAGTGCACTGCGAAACAGCGGATGGTCATCGGCTATCAGGATTTCGTATGTGGCCATTGATTAAATGATCCTGTTTTTTGGGGTGCCCGAGGAGGCATTTTAGCGGGGGATTCGGCTACGGTGCCATCATGCAAACGTCGTCTGGTGATACCGTCGCAATGTAGGGCGTCAGGCGCCTATGGACGCTATCCCCCAGGTCCAGGGGCATCTGGAACTTGGCAGCCAGGTAATGAGTGCTGAATACATCGAGGTAAGCATCCAGCACTTCGCTCGCCGCCTGATCGGCAGCCAACTCCAGGCACAGCGCCGCGACTTCTGCGGTACAGAAATGATCATCGCGCTTGGAGCGACGCAGCTTGTACCGCGACAGCTGTTCCGGTGCAAGGCTCAGCACCGGCAAGTGCTCCAGGTACGGACTTTTGCGAAACATCTTACGCGCCTCACTCCAAGTGCCATCCAGCAAGATAAAGAGTGGACGCTTGCCCTCCTCCACCCTCACTTCGCTGACAACCCGTTCAGGCGCGACGAACTCGCCGGGAAACACGATATACGGTTGCCATTGCGGATCAGCCAGCAACGTGAGCAATTGGGGATCGACTTCGGTGCGTGACCAGGCGAACGCAGTGGTGTCAGCGATCACATCGGCAATCAACCAGCCAGTGTTACTCGGTTTCATTGGCTCCACATCGTGCATCAGCAGGCACATCGCCGACCGGGCCTGCACCTGGGGTCGCCAGGCGCATAGGCAATACTGGGGAATAACCCGGCAACCTGGGCATCGCTCAGCACGCGAACCCCGATTGAGGAATGGCCTGACAGCACGTGCCAGACGCTCGGAACGCAGGCGGGAGACGGCGTGGCTCATGGAATACGCCGCAAGGAGGGATAAATCGACACAGGAGAACTCGATGAAGGCTTAAGTGGCAGCAGTTTACCAGCGATACGCCTGGCTGTAGTGGCAAGGGGTCACCTATAATTGCGCGCCACTGAACGCACAGCGCAGTGGCTGGTCTATGCACCAGTAACCGAATCAGGAGAGTTTCATGCTGCGTTCCATGCTGCGTCTTGTCGCCCCATCCGTCGCCCTTGCGTTGGTCATACCCGCAGGCGCCCATGCGGCCTCGCTGCTGGAGGCCCAAATGAACAGGAAGCTGCAAAGCGTCGCGGCCGAGAGCAACAAGGACCTGCCCCGGGAAATCGATGAAAAAACCCTGGAAGTGGCCTACACCGTTGAAGGCATGCAACTGATCGACCACCTGAGCGTGCAGCCTGATCGAGCGCAGCAAATGCGTGATAATCCGAAAGCCGTCTATTTCCAGTTGGGGCAAAGCGTATGCCTGAACCAGGGCTACCGCGAACTGATGGCCAAGGGTGCGGTGATGCGTTATGAAATCACCGAGAACAAGACCAATCGCCCAGTGGCGTCGGTCAAGTTCGTAGAATCCGATTGCCCGGCACCGGCTGCGGCCAAGAAGAAAAAGTAACCTTTGCTCGTTCCCCGCGCGCTGCTGTCCAGCGGTGCGCTCTTGCCCCAGCTTGCGTTCCCGCCCCCGCTAAACTTCATGCTGAATGACCAATAAGCGGTTGCCAGCCAAGGGTTTTTCGGCACATGATCAAGCCATCCCCTTATTGTCGCTCACAGCCGTTTCACCTGCTGTTCTGTAACATTTTCAGGGCAAAAGAGGCCTGCCTTACTGCGGCACGCCATGACACATGCAGTGTCGTGGCCACCGACGATGCGTTCGTCGACTACCCAGGCCCTGCAAGAAAAGGAGAAGTTGAATGCCTTACGAATCGAATGATCGCCTGCTTCGCCATTTTGAAGAACACGGGACTGACCTCACACAGCAGGTCGACGCGCAGCTCCAGCTGATAGCCGCCAACAGCCCGAATATCCCCCTTTATCGCGACATGATTCTCACTGTTTTGCGCATGGCTCAAGACGATCGTAACCGCTGGAACGCCAAAATCACCCTGCAGGCGATCCGTGAGCTGGATAACGCCTTCCGTGTACTGGAACAATTCAAGGACCGGCGCAAGGTAACCGTGTTCGGCTCGGCCCGCACTCCCGTCGAAAGCCCGCTGTATGCCTTGGCGCGGGAAGTCGGCGCGATGCTGGCACAGTCAGACTTGATGGTGATCACCGGCGGCGGCGGCGGCATCATGGCGGCAGCGCACGAAGGCGCAGGCCTGGAACACAGCCTCGGCTTCAATATCACCCTGCCGTTTGAACAGCACGCCAACCCCACCATCGATGGCACCGAGAACCTGTTGTCATTCCACTTCTTCTTCACCCGCAAGCTGTTCTTCGTCAAGGAAGCGGACGCGCTGGTGCTCTGTCCGGGAGGCTTCGGCACCTTGGACGAAGCGCTGGAAGTATTGACGCTGATCCAGACCGGCAAGAGCCCACTGGTACCGGTGGTGCTGCTGGATGCACCGGGGGGCGGGTTCTGGCAAGGCGCCCTGGACTTTATCCGCAGCCAGCTGGAAGCCAATCGCTACATCCTGCCCACCGACCTTAAATTGGTGCGCCTGGTGTACAGCGCCGAAGAAGCAGTGGAAGAGATCAACCGGTTCTATGCTAACTTCCACTCCACGCGCTGGCTGAAACGCGAGTTTGTGGTGCGCATGAATCATCCGCTGAGTGATCGTGCACTGGCCCATTTGCAGAGCGAGTTTGCCAGCCTGCGACTGAGTGGTGAGTTCCAGCAGCTTGCCTACACGGGCGAAGACCACGACGAGCCGAGGTTCAGCCATTTGACACGGCTGGTGTTCAACTTCAATGGACGGGATCAAGGCCGGCTGCGGGAGTTGGTGGACTACATCAACTTGCCGGAGAACTGGGCACAGGCCCAGGGTAAGACCCAACAGCGGGTGGAGCCGGAGACGGCTTGATTTTTGAGCAAAAAAAAAGGCCCACTATTTTCATAGTGGGCCTTTTTGGTGTTCTTGGTATAGCAACTACTGTGCAGCCCTGCAGCCTTTAACCGGTGAGATGAGAACGGGTCATGTGTAGTGAGCGGGCTTGCCCCGCGCTGGGTGGCGAAGCCGCCCCAAATCCAGGCACCTCGTTTTTCCTGAAATACCGTGGCGTCCTTGTTGGGGCTGCTGCGCAGCCCAGCGCGGGGCAAGCCCGCTCACTACAACAGCTCGTCCATATCTCGGCCGCTTAATAAGCGGCTGATCATTTCCATCGGAAACCCGCGATAACTCAGGAAACGCCCCTGCTTCGCACGCTCTTTGGCATCCACCGGCAGATGCCCGGAGAACTTACGCCGCCAGGTGTCTTCCAACTGCGCCTGCCAACTGATACCGCACTCACGCAGGGCGAGGTCAATATCAGCACGTTGCAGGCCACGCTGGCCCAACTCTTCGCGAATTCGCGCAGGGCCGTAACCAGAACGGGCTCGATAGGAAATAAAGCTTTCTAGGTAACGGGATTCGGAAAGCAGCCCCTCTTCCGTCAAACGGTCAAGGGCGGTTTCGATCATCTCAGGCTCTGCGCCGCGCTGACGCAGTTTACGCGTCAGCTCGACTCGACCATGCTCGCGGCGAGCGAGCAGGTCCATTGCAGTGCGCCGAACGGCGACGAGTGTATCCAGTACAACAGTCATCGTTTGCTTCAGATGTCAGTGTCGGCTTCTTCCATCTCGTCAACCGGTTCGCGGTTGGCGGCAGCTTTCACGTCAGGCGCTGCGGTAAGCAGCTTGTCGCGGATCTGCTTCTCAAGCGTGGCGGCGATATCCGGGTTATCCGCCAGGAACTTGGCCGAGTTGGCCTTACCCTGACCGATCTTGCTGCCGTTGTAGGCATACCAGGCACCGGACTTCTCGACGAAGCCGTGCAGCACGCCCAGGTCGATCATCTCGCCGTTCAGGTAGATACCCTTGCCGTAGAGAATCTGGAACTCAGCCTGACGGAATGGCGGAGCCACTTTGTTCTTCACGACTTTAACGCGGGTTTCGCTACCGACAACCTCGTCACCTTCCTTCACCGCGCCAGTACGACGGATATCCAGACGGACCGAAGCGTAGAACTTCAGCGCGTTACCACCGGTGGTGGTTTCCGGGCTGCCGAACATCACGCCGATCTTCATACGGATCTGGTTGATGAAGATCACCAGGCAGTTCGCGTTCTTGATGTTACCGGTGATTTTACGCAGCGCCTGGGACATCAGGCGGGCTTGCAGACCCACGTGCATGTCGCCCATTTCGCCTTCGATTTCAGCCTTGGGTACCAGGGCCGCCACGGAGTCGACCACAATCACGTCGATGGCGTTGGAGCGCACCAGCATGTCGGTGATTTCCAGGGCCTGCTCACCGGTGTCCGGCTGGGAAACCAGCAGGTCGTCAACGTTGACGCCCAGTTTGCCGGCGTATTCAGGGTCCAGGGCGTGCTCGGCGTCGACGAACGCGCAGGTAGCGCCCATTTTTTGCGCCTGGGCAATCACCGACAGGGTCAGGGTGGTTTTACCGGAAGATTCAGGACCGTAGATTTCAACGATACGACCTTTTGGCAGACCGCCAATGCCGAGCGCGATGTCCAGACCCAGAGAGCCAGTGGAAATAGCCGGGATCGCCTGACGGTCGTGATCGCCCATACGCATTACGGCACCCTTGCCGAATTGACGTTCGATCTGACCCAGGGCCGCAGCCAAGGCTTTCTTCTTGTTGTCGTCCATTAAAGTCCTCACGTAATCAATAAGGCCTGGCGGCCAACACCTGTATAAGTAGACAGTATTGTTCCACAAAGATCCGAGATCGCCTACCCCTGATTTTCTATTTCTGCTGCAGCTCGTCGCATCAAGCCCTCCAGCGCGGCCTTTACCGTTTGTCGGCGGACCTCATCCCGGTTACCGGGGAAGTGCGCCAGCTCGCTCGTTACTTCGTCGCCCACACCGAACGCCAGCCATACCGTGCCCACCGGCTTGTCCGGCGAGCCGCCATCCGGCCCCGCCACCCCGCTGACCGCCACCGCAAAGCGCGCCAGGCTTTTTTCCTGGGCACCCCGGACCATCGCCTCCACCACTTCCTGGCTGACCGCGCCAACCTTGCGGAACAGTGCTTCCGGCACATTCAACTGCCGGGTCTTCTGTCGATTGGAATAGGTGACGTAACCCGCCTCGAACCAGGCCGAACTGCCCGGTATCCGGGTGATGGCTTCGGCGATGCCGCCACCGGTGCAGGACTCGGCGGTGGTGACGTGGGCATTGAGCAACTGCAAGCGGCGACCCAGTTCAGCAGCCAGTTGAGTGATTTCCTTCACGGTCGTCTCCAGGGATGGGCGGGGGTTCGCCTACCCTACAGGAGCCCATCGGCCATGCAAGTTACAGCGTGCATCAAGAAACTACCGGGCGACGGCCTGCACATACGCCTGACAGGCACGCAAGGCAATCAGGGCGTTATCACCGTCGTCGGTGATGCCGATAATTCTTTGAGCATGCGCTGGGTCAAGTCGGGCTCGCGGGGCTGCATGAACCACGCCGCCGGAGGTGGCGGTGGCCGGCATTGCGCAACCGTTGGCGGGGTCGCTGGCGTCGAGAAGGACTGACAACCGCATATCAGCAGTGGCCAGGCGGTCACGCAAAGCAGTCTGGTTGCGTTGGGCATCGCTTAATTCCCGGGTGTGTTGTTGGTCGTTGGCGTTGAGTTGTTGCTCCAAAGCCAGCCGTTGGTCCTGCGCAATCTGCCGTTGCTGGCTCAGCGCCTGAACATGAGCAACCGATTGCAGCTCAAGCTGAGTACCATATCGCCAAGACTGAACCTGCCACACAAGTGCAATGAGCAGACACACGCCGATCAAGCGCAGTGCACCTAGGAAACGCATAACACCGCCTTCGCCCGCGCCCACAGCTGCAAACGGTCATCCAGGCCATTAAGACCGCCATTGATACGCCGCGTGATCGTGGTGAATTGACCTTTGTCGGCCAGTTCGTTGAGACCATTGCTTTGCCAGAACCAGGCGGCCGACTCACAAGCCCATCGCGGCTGTTCCAGCAGCTGCGGTTGTTGCAGCAGGCGATCATCACCGAATAGCGCTTGGCTACAGGCCAGATAATTACGGCGCCCCGTGATCTGGATCAGCCCCCTCCCGCGATACTTCTGGCCATCACCATCCGCCTCGGGAGTGTTGCCCAGGCGGGAGGCCAGGGGGCCGGTGTCGTATTTGCTCAGGTATTGATCGCTGCCCAACTCCCGAACGTAGTGCAACTCGCCGGACTCGTGACCGATTTGAGCGAGGAAAGCAGCGGCTCGCTGGGGGGTGTTGATTTGCCGATTCGACATTGCAGAATTGAGCGCGGATATGAAAACGCCCGCTAGAGAGCGAGCGCGTGGGAAGACTTGCTGGAGTTGATCTAGCTTCATGAGATGACCTTGCCACGGGCCACCGCCCTGGCCTCCAGAACCGCCTCGGGCACAGGCGTGTTCTCCTCAAGGAATCGCAAGCTGTACCAGTCGGTAGAAGCGAGATAAGCGAGGGCCTCACGCGAGTCCGCCTGTACCTGGAGGTCTTGAGGTGTCTGATTTTTTTCCAGCTTCGACAGATCAAACATCGCTCATGCGCTCCAGGGGTTTGGCTTGGTAGGTGAATGGATCAATGGGCTCAACTGGAAAAGGAACAGGCCCGGCCGATACCTGGAGTCTGCCCGCCTGCCACATGTAAGCCGGTGCACCCGCGTTGACGGCCAGTTTCAAGGTTAGCTCGATCTCACCTTTGTGACGGATCACGGGCCCTGCGAATAGCTCATGTCCAATTGCGGACATGGGTAGGGTCATTCCGTCAGGAATCAGTGAAAGATCAACCCTTTCGTCATTCAGGATCAGTATTTCACCCTCGACGAAGGCCGTAGTCGGAATCGCGGTGCCAATAGGCCGAAAAGGAACGTGGTGAATAATCATGCGTGCCATCTCCCGATTGCTGTCACTGTCACGATATTGTTCAGCGTCCGGTCGGACATAAAGAAATAGGAACCCACATTGCCGTAGCACCTGGCCGTCATATCCCAGTCAATCGTCGGGTAGATGTTGTGAAACACCGCCACAGGCGTATCCGCGAAACCCGCCAGCCATGCGACGTTGCGTGTGACACCAGCCGTGTAGCCAGTAAACCGCTGCTGACAAATTTGCAGGCCACCAGCAAAACGGAAATACCAGTTGTCGAGCGCACCACCACGCTCGATGAGCCCGGAATTAATCGGCAAAGCACCCGAAGGGCCAGCATTGAGCACGCCGGAAATCGCGTTGCCGTTATGAAGAATGCTGCGCCAATTGGGTGCGGCAGACCCAGGGTTGACACTGAACTGGCGAAAATGAATACCGTCCGCGGATACCGCCATCGACAACTGCGCTCGCCATTGGGGGTCATGCCCCCACGCCTGGGAAAGCACGCTTATGGCACCAAACCCCGGAACGCCGTCCGGATGTTGGTAGTAACTGTACAACCCTGTATTGGCTTTATTTGGCGAAGCCGTCTGCGCGGATGAGAGGCCCATCACCTCCCCTGGCACCGCGCCGGCCCCGTAGCCAATAGCGAACAAGGACGAAGTAATGTCACTGCGCCAGGGTGACCATGCACCATCGCCGCGCCGACCGCGTATGAAAATCGACTCATCCAGCATGGCCTTCGCGGTTTGCCAAATATATCCACCTGAGTTGGCAACTTGCAGGATCTGCACATAGGGGTTTGGCAAGTTGCCCCCACCGTTACCGAACTCAAACAGCCCACTGACTTTTGGCAAGTCGTTAGCATCGTCAGTTGAGCTCTTGGAAATGGGCGTGCCACCCCATCCCGCATGGCCCATCATTGAAACCCGGCCAGGAGTGAAGTCGGCACTGTCAGTGACCGCATCGCGGTTTGCAGCCGTGCCCAATTGAGCCTGGCGGGCGTACAGCTCCTGAGTCATTGCATTGATCTTGATACTGGCACTGCGAGGCGTGTCCCCCCCACACCAGTGGGTGCCGTTCCGGTGTTTATTTCCTGTCGTGCCATTGGACTCTCCATAGTCGGGCAACAAAAAACCCGCTCCAAGGCGGGTACGAAGAATACTGCCAAGTCTCACGGTTGCCGCTTCTCTCCAAGCCTGTAGAGCGTGGCACGAGCCGCATTTCGAGCCTCCTGGACATCCACTGGAATGGGTGTGTCCTCTTCCAGCTGGGCGAGCGCGTACCAGTCACTTTCCCGCAGATAGCTACGGGCCTGCTCCAGGGCCAGATCGTCCGCCTGATCCTGAGCGCTCTTTATTTTTTCCAGCTTGCTGATATCAATCATGGCTCACCTCCTCCAGAGGCAGTGTTGACTGCACATCAGAGATGGGCGACGTGGGAACTTTAACCGCCCCATCAGTGCTCACCTCAATGATCGTGGGTTCAGCGGGATTGCGCAGCGATGACGGATCATCCCACTTGACCGGCAATTTAAGCGTCAGCTCCAGATCGCCATTGATTCGTGCTATGTCATCAACAAAGCAATCACTGCCCATGGCACTGGCCGGAAGCCGGTACCCTTCAGGAATGACTGCAAGATCAAAAGCCTGGCCATTGATCGTGATGACTTCATCACGCACAGAAACCTTCAGCGGCTCATCCGTCAGGAAAGGAAACAGTTTGATCTTGATCATTTCCACGCACCCCATACGGTCACGGCATTCTGAAAACTTTGAGCTGTCGAGCCATTTCTAATGATGATGTCCACCGCACTGGTCCCATTGACATAGCAGTTCAGCGCGCCGAAATGTTCATAAGTCATTTGTGGCTGCGGATTCACATAGACACTGCCACTGCCTAGTACGATTGCCACCGGCAACGAAACCGTCACCACAGTTGGCTGATTAGGCGGCAATACCGCGCTGACCGGACTGACGCCCTGAATGCAGATCTGGCCGTTGATGTACTTACTGATATTCCAGCCGCCGACCACTGTTTTGCTCATCAGGCCGATACCCGATACAGGGTCGCCTTCGGCATTGGCGCCTGTGTACAGGCATACCCATGGCGTCCAAGTGCCGTTGGCATTGACTCGCCTGAACACCGTATTGGTGGTGTCCGGGTTGACCCACTCTTGGGAGGAATACACGGCCGACAAATATTTGTGCGACAAAAAGCCATAACTATTAGGGCCGTTGGGCCCGGGAATGTTATTGCCGTAGTACTCGCCGGTAGCTTGTATGCTGTCGGCACTGGTGCTCAACAACTTCACCGTACCACCTACACCAAAATCACCTGCCTTGATGACTTGCGTCCAGGCCTTTCCCGCTGCTGCCCCCTGCAGGAACTGGCGCTCCCAGGTCACGTTCTCCAAAAGGCTATAGGCGATTTGCCTTACATAGCCACCCGACCCCGAGAGTACTTGAATGATGAATACGTAGGGGTATGGCAGCGAGACACCACCATTGCCGAACATGAACACCCCATTCACAACAGGTAGGTTATCGGCACTTTCAGTGGGTTGCATGGCGATGGGGGTAGTTCCTCCCCAGCCACTAGCCTTTGCCAATGCGTCACCCTTATACAACTCGTCCGTCATTGCATTGAGCTTTATCATCGCACTACGCGGAGTGTCGCCGCCCACACCGCTGGGCCGCGTACCTAGATCAATTTCTTGTCGTGCCATTTGAGGCCCCTAAAAATCAAGCAAAAAAAAACCGCACTACGGCGGGCATGAAAAAACGTCACTCACTCGCTCAAAATGCAGGTAGCGACACAGGGACGGAACCTACGACTTCCCCGCAGAGAGTTCCACAATCAACTCATAAAGCTGTCCGTCCTTTTGCAACTTAACGGTCATAACTTTTCCGGAAGTTTTGTCCCGCCTACCCGCTGCTATTGACTTGGCCGACAGCAGCTAATCCAGAGTAGTAAGATGGACCTTAAACCTACGCGTCGTAGTAGCGTCACCTGCACAAGTTAGCGCGACACTCAGAACAACTCCTGGGCTCGCTACCTATCAATTCCAAAGCATTAGAAATACTCAACACTGAAAAACCGGCCATTTATCACCAAGCACATCAAGCATTGTAATACCTATCAATTGGGAACTTTCAAACAGGAATACTAAAACACGTACCGTTCGTTCTTTGCCATAAAGGTCGCCTAAATTTTGCAGCTGAACCTTCATATTCAAAGCTGTCGAATTATTCGATCGAATTTGTAAACAAGCATAGGCTGACTGACCGGCATACCAATTCCTGTGTGGTCGTCAGGCCCCGTGGTCAGCGTGGCGGTTGCGGCGGGACCGAGTGCTTCGACGCGGCTGTAGAGCTCCTGCGTCATGGCGTTGATTTTTACGTTGGCGCTGCGCTGGGTGTCGCCTCCCAACCCATTAGGCGAATAGCCCAAGTTAATTTTTTTCTAGACATAAAAACTCCCAACTTGAATTAAAACACAAACACTTAAGCAAACAATCAAAATAAAAAATCAATATCATCAATTAAAGTCCAGAAACATCCGCAACCAGAATACGAATATCACCCGTTGGCGGAACATGATTAGCATTCCCAACCCATCCTGACTTCGAATAGGTCGGACCATACTGCGTCGCATAATTCGTATAACGCCCGTTATCTTCCACTCGGCAGGCCAAGATATATTCGAATGTATCGGTTCTCCCATTACTGAACATTTGCTGCCGGCAAATATAACGTGGACTCCCAACCGACCAAGCAACTTTCGCTGCAGTCAGCCCGGTAGACTGCTCAGCATAACTGTACGCACCACTTATACCTAGCAGACCTCCCCGTGGATCTTTATGCATACCAACCAACTTCAAGAAAGGCAATCCTGAATTGAATGTTACCGTCCCATCCGGGGCGCACACTTCAACACCTTGAGTATTTTTCGCCAACGTCTTTACGGGACCAAAGCTATAGCACTCAATCTTTTGACCAATATTGGTTACTGGTGCCCGAACCAAACCTCCTTGCTCTACAACTGGAAAACTCGCACGATAAAAACGTACCGTTGAACCATCGTTAGGTACTGCCGCATAGGCATCCCAATAGACAACCGTATTGGCGATAATAATATATGCACCACCAGCCACGGTCAGCGTAGTCGTACCGTAATGAACGAGGTTTACATAGTCCGTGCCAAATATCTTGAAGCCCTTTTCATTAAACGCCTCAATGCCAACACTCATCCCGACACCACGACCAATTGGGGCTTTCCTGAGAAAACACGGTAGATATTTATATTAGCGTAATTCCAGGCAACAGTGCTACCTAACACGCTGACAACCCTTGCTCTACCTCCCCCCTGATACAAGATATAGTTGAGCGTAGTTGAATCAACTGACGAATAAATACGACTGCCAGGAGTGGACACCACTGAAAGGTCAATTACATCAATCACTCGCGGATAGCGACCTGTTCCATCCATCAGCACACGACCATCTGGCGCTAACAACTCTATTCCATTAGGCATTAATTACCCCTCAATATCGCAGCCTTTGACCTCCATAAAAACTAGAGCACGTCAAGACCAAATACCTGCACGCAAGCAGGGTTTATCATTGCTATAGAAAATCTCGAGCAATTGGTTGGTAATTCTCAGGTACCCCCCACCTTCAACGTTTCCATTAATTTCGAATCCTCCATCTCTACTCAGCCTCCAACCAGTTTTTTTCTCCATACTGTAATTCGACGACTGCAGCCCATCACCAATCTTCAACATATTAATCGAGCCATCTTTTATAAACGCCGAATTGATATACGTATTATTTCCCTCTACCGCAAACGGACTAACCTCACCATCTCCGCCGAGGATCACAAACTTATCCGCAGCGACAATAAACTGGCTTTCCAGCAACCCAGACTCTCCAGCTTCCAGGCCAAGCCCGATCCCCGCATACTTATACTTACCGTTAGCAGTCACCTGCATTCGGACAGACCAGTTGGCAGCGAGTTTTCCTTTTGTGTCGGCGATGGCAGTAGCATTAGTCTGAATATTTACCGATTGCTGATCGACTTTAACCTGGACTGTATCAATACTCTTAGCGAGCGCTTTGTCTGCATTCGCCAACGTACTTAACTGAACATCAACGGCGGCAGAGTTACTGTTAACCCTTGCGTCCAGTCGCGTCACTCGTTGGGCTAATGCGTCATCACGCGATGCCGAGGCTGAATCCACGTTGGTAATGGCGGCCCGGTTCTGATTGACCTTGACCTCCAACGCGTCCGTCTTGATCGCCTGGGCAATGTCACCTTCGACAATCGCCGACATGACAGACCACGCTCCCGCGAGAGAGCCCTCATCACCGGCAAAACTACCGATATCATCACCCGCCATCTTCGGATTGACCTGGGCATATACCCCATCGGTCTTTTCCGATGTGCTGATGATTTTTCCACCCAGAGTGGTGACCTGGCTCTTCAAGCCGCCGAGCACTGAAGCAGTGGCCTCAATCCCCATGACTGGGTCATCAACCTTACTTTTCACGCTGTTTAGTTGTTGAGCTTGGGAGGTAACTTTGCCATCTACCGTTTCGATCGTTGCCTGGTTTTGACGAATTTGAAGCGCCAACGCATGACTGTTCTGCGCCAATGAACCGATGTCTAACCAATAGGTCGAGCTGGGTGGCGGATTACTCGCGGGCACCGCCTGGAGCGCCTGATACAAGTGATTGTTCAGGCGCACAAAATCACCACTGGCATACACTTTTTCCGGGTCATAAAGCAGCGCACCCGTTACTTGATCTACCAGACCTTCCAACTCTTTGCGGGTCGCTTCCAAGCGTTTGTTGACCGAGCCAGCACCAGAACCATCGATCAGCTCAATGCGATCAAAGAGATGTTTGCCCAGTTCAGTTTCGCCAACCTGTCCGGCAATCAAGCCTAGGATAGGTGAAGGGTCCGAACTGGCCTGCCCTTGCACTGCGGAGCCCGTCGGAAACCAAGCCCCAATATTCCCGCTGCGATCCACCAACCGAGCCCAGAAAAACAGCGAAGTACCCGCGCCCAACCCCATCAACGTCAGATCCGTCTGCGGATACGCGTAATCCCCCAACTTGGTCGCCAACGCCAGATCCGCAGTCTTCCCGTACCAGATCTCCGTGCGCTGCAAATCCGCCGTACTCACGTCTTGCGGAATCTGCCACTTCACCTTGATCGCAAACACCAACGACTCGGTGGTCAACGCTGCGACGGTTGGCGGCAAGGTGGTTTTGCCGTTGAGCACGGTCTCGATCGACTCGCTGTACAACGAGCCAATATCCAGCGCGTTGATCGCACGCACCTTGGCCACATAACGCCCGGCGTAAATGCCGGAAACTTCAATCGAGGTGCCGCCGGTGCGACCGGCGTAGATCCACTCGCCGTCGTTTTTACGCCAGTAAACTTCGAAGGCGATGGCATTGGCAGGGCGCTGCCATTCGATGTTCATCACGTTGACCGCACTGCCCTGCTCGACAAAATGGTCGTTACTGACCTTCACCCCCGTGGGCGCCGCTTGCACGCTGGGCGGAATCACCGTGATCGGCGGGCTGTCGATTTTGGCGCCGTTGTCGATGGCGGTGAATTTGCTCGGCACGTGCTTGACCGCGCTGAGGCTGTATTTGATTTCGTTATCCGAAAAATCTTCGGAAATCGACAGCACGCGAAACTGTTGCAACGCCAGGGTCGCGGAGTCGATTGCCCAGATCGATTGGGCCGGAGGCAGAGCGTCGAGCCGGGTTTGCAGCACGACCTGTTGCTCATCCGCGCTGCTGGCGCTGACGGCTTTGACCACTCGGGAAACCGCCTTGCCGTTGGGCATCACCAGAGTGATGGTATCGCCTGCAGCCGCTGTGACTTCGGCATCCAGGGTCAAGGTGTCGAGCGTCGCATCACGCAGGCGCCCACCAATGCGGCGGCCGGCGCGATCGTTGTCAGCCACGCGGATGATCTGCCCAGGGCGGGCCAATGTGCCGTCGAGGCCGACCGAGAACGTCACGCTCTCGGTTTCCAGGCGATTGGTCAGCAACGCCCATTTGCCGATGCGCTGGGCCTGGGCCTGCGACGTGCAACCGGTGGCGCTGATTTCGGTTTGCTGGATGCCATAACGGGCGATGCCGTCGGCGTCGTCGACGTATTGCACTTTCTGCCGATAGAAATCCGTCGGGTCGTTCCAGCTGACCAGTGCCACGGTGTAGCGGGTCTTTTTCGCTGAACCACCGTAGATGAACTGACCGCCGATCACGTTAGCATTGGAATAGGTGTAGACCGGGTCTTCCGGCATGTCCGCCACCGCCATGACCGAGCCTGCGCCCCAATAGGACATGCCTCGGAACGTAGTCGCCAAGTCCTGCAGGACCTTCAATGCATCGGCACGCACTGACAGGTACAGGTTGCAGGTGAAACGCGGTTCGGTACCGCCCTTGCCGTCGGACACCGGTTGGTCGCAGTACTGGCCGATGCGGTACAGCTCCCATTTATCCACTTGGCCGGCGTTGAGCAGGTGGCCGAGGCCATAACGCTGGTGCAGCAGCAGGTCGTAGTAGATCCAGGCCGGGTTGTCGGTCCAGGCGGATTTGAAGGTGCCGTCCCACACACCGGCATATACGCGGGTTTGTGGATCATAGTTGCTCGGCACCTTGATGATCCGGCCGCGCAGTTCGAAAGAGCGTGACGGGATCGATTGAAATTGTGCGGCATCAAATTGCAGGCCGATCAGCGCCGAGCCCGGGTAGCGCAGTTTGGCGTCAATCACTTCGGTGGAGGATTCCACAGTGGTGGTATCGGCAATCGCACCGCTGGTGGAGTTCGGCGTGATTCGACGCACGCGCAGGGTCCAACCACTCTTGGCGGGCGGCAGGTCAACGCGGTGGGAGCGCTCGTATTTGGTGGTGGTCTTGCCGCTGAACGCCGCCGCCAGCACCTGCACGAAGGCGCCGCCATCGGTGGACAGATCGATAGCGTACTGCACGGTGTAGCCGTTGGTATCGCCGTTACTGGTGTTGGTCTGCGAAAGCCGCGTGACCGCCAGGCGCACACGCACCGCCGACAGTTGCAGGTTGGAATAGGACTTGGTCCAGGGCTGGTCGCTGCGCAGCTCAATGGATACCGGGCTTTCGTTCTCCACCGCGGGGAAACCCGGGATATGAGTCTGGTCCTGGCTACCGTTGCGCGTATCGAGGGTCACGCCACTGAAGTTGAGGCTGCCATCGGCGTTGGCCAGTGGCGTCTCGTCGAGGAACACCGAGCGCTTATCGTTTTTCAAACCGACAATCTCGCCTTCGCTGACGAGATCGAGGATACGGGCATAGGCCGTACTTTGCAGGCTGTCTGGCGCCTCCACGGAGGGACGGGGCTTGGAAGCGCCGCCTTTGCTGCCAGCGAGAGTGAAGTCAGTCATGGCTTTCCTTCAGGCGAAATAAAGCCCGCACAGTGGCGGGCTGGTTGAAGAGGAAGAACGTTAGAGTTGATCTTGGGCGTAGATCCCGGCGCTGATCACGCAGCTCCCAACGATCAACTGCCCATAGAGCAGGCCAACCGGATTGCCCTGAGCGTTGGTGTTGACCGGGCCGTTGAAGCTGTAGCTCGGGCGGTTGTCGGGACTGTCCTGGGCTGAAAGCCCTTTGGGCGGCGGCGACAACATTTGCATGACGCCGCCCATCGCCATGGACGCGCCTGCCATCATCATCATGCTGGCGGCGGGACCGGTGATAAAACCAAACGGGTTGTAATACGCCACGGCGATCAGCACGGCACCAATGATGGTCTGCAACCCACCGGCACGCTTTGAGCCGGTCAACACAGGAGCGATACGGATCACGTCCTTGCCGAGCGGCTTCTGGATATCATCCTCTGCGATGTTGCGCTTGCCATTGAATACGGCGAAACGCAGCCCTTTGTCCGCGCTCTGCAGCATGTAGCGTTCAAAGCCGGGAAACTGCTTGAAATAGCCCATCACATCCCTGAAACCGCCGGAGGTGGTCACGCGATGCTCTCGACCGAAAAGCCTGGCGAGCGAACCTGATAACAAGACCGTTCGCATCGTGTGTTGTTCGACTGTAGCGGCCATGATTGCTCTCCTGGTCATAGCTGATCCTGCGCATAGATCCCAGCACTCACGACCGCACTGCCCACCGTCAGCTCGCCATACAACAAACCCACGGGGCTGCCTTGGATGCTGGTATTCACGGGGCCGTTGAAGCTGTAACTGGGCCGGTTTTCCGGGCGATCCATGGTGCCCAGGCCCTTGGGCATCGGGGACATCAACTGCATGGCGCCGCCCATGGCCATGGAAATGCCGATGTTCGCGGCGAAGGTCCAGCCGGTGGTGGACGTAGCACCGATCAATGTCGAAGTACCATTGGACGCCGCAAGGCCGCCCGAGAAGTAGGACGCGGCCACAATCAACGCGACCCCGATAATGGTCTGCATCGACCCCGCGCGCTTGCTGCCCATCAGCACGGGTGCGATGCGGATATCCAACGCGCCGGAAGGTGCCTTGAGACGATCGGGACCGATATTTTCCCGGCCCAGGAAGATCGAATAAGTCACCCCCAGATCCTTGGACTCCATCAGGAAACGCTCAAACCCCGGCACCAGAATGCACAACGCATGAATGGCCTCCGATGCGTTTCTGACCGCCAATCGATGCACGCGCCCGAAACTGGCGCCCAGGCTGCCGTAGAGGCGCACCGTCCTGACTTTTTCTTGATGCATGGCATCCTCCAGGCGAATGAAACGCCCCTGTGATTAGTGTTTTAACCGCTGACGATGGCGCCAAATGCTGACCGTTACCTCGCCCCAATAGCCACCATAGGTGTCGCGCTTGCTGTCGCGACCATAGAGGTGATGCAGGATCGAGCCTGGCGCCGGGTAATGTTCGGGTTCGCTTTGCAGCACACCGTCAGCCAGGTAGATCGCGGCGTGGTTCGGTACCGGCGAGCGAATCTGCATCAGCACAATGTCACCTTGCTGCAACTGACTGACCTGGATAAAGCCGGCGGCAGGCAGGTTGTCCAGATAGAGATTGCCGCCTTTGTCCCACCAGCCGTCCTCGCGCTGATAGTCACCCAGCTCGATGCCCAACTCGCGGCGGTAGTAGTCAAGGATGATGCTCAGGCAGTCATGCACACCGTGGGCAAAAGCACGACCGATCAGGGGTGCCTGGTAACCGTTCGGTGTACAACTGGCCCACTCCCCGATGCGGACCTGCCCATCGTCACCGGCGCGTACTTCGACAATGTGCCAAGGCAACCCGGAGGCTTCGCACGCCACGCGGTCCGCTTCACTGGGCGTCGCCGGGCAATCCGGATGGCTGTGCACTACTGCGAGGATTTCGCCGCGCTCTTCGGCGGCGGCATAGTCTTCGGGCGCGAGTCGAAAGTGTTCGCTCGGGGTACTCGCCGTGTTGCGACACGGCACATACACACGCTTGCGCCCTTCACGAATCAGCAGGCCGCAGCACTCATGCGGGTAGTCGGCCACGGCATGCCGGGAGATCGCCGCCAGGTTGATCTTGTTCATGTTCAACTCCGCAACAGGCCCGCTGCCGGAAAGGAACCGTAAGGCAGTGGATTGTTCTCGCCGAAACGCAGCTTGCAACTGGTCAACCGCCCACCGCACTTATCCTTGGCCGCATCCGTGACGATCACGTCATTGGTATCCGCCACCGGCCCGCCGTTGTAGCCGCAATAGGGGCCACGATAGCCGCCGCAGCTGAGCCACCAACACACGTTGGCGACGATCTGCCGGCGCGGCAGTTGTACACCGTTGAAGTCCAGCGCACTGGCCAGCTCGAACTTCACGGTCTCATTGCTTTCCGCGACCTTGCGCTCGACGTACCAGATGTCCGGCGGCAACTCCTCTTCGGGGTCTGCTTCGGGCTGGCCGTCGAGATACTTGCCCAGGGTGCGATGGCGAATCAGCCGCGCCCCCACGAGATCCTCGAAATACAACACCAGCGCCGTAATGAAACCGCCAACGTTGCCCACGGCCAGCGTTGGCGTGGGTTGTGTACCCTGCCCCGACATTTCAAAGCCTTCGGCCTGGATCGGCCAGGGTGAATACTCGTGGCCCTGCCAGAAGATCGATGACTCCTGGGGATAACCGTGAAAGCGGTACAACTCGGCGCCAAGGGCGGTGGCATCGAGCTCGAAAAGCTCCACCCAGGCCCCGGGCTCCAGGGTCTGGATATCTGCGGTGATGGACATATAAATCTCCGGGCAAAGAAAACCCCGCGGATCGCGGGGTGTCGAGCGTCGCTTGAGACGCTAGGGGTGGAAGGCCTGCTCGAACGTCGCTGTCAGGGAGTAGATCCCGGCGCCCAGCGGTGTCGGTTGATACCCTTTGCAGCGATACAGCCCAGGCGAGGCCAACGGCGCGGTCCAACTGAACGCCCTGGCACCGGCATGACGGTCAAGGAACGTCGCAATCGCCCTGATCCGCGCCTCGTCGCCGACGAACGTCAGTGGCCAAGACTCGGTCTTGTTGTTGATTCCGTCAGCCGCTGTTTGCTGATAGCCGTCGCCAAACTTGGCCGATTTAAGGCGAAATTCAACGCTGCCGACAGGCTCGACTTTGGGCTCCCAGGTGAAGGTTTCTGTACTCATGTGTTCTCCAGGCATATGCCTTTGGTTGTCAGCGGCCGTTGATGGCCGACCAGATTTGCCCGCCCGGTTTCAGGTCACGCGCGATCTGCTCGGCGGCGCCCTGACGGGCGGAGCCCGCGTAGGCACGCGCAACGTTCTGGGCGTTGGTATCCGCGCCTGAACCCTGGCCGTCGGCGACATTGATGGTTTGCTGGATGACCACCTGGTTACTGCTGGTGCTGCCCGATTGGCCCGAGCCCAATGCGCGTACGCCAAGCGAACCATCGGAACCGCGACTCAAAGGCATGATGGCTTCGGGGCCGGCTTCGCCGAACAGGGCCATCGGCGCTAAGGTCGGACTGCTGGTTACGGAATTGGTGAACGCACCGCCGCTGGCAAACGGATATGTTTTTGGCGGCGAGTAGCTGAAGTCCGACGACAGCTTGAGTGCGTTGGTATAGCCACCTGGTCCAACTGCGGTGCTGGCACCTGCCGCTCCGGCACCTGGCGTAAAGAAGCTCTGCAGTGCTGAACCAGCGAAACCTAACAGTGAACTCAACACACTCGACCCAGCGGTTTTCGCCGCCATCGTCGCCATGTCCTTGAGCACCGACTTAGCGAACTCGGAGAAGTTGAACTTGCCAGTGGTGACAAACGTCGCAACTGCATCGTCCATCTGCTTGAAAGCGCCGGTGAACATGGCTTTCGATTGTTCTGCAGCCGTTCCCGAGCTGCTTACGTAGTCCTTGAACGCGCTTTGAGCGCCTGTGCTCCAATCATCCACCAGCGTGGTCAAGAGGGCGAAATGACCTTGGATTTGCCGTGACTTGTCATCATCCAGGAAAGCAAAACCTGCCGAATCATCACCCGCCCCAGAGGCAGGCAGATCGCCATACGGCCCGCCCCCTGGAAACTTCAGCCCCGCCCGCTCGGTATAAGTTTGCGTATCCAACGAGCCGACAAAACTATTCTGCGCACCCTGGCTCTGCTTGAGCACCTCCACCAGTTGCGCATTTTTCTGGATAAATCTTTGCGCCGCATCCGTAGCCGGGTCATAAGACTTTTGAAAGTCCTTGAACTGGCCGGAAGTGACCTGCAACGCCGCTGCGGCAGAAGCGCTGACCTTTTTACCGGCGTCTTCGATCTTCTGCTGCATCTCGCGCATGCTTTGTTCGGTAATCCGTGACGCCTTCGCCAGGGCCTGCTCCAGGCTGCCGAGGTTGAGCGTCAGATTACCCTGGTAAGCAGTTGCCATAGGTTTCTCCGGGTCATGGATAAAACCCGCCTCGGCGGGTTTCAAGGAAAATGGCGTCGTCCTTAACGCCACTCGTTCATCGCACGTTCGAGTGACAGGCCCCGACGCAACTCATGGGGCATGAAGTCAATCAACTCGGCCGTGCCGCCGCCCAGCCGGTGGGTCTGCAGCGCCACCAACGCGCTGCCCGCCTCCAGCCGCCTACCGGCATGCAGGGAGCCATATCGGTCGATATAGCGCCCCCAGGCCAGGGCTTCTTGGTAGGTCATGCGTTCCTTGGCTTCGACAATCGTGCGGCCGCCCACTCCGTTCAGCACCAGCTCGTGCCAGAACTCATCGGCGGCCGTCAGTTCTTTGCCGACGCGCCACCCGTGCCATTCACCTCATTGACTGCGTTGAGGATCACGAACCCCAACGACGGCTCAAGGCTGTAGGCATCGTCGTAGCTCAGCGTTTCAGTGCCGTCGCTGCCCAGCGATACCGACGCGGCGAGGTAACTGGCATTGCGGCTCTGCTCGGACTCACCTTGAGTAAACAGGCGCTCGATCACACCAAAGGACTGACGGCGAATGTGCAGGGTAAACGTGTCTGTCACTTCCTTGCCGCTCTTGCTGTCCAGGTGCGTCCAGCTGACTTCTTTCTTGACCGGCACGCCATCGACGATGCCGCCCTTGGCTTTGAGTTGTTTGAGGTTCATGGCGTCTCTCAGGCTTTCTTGATCCAGGCGCTGCCGCCGGTGCGTTGGATGGTGACGGTGGTGGTGACCACGGCGTTCAGCGCGAAGTTGAACGGGAAGTCCGACACGTAGCCGTCGAAGGTGAACCAGGTGCGCGTCGCCGGCAGCTCAAAGCCGTCACCCTTGGTATTCACGGTAGGCAGCACGTCCTTGCCGTCGGACCAACCGACAGCCCATTTGACGCCGGTGTCGCCCTTGGCTTCGGACAATTGGTGCAGGCGAATATGGCTGGCGTTGGTGGGATCGGCGTTCAGGCCCAGGCTCGCGGTGCCTGGGGTGCGCAAGCCTTTTTTGTAGCTGCGCTCTTCGGCGTTGAGGCTGGTGTCTTCGATCTGCTCAGCGGGCGCGCCGCCGGGTTCGAACGAAGTGGCGTGCTCGATTTCCAGCACGGTGTAAGGCCCGGTGCCGGAGACCGGCGGGACGAGGGCAAAAATCTGGGTACCTTGGGTAAGAATCGACATCGAGTGTTCTCCATGAACAATAAAAAACCCGCCAATGCGGGTTGTGGGGGTGCAACAGTTGTATGACGGTGGTCGAGGCTCAATCAGGGCGCCGGTTTGCCATCCAGATAAGGCGGAGCATTCGGGTCCGGTTCGCGGCTCTTGATCAGGTCGACCAGCGCCTGGTTGCTCTGAGCCAACAGCCGCAAGGCAGCATTGAGCGCCACCTGGCCATCGGTTTGGGTTTGCAGGGCGGCGATCAAGCGGTTGATCGCAGCCAAATCTTCGTCGTTCATCGGCATCTGGATTCCTGTTTCAAATCAGTTAGGTATTGCAAGCGAGGGAGGCATTCATCAACAACGTGCAACTCCGACCATCAAGACGACAACCCGACAGCCGAGATCGAACTGCGATACCCCGCCACCGGATCGCCGACATGGACCACCTTGGCAATCGACCACCGCCCCTGCATGTACGAGGGCCAGGATTCATCCAGTACCAAAAGCCCTTCGGCAGCCAACAAGGGGTTGCCCGGACAGTCGATCTGCATTTTCAAGTCTTCGCGCCCCACACGGCGCAGCTCGCCTTCGGCCACGGCACGGGCTTCGGCTTCGTTCTGACAGCGTTGTCGCAAGGTCTTGAACGGAGCAACGCCGACCTGAACCACCTGCTGCTTGCCACTGGCGGCATCCCACCAACTGACGCGGCTGCCCGCATACTTGGCGCGGGACTTTTCGTCGAGCGTCGCGGTGATGAACGACTGGTTGCCGGGGCGGTTGTCCTGCGTCACAGAGAGCGTTACCTGCGGCAGCATTTCACGGCCAGACAACGTCTTGACCTGCCCGGCCTCGGCCAGCACATAGAGTTCGTTGAATGGCTTGCTGATGGCGCTGTAGCGCTTGGCGAGACGTGTGATGAAGGCCATATCGCTTTCGTTGGACTGATCGATATGGGCAATCGCAATGCCCTCCAGCGCCGGCGCCACTCGCGGCGAAAACCCGTGGCGGCTGACCAACTGACGGAACAGCGCACCCAAGGTCGTGGGCCCATAGCTGGCGGATCGACGCTGGCGATAGCCACTTTCATCCACCATGCTGAAGGGCGCAGCCGTGGCCACGATCTTCAAGCACATGGGAAACAGCACCGGGGTTCGCTGGGTAACGACGAACTCGCCCTTTTCCACCAACCCCGTCTCCCGATAACCGACGCGCAAGCCAATCTTGCCGCTCAAGCTGGGCAGGCCCTCCAAGCCTTCGATGTTGAGGGTCAGCTCCAGCCGGTCGCTCTCGATACCCGTGGTGTCGGTGTGTTTCCAATACATGAGGCGTTGATTGAGCAGCGCCGCATTGGCACCGTAAAACTCGATAATCGGGGTAAATTCCTGTGCCATGCCTGCCTCCTTAATCCCAAGCCAGAACAGGCCGTACAGCGCGCAGCCGTACCTGCATTTCCGGCACGATGATCCAGACACCGGCCGGCAATACCGGCCCATGTTCGGCAAGCTCGGGATTCAGCCGCCACAACGTTTCTTCCGCCGCATCATCACAACGCCCCAACTCACGATAGAGCAGCAGGTTGACCGAATCCCCGGCGATACTTCGTACTCTACGCATTGACGAATTCCTCCAGTTCCAGGCTCCAGGTCATGACCAGAGCGGTGCCGTCGTCAATCACATTGCCCTGGGTTTCCATCAGCGAATTGATCCGCCACAGGCCCCAGTTACGGCCAATACCATCTACCAGCGGCAACGGCGTCCGCCTGTTCTGCAGCGCACGCAACTCGTCCAGGCGCTGCATGCCGATGGCGTACATGGCTGTGCCGCTGAATGTGAGTTTTTCCAACTTCTGGCCGCTCTGCCGCGACTGGGACTTGCTGGCGATAATCGCCAGGTCACTCCAGCCACCGTCGCTGGTACGAACCAACGACGAATAGGCGAACCCTCGAGACAGACCGAAAATAAAGTCGCCGAGTACCATCTGCTGTCGCATCAATCACCTCCTGGATCAGTCAATGCCGCGTTGCGTCGGACACCGAGGGAGTCGGTGACCATCGGCATGCATTGGAACTGCAGAGCCTGGATCACCTGGTTGACGACCTGCTGGGCATCGGCGGGGTTTACGCCGGTGATCTGAATGCTCGGGGCAATACTGACCTGCACGTTATCCGTACGCGCCGCGTTGAGCTCCTTGCTCACCACGCCGGGCGCAGGCAAGCGATCACTTGGCCCAAACAATTTATCCCCCAGCCAACTCCCCGCTTCACTGCCCAGCAAGCCTCCAATCGCACCGCCGACCGCCGTTCCGACACCGGGGAAAATCATCGTGCCGATGGCCGCACCGGCAGACGCTCCCGCCCAGGCGCCACCGGCAGTACTGAGCCCGGCGCCGACGGCTTTAGCGTCACCGTTGCGCACGCCCTGGACCACGTCGATGGCGGTGTCGACATACTTCAGTGGGCCAAGGCGGCGGGCGGCGGCCGACTCGAGACGCGTCAGGGTGCCGATGGCGGAACCGGCAGACGCTCCCAGCAATGCGCCACCGGCAGTACCGAGGCCGGCGCCGATGGCTTTAGCGCCACCGTTGCGTATGCCCTGGGCCCCATCGATGGCGGTATCGACAACCTTCAGCGGGCCGAGGCGACCGGCTGTGGCCGATTCCGGTTTGGCTAATGCGTCCAACAGGCCGGTGACCTGGCCGCTGGCTGCGCGACGAGCTGTGGCGCGTGCCGTCGAGGGCGCTGCGTAGGAGGCAAATGTGTTGCCCGACAGACGGGTCGAGCCCTGGCTCGCCAGTTTGCTGTCGAACGCACGCAACGGCTGGCCCATGACATTGAGCGGCTGTGAGACCGGCGCTGAGAGACCAGTAAGTTGCGACTTGAGATCGGCCCGCTTTCTGACGACGCTGGTCTTGATCGACCTTGAGGTAGCCTGACGAGTCTTGTAACGCTTGCCGCGTGGCCCCTTCGCATTAGCCTTGGCGCTTGGCTTGCCTTTGCCGCTGTCTTTGTCCCTGGCGGTTTCGCCGACACGTTCAGGCAACTGAGCGGTCGCTGAATCCAGCGGGCCGCGGATCCCGGCAGGCAGAGCGCCCGTACAGCAGCACTCCTTGCCTGCGTTGCTGCCCTTGCCCTTATCGTCCTTCTTGAGCCACTTGGCAGCGGTTGGAAACTTGTCAGCCACGGCATCAAGCGCCTTGTCCGAAACCCGTTCCTTGGCTTTATCCCACAAGCTGGTGAGCAGTTCTTTGCCGACAAACTTACCGGCATCCGTTGCGCCTTGTAGGCCTTTGTCCACCCAGGAGGTCGAAGCCGGAGCGGGTTCTTTCGGCTGACTTTTGGCAGGCTCGCTACTGACCTCAACCGTTTTGGTTGCCAGCGTATTACCGGTAATGAACAACGTGCTGGTGAGCGTTTGCAACGCCTCGCGCAGCTGCACTTGCTCCAACGTCAAAGCGTTGATATCCACGCTGACGGTCACCAGCGCCGAGGCGAGCACCGACTGCGGATCCTGTTGTGGCCGCGCTGCCGCATCCAGGCTTGCTGGCGCTGCAAGGCTGGCGGAAAACGGTGCCAGCACACTGCCAAGGTCCGCGTCGTCAAGCAGCCAGCGTTTGTCTTCCTGGGCGAGCCTCATCCCAGATTGAGTCTCTTGCATCCCGCTTACTCCTGTTTGACGCCAAGGCGGGTGATCGCGATGTCGTAGCGGCGCAATGCTTTGCCGGCGTCCCAGTCGAGGATCTCCGCCTCATTGACCGAGTAGATCAGCGGCACCACATCGAGGATCACTTCGATGTCGCGCTCCGAAAGAAGTCCGCCGGTTGATTTAAAAAATCGTCGATGCGCTCCTGCAATTCCGTCCAGTCGGGCACGGTCAGGTTGGCAAGATCCGGGATCATCAGGCCGGTGCAATGAGCGGTGATGAACTCGGCGCGCTCTTTGTTGGTGGCGAGTTTTTTCATCACCTTGGTGGCGCGCAGCGCCGGCATTTCCAGCGGCAGCTCAGTCAGGGCGCGACCTGCGGCATCGAGTGGCAACAGCAGCTGGACGGGCTGGTCGTGGCTGGTTTTTTCGGGGGTTTTCAAGAAGAACGACGCAGGCTGCGTCGACATTTCGTGTACGTACTGCGCAATGCTTACGTAGTCCGGACGCTTGAGTTGGTCCAGTTCTTTTTCCGACAGGCCGGTGGCGAGTTTCGCCAGTTCGAAGAACTGATCGTCCTCGTCATCACCGGCCCGGGCCAGCGCGTCTTTTTGCGCGGCGTAGAACAGTGGCTTGAGTTGAATCTGCTCGATCGTCGCGCCGGTGTCGGCAGTGATCGGCGAGAGCAGCAGGTGCAAGGGTGGCATCCAGGCCATGGGGCTATTCCTTGGTGAAGTAGGGGGCGAGCAGGCCCGCCCCTTTGGGTTTAAGGCATCAGCACGGCGCGGCGGGCGTCGCCGAGAATATCGACGCCGTTGAGCACGAACTTCTGGGTGCGTACGTCGATGTCGATCACCGGGATACCGTTTTCCAGGCGGTTGTAGGTGCGGCAGGACAGTTCCAGGGTAGTGGTGGGCTTCTCGCCCATTTTCAGCGCAGTCTCGGCCAGGCTTTTCAGCTTGCCGCCGACGGTGTGATAGGTGAAGTAAGTCTTGCCATCCTGATCCTGGCCGGCTTCGCGCACGTTCAGCAGAATGTCGTCGCCCAGGCGCACACCCAGGGCCAGCATGACTTCCGGGCCTGCACCTTGCAGCTCCAACGTGGCGTTGAGCACTTTGGCGCTCTTGGCCATTTCCTCGGCGATGAATCGCCCGCCGGTCATGGGCTCCATATCGAAATCAATCTTCGGCGGCGTGAAGGAGTTGACCGTCGCGGACAACGGCAGGCCTTGAAGGGTGGCCGCAATGGCCTGTCTTACACGGTTGGTAAACATTAGAGAACGTCCTCCAGGAACTGCTCGATGATTTCATCGCGGGCGTTGAGTTGATAAATCATGTGTTCGTTCGGCGCGTAGCGGCCGTAGTCGATGACGATGAACCAGGTGCCGTTCTTGTACTTCTCGACACTGTTGAGTTCCGGGTGCAGGTAAACGCTGCCGCCAGGGATGGTTTCGTCGGCGACCAGGGTCTGCAGCCAGTCGTTGATGCGCTTGACCTCCTGGTCCATGAAGGACTTGGTGAGGTTCTTGGCCATGGCTTTCTGACCGGCCTTGACCAGCTTGCGGCTGATGGCATCTTCCAGGCCGACGTAGCTGATGAACTTGCCGGTAATGGAACGGTTACCCAGCAGCGAGAAACCGCCGAGGATAGTGCGGGCGTAGTAGCTCACGCCGTAACGGTTGAGCAGGTCGCCTTCGGTGGAGGTATCGAGGATGTTGTACTCGACCACGCGGGAAACGTCTTCGGCGAAGGTCACCTGATTACCAGGGCTTTCCCATTGCTTGACCTTGGCCAATGCGGCAATGGCCAGGGACGATGGCGACAGGAACACATTTTTCTTCGCGGCCTTGGAGTACACCGACGGCATGTTGTGTACCAGCAGGCAACGGTCGAAGCCGAGGTCGGCACCGCCCAGTTCGCCACTGTAGGTCACTTGGTCGGCGACGGACGCGTCCTTGCCATCCAGCACCACGCGGGCCTTGATGCGTTTGCCGAAGGCGGCGAACTCGCCAGCCACGGCCTTGGTGCCGGTAAAGCCAGGCGCGCCGATGATGGTCAGGTCTTCCGGCACGCTACTCAGGGCCGCCAGACCCAGCTTGCGCCCGGTGATGGGGTCGTTGCCGCCGATCACATTGTTGACGGTGTCGGCCGGGGTTGCGCCCTCCTCCACGATCACCACATAGACCGGCACCTTCACCACCTTGAGGATCTGGTACACCGCGTGAAACAACGTGCCCGATTCAGTACCGGTAGGGTCCAGCAGCGCCTGAGTGGTAAAGCTGTTGATACGGAACGGGGCGTTTTTCGGGATCGACGCATGGGCGTTCGGCGCGGTGCCGACCAGACCGATAACGTTATCGCCCAGGCCACCCATGGCCTCGGGGGATTCGGTGGCATTCACGGTGATGCCGTTATGCTCGAAGTTCAAAACCTCAGCCATGATTAGTCAGCCTTCTTGGGGGTGGAGTTAAGGACGCTGGTCAGTTCCAGGCGGCCGGCGGTGCGCAGGGCAGATGCTTCGACGTCGAGCAGTTCCAGCTCCTCGCCGACGGTGGACCAATGGCCACCTCCGGTGGGGAATGGGATGAGGACGGTGTAGGTTTGTCGGTTGTGCATAGGTGGAATTCTCCGGGTGAGAAACGCCAAAGCCCCTGCGGAGAGGGGCTTTGGGCGGGCGTAAAAAAACCGCTTTAGCGGTGCGTTCAGATACGTTCGGGCAATGGATAAAGGGCCTTGATTTCGGCCACCTTGTCACGCCAAGCCTTTTCTTTTTCGGGGGTTTCGTCGTATTGCCACTCAAGGAAAAGGGGGTCTGCTTCAGTCTCGTACAATGTACGACGTGCAGAGATGACACCGTCCAATTTCGCGCTGTTTTCAGCTTGCTGACACAGTTCCTCTGCTCGGGTTTCGTCAAGCCCCAGCGCTACCAAGGTTGGGCGATCCGCCGGAACATTAATGAGCGTTTCACCGGAGGCAAGCAGCAGTTTTTTAATAGACCCAACCATGTTTATGCTCCCTTCACCGCGTAGCGCAGATCATTATCCAGTGTGTAAGCCAACCTGCTTTCCGGGTAGGTTTCTCCGAGCTCGGGTGCAGTGATGGCGAAAGGTTTGACCTTCCAGGAAATTTCATACTCAGGCGTCACTGCTTGGCTCAGTTCAACTTCGGCATCTGAACGACTGAACTTCACAGGCTCTTCAAAGCTTTTGGTGACGATATACGTCAGCCCGCCACGCAAGTAGCAGCCAGACTCCTGGGGAGAAGAGACCAATGCACCTACGGTCTGGTTAAGCCAGATTGGCTTCAGCCCGGTAACCGGACGAACGTAAGACAGCATCCCGAATTGGGCACGGCGTACGGTCTCCCGATAAGTCTGAGAGATTCGTTTGATAGTCAGGAAATTTGCGTCCCCGTTCCATGGGATCCCACAGCCTTCTATCTGAAGGTTCAGACCTGCAACATGTGACTCGAAATTGTTATTGAACGGATTGAGGTTGGCGTCCAAAGCGTAGTTTCTCGAGATAATAATCTCCGACATCCCTTTTTCGTTACCGGGCATACGCCACCAGACCGGATAAAAGATATTGGTGGACAACCCCGTAAGATCGATCGTTTGCGTATAAGACGCACGGCCATTGATATCCTTGGCCTGTACACTATTGCGCCATGCCGTGAATTGAGCCGATGCGACCTCAACACGCGCATCGATTTTGCCAATCTGATTAGTCACGGTATCCGTGAGTTTGTTACAAGCATCCACAACTTTCGTAATCGTCGCTTCAATTCCCATCATCAACTCCCTGTCAATTTTCGTCTTTCCAGCACTTTTGCAAGCACTCTTACTTCGCTTCGAGATGCATAACCCTGAACATCAAGTCCACATGTCGCGACATGTTGTCCACCGAAGCCGCCGCCAAAATCGCGATCTCTTCGGCCAGCAACACATTCAGGTTTTCACTGCCCACCACAATCGTCACGCTATCCGCCGGCAACGGCGAAATATCCAGCGTGAACTTTTGCAGCACCCGCGCCGCCGCCGCCTTATACGTCAGCAACTTCCCCGCGACGGAATACACCGCCAGCAACGTCCCGCTGGCGAGGTAGAAACCGAACTCGCCAATTTCATACTCGGCCTCGCCATCGAACAGCGCGGCCATCCTGAGTTGGCGGTCGCCGAGGTCTTCGTAATCGACGATGGCAACCCGCTGACGCTCGTCCCGCAAGGCCACTTCCGTGCCGTCCGGGTTGTAGCGGCCGGTGCCGGCGCCGATGTGGGTGATTTCGCCTTTCAGGCCCTGGTTCTTTGCCTGCAGCACTTCATCCAAACCTTTGGAGGTGAAGCGCACCAGGCGCGTAATGTCATCTGTCATGGCTGCGCCCTGAGGTCGTAGTCGTTAATGGTGTAGTGCTGGGCGACCCCTGCACTGTTAATTCGAGCAACCAGCGCCAATTCCGGCAGTGCGCCGTCCAGATACAACTCACCGTCGCTCAATGGGGCATCGAGTACCTGCGTGAGCGCGAGCTGACCTTCGGTCTCATGAACAACTGTGATCGTCGCCCGATCCCGCTCACTCTGCGCCGCATTGATGCGGCGGATCAGCCGGTTATGGTCACCGCTGGACCAAGTGCGCCCGATGATCGCCTGGACGTCGAAGGTGTAAGGCACACCCAGCGGGCGCTGTTGATACCAGGCGCTGATGTTGGGGGTGAAACCCAGCGACTCCACCGCGTAGCTCAAGGCCTTGGGCGTGCCCGCCTGGCGTTGGATCTGCCAGGACAGGGCCACGGTGAGGCGTTTTTCGGTTTCGCTGGCGTCGGCATCCCACTCACTGACGCCACGGTCGGCCGCCAGGTAGGGCAGGAATTGGGTGGGGGTTTGCAGCGGGTTCATCAACGCCGGAAACGGCGGCATGACCCGGTCGAGCAACTGCCCGAACCCCAGGTCCAAGGCTTTTTCCAGCGGTGAACTGTTGGCCGGCAACAGGCTTGCTTTGGGTTCCTCACTCATAGCGTGCGCACCTCCACCTCAACGCCCGTGCAATACGGGGCCTGGAACGCGGTGCTGATAATCGGCTGCAAGGGTTCGAGGATTTGCAGTTGCGCCGCGCCCGCACTGTGGATCGCGTAGTCGATCCAGCTCGGGTCCACTCGCCCTTCCAGGCGATGGCAGGAGTCGGCATAGGTTTGCAGCAGTTTCTGGGCGGCGACTTGGGTGAGCCCGGAGTCAGGGCCTGCATTGATCTTGGCCACCACACGAATTTTGTAGGGTTGAATCTGTGCCCCCTGCACGCTGACCAGGTCTGTCTCCGGTCGCACATCGGGCCGTGCGAAATGGCGTCGCACACCGTCGAGCAAATCGGTGGATGGCGTGCCGTCACCTTCCCGCGAAAGCACCGTGACCATCACTTCGCCCGGCGCGGTGCGGCGGGCGTTGCCGTCCTTGACCTGGGCGGCATAGCCGTCCGGGTCGAAGGTGTAGCTGACGGTCACCACGCCCGGTGTCGCACTTTGTACCTTCACCGCAGGGCGTTCACCCAGGGTGAAGACCTCGCGGCGATACTGCATCCGCGAGCCCGCCGCAGGAGCGTGGGGTGCCAGGTAGTAGCGCAGTCGAGCGTCGTCGTCGCTTTCCAGAGTCGGCGGCACCGGCGGGAAAGCCGCGGGGTCGCCCGGGTCGAGCACTTGGCGTTCCAGGCCCATGTCGGCCAGGCGGGCATCCAGGTTACTGCCGGTAGCCCACCACGCCAGCATCTGCTTGATGCGGGCGTTGTATTTGCGTTCGTGAGTCTGCAGGCGCACGCAAAACGCTTCCAGGGCCAGGGTCAGCAGCTCGCTTTCGTTGTCGAGGCTGACCTTGAGTTTGGCCGCGCTTTGCGGCGCTCGGGTGGCGACGTAGTCGACGACAAACGCCTTGAATTCGGCCAGCAGCGGTTCGAACTCATCCACCGCAATGATGGCCGGCTCCGCCAGTTGATTCTGGCCTGGGATCAGCATGCTCATGTCACGACCTCGAAGGTTTGTTGGCGGTTTTTCCAGGTGCCGGCGAACCGCAGTAGCAGGCCGGCGCCCTGGCGGGTGGCGACGATGACCTGGGGTTGAAAGTCGCCAATGCCGTTCTGGGTGTTGTAGAACGCCTGGGCAGCATGGCTTTGCGCGAGGATCAGCAAGTCATCGCCAAGGTTCTGGCCCAGCAGTTGCGGGATCATCGAGCCGTACAGCGGGCGCTTCTGACGAGTGCCCAGGGGGGTGGTCAGCGCTCGGGTGGCGCGCTGCACGAATTGCAGCCAGTCATCGACGGCTGCCCCGGTGTTGCGATCGATGCCGATCATGGGATGTCCTTATCACGGGCTGATGACCCGACCTTGATGGTCCACCAACGGGCCGCTGAAGTGCGCGCCGCCGGCATCCAGCACCAGGCGGGTACCACCGATTTGCAGGATGATGCCTTGGGCGTTGAGGGTCAGGCCGGCAGCGCCGACCTTGACGTCGACGTGCTCGCGCGAACCGCTGAACATGGTGGGGCCGTTGACCCAGTTGAAGGTGTGGCTGGCGTCGTCGTAATCGCTTTGGGTGCCGTCTTGATGGCGCCGCCGGGTCAATGTCGCCAGGCTCGAAACCGGCGGGAAGCGATCACTGTTCAAACCGAACAAGGCCACGGACTGCCCGCCACCTTCACCGCCGCCATAGTTGAACAACAGGCATTGTTCGCCCACGGACGGGATGCGGGTCTCGGTCTGCGCGCCGGCACTGGGGTTGAAAAAGCGGATCGCCGGAGTGAGCAACTCACCGTGGCTGACCTTGCAGGTATGACTGGCAGCGTCGACCTCCTGGCACACGCCGATGCGACAGAAGCTTTCGGCGCGACGATAAAGGTCTTCGAGCTGGGCTTCCATTTCCGCCAGGCGCTCGACAATCGGCCCCAGTTGCATGCGTAACAGCGCGTCGAACATGGGCTACTCCGACAGGGGTTTGTATTGAGCGGGGTCGTCAATGTTCGTGACGTCCCAGGTGCAGGCAAACAGCGGCTGGCCTGTGGGATCGTTGAGCAACACAGGCCCGATATAGAGGGTTTGGGTGAAAGAAACCGTCCAGGTGTCATAGTCCATCCCTGCGCCAGCCCGCAACGTGGGAGCAGCGACGATAGTCGTCGGCAGATCACACTGTGGTTGGGGCAGGTTCCAGCGGTTATCCAGCACCAAATCCATGAGCTGGCTGGCAAGGTCGCAGGCGTCAAACGGCAAGGCGCCTGGCGCGACCATGGTCTTGAGCGAAATCGCCAAGGCGTGCGCCTTGCGCCCTTCGCGGGAGCGGATGCCCGGGCCGTTGCCCTCGACCGTGATCATCACGCCGGTTTCGCCCCCTGTGCCCTGGAAGTCCTGATGACTGCCGACCTTCAAATTCGGGAACGCAGCGTGCAGCGCCTCGCCGATGGCCTGGGGCAGTTGAGATGGCTTTTCAATAAGCGTCATTTAAGTAGCGTCCTTGCAGCGGTTACTGCGGGTCCTGGCGAGAACTTTCATTGACCCCGATGCGCTTGGCTGCCCACCGTTCATAAAGGCCGATGGCAACATCGGCACCGGCCATGGCGGTCAAGCACCCAATGGCGCCGGCGGTCCAGATCGACATGCCGGCGGCGTAGCACAGCATCAGCGCCGAAACCCCGCACACCATGCAGGCTCCAGAGCGCAGGGCGAGCCGGCGGATCAGCGACCAACCACGGGCGCCCTCCTTGTCTGCACGCCACATTTCGCCGGATACCCCGCCGATCACTGCCAATACGATGACCAGCCAGATAGGCATTTCCGCTAACGCTTGCTGTTCATTTGTCATGTCACGCCTCCTGGCTGAGCACTAGATAGTCCGTTTTTCATTTACACATGCTTCGATAGGTAGGCATTCCAAAAAGCCCGGTCGCCCGGGCTTTTCAGTAATGATGTCCTCGAACTTTCGGCGCTACTGGCGCGGTACGGTTCTTTCCTCAATGTTTTTCCGACCACGATCCCTGTCTGCCGGATAACTGCTTTTGGTGCTTTACGCTGCACACCCGGGTCAGTTGCCAACCCTCTGAACCGTTATTAGGCCGGTTCATCGCTGCCTGTTTTGTGCTTCCTGTCAAGAAAGCCGGTTGAAACTAAAGAGCGTCGGCATCCTTGCCGGTGTTGCCTGGCATCCCTGCCATCGCTTCGATGGCGTCCTTGCCGATGTTGCGTGCCTTCCTTGTCTTCCCTGGCAGCATCCTTGCTGCCTCCACCAAGCCTTGTTGGCTGGCTTGAGATAAAGAATATGCATGTATGCATATACAGTCAATGCGTAAATGCATTTATTTTTGCACTGGAAATGCGCATGTGCATTTTCGGCCTTGTGGACAAAGGGTTTGGCGATTTTCTATGGGCGAAAAAAAGCCCGCACAATGGCGGGCTGTGTCTTACGCATGAGGGTTAACGGGCGTACATGCCCCACCAGAACACATGGCCGAGGATGCTGATCTGCTCATCCTGGATATCCTGGAAGCTGTAGTCCTCGTCCGGGTGCTCATCACGGTTGAAACTGCGCAGGCGAATTCCGGAAGGCAGGCGGTAGAGCTGCTTCACGCGCAACTGGCCATTGTGATTGATGGCATACAGATCGCCATCGACGATATCGCCAATGCCGCTCTTGCCCGCATTCACCCCTACCGTGGCGCCGTCGCGCAGCACCGGCAACATGCTGTTGCCACGCACCGTCACACACTTGGCCTGGTCGAACTGCACACCGTTATGTCGCAGGCTGCGCTTGCCGAAACGCAGGCTGGCCTTCTCGCTTTCCTCGATGACGAATCTTCCTGATCCAGCAGCCAATTCAACCTCGCGCAGAAAGGGGATCGACACCTCGTCATCATTAACGGGCGTGTCGTCATCCCACAGGCTTATGTCCTTGAGTTCCGAATGCATCGGGTCGCGCCCTTCATCCCGCTGCGCACCCACTGCCGCGCGCCCGCGCAGGTAATCGGTGCCCACGCGAAAGTACTCGGCGATGCGGGAAATGTGCTTGTCAGACGGGTCAACGATCTTGCCGCTGAGGATCCGAGACAACGTGGATTGAGGCACGCCGGTACGCCGGTGAAGCTCCGTGGGGGAGATCCGGTCGCGGTCCAGCAGCTCTCTTAAGACGATAGAAACGTTGCGTTTTTGCATAGCGCGGATATTGACGGGAGTTTTGAGGGTTGGCAAATGCTAATTTGCATATTTTATGCATTTGCCATGCCTTTTGTCTGCCCACTTATGACCTGCGAAGCGCCAACCTCGCGTGTTAACCTTGCGGCCATTGCAAAATCAGCCGGGCCAGTGCCCCATCTTTGCCCCACCACTTTCAACGAATTTGCCAACTATCTGATGAGTAAGAACACTTCCGATCTGTCCTCCCACACCCCGATGATGCAGCAGTACTGGCGCCTGAAGAACCAGCACCCTGATCAGTTGATGTTCTATCGCATGGGCGACTTCTACGAGATCTTCTATGAAGACGCAAAGAAGGCCGCCAAGCTGCTGGACATCACCCTGACCGCACGCGGGCAGTCGGCGGGGCAGTCGATTCCGATGTGTGGGATTCCTTACCATTCGTTGGAAGGTTACCTGGTCAAATTGGTGAAGCTGGGCGAATCGGTGGTGATCTGTGAGCAGATCGGCGATCCGGCGACCAGCAAAGGCCCAGTCGAGCGCCAAGTGGTGCGGATCATCACGCCGGGAACGGTGAGTGATGAGGCGTTGCTGGATGAGCGGCGCGACAACCTGATCGCGGCGGTGCTGGGCGATGAGCGCTTGTTCGGTCTTTCCGTTTTGGATATCACCAGCGGCAACTTCAGCGTGCAGGAGATCAAGGGTTGGGAAAACCTGCTGGCGGAGTTGGAGCGCATCAATCCGGTGGAGCTGTTGATCCCGGATGATTGGCCGAAGGATTTGCCTGCAGAAAAACGCCGTGGGACCAAACGTCGTGCGCCGTGGGATTTCGAACGCGATTCGGCGCTGAAAAGTCTGTGCCAGCAGTTCTCGGTGCAAGACCTCAAAGGCTTCGGCTGCGAGACCCTGACCCTGGCGATCGGCGCCGCCGGTTGCTTGCTCAGCTATGCCAAGGAAACCCAGCGCACCGCCCTGCCCCATTTGCGCAGCCTGCGTCATGAGCGCCTGGACGACACCGTGGTGCTGGATGGCGCCAGCCGTCGAAACCTGGAGCTGGATACCAACCTGGCCGGTGGGCGCGACAACACGTTGCAATCAGTCGTGGACCGTTGCCAGACCGCGATGGGCAGCCGTTTGCTGACGCGCTGGTTGAACCGTCCGCTGCGCGACCTCGGCGTGCTGCAAGCCCGTCAGTCCTCCATTACTTGCCTGCTGGATGGCTATCGCTTTGAAAAGCTGCAGCCGCAACTGAAGGAAATCGGCGATATCGAGCGCATCCTGGCGCGCATCGGCCTGCGCAACGCGCGGCCCCGTGACCTCGCGCGCCTGCGCGATGCCCTCGGCGCGTTGCCGCAACTGCAAGTGGCGATGACCGAACTGGACACGCCGCATCTGCAACAACTTGCCGTCACCGCAGGCACTTATCCGGATCTCGCGGCCCTGCTGGAAAAAGCCATTATCGATAATCCGCCGGCGATCATCCGTGACGGCGGCGTGCTCAAAACCGGTTACGACACAGAGCTGGACGAGCTGCAGTCGCTGAGCGAGAACGCCGGGCAGTTCCTGATTGATCTGGAAGCCCGTGAAAAAGCCCGTACGGGCCTGGCCAACCTGAAGGTCGGCTACAACCGCGTGCACGGCTACTTTATCGAGCTGCCGAGCAAGCAGGCCGAGTCGGCCCCGATCGACTATCAGCGGCGCCAGACCCTCAAGGGTGCCGAGCGCTTTATCACGCCGGAGCTCAAAGAGTTTGAAGACAAGGCCCTGTCGGCCAAAAGCCGTGCCCTGGCTCGGGAAAAGATGCTCTATGAAGCCTTGCTCGAAGACCTGATCAGCCGTCTGGCACCGCTGCAAGACACCGCCGCCGCCCTGGCCGAACTGGATGTGTTGAGCAACCTGGCCGAACGCGCACTGAACCTTGACCTGAATTGCCCGCGCTTCGTCAGCGAGCCGTGCATGCGGATCGTCCAGGGACGTCACCCGGTGGTGGAACAAGTGTTGACCACCCCGTTCGTGGCCAATGACCTGTCGCTGGACGACAATACCCGCATGCTGGTGATCACCGGTCCGAACATGGGCGGTAAATCCACCTACATGCGCCAGACCGCATTGATTGTGTTGCTGGCGCACATCGGCAGTTTTGTACCGGCAGCCAGTTGCGAGCTGTCGCTGGTGGACCGCATTTTCACGCGGATCGGTTCCAGCGACGACCTGGCCGGTGGCCGCTCGACCTTTATGGTGGAAATGAGCGAAACCGCCAATATTCTGCACAACGCCACCGAGCGCAGCCTGGTGCTGATGGACGAAGTCGGTCGCGGCACCAGCACTTTCGACGGCCTGTCCCTGGCGTGGGCGGCGGCTGAACGCCTGGCGCACCTGCGTGCCTATACGCTGTTCGCCACCCACTACTTCGAACTGACCGTATTGCCGGAAAGCGAGCCGCTGGTCGCCAACGTGCACCTCAACGCCACTGAGCACAACGAGCGCATCGTGTTCCTGCACCATGTGCTGCCAGGCCCGGCCAGCCAGAGTTACGGCCTGGCTGTGGCCCAGTTGGCTGGCGTGCCCAACGATGTGATCACCCGCGCCCGTGAACACCTCAGCCGCCTTGAAACCACGGCCCTGCCCCACGAAACCGTGGTAGCAAACCCGGCCAAGGCGCCCCGCAAGCCCAGTGCGCCGCATCAGAGCGATATGTTCGCCAGCCTGCCTCATCCGGTGCTGGATGAGTTGGCTAAACTTGATGTGGACGACTTGACGCCGCGAAAAGCGCTCGAAATGTTATATGCACTGAAGACTCGGATATAACGCAGACGCTTGCAAGCTGGTAGACTCTCGCGCGGTTTGGGATGCTGCAGGCTCTTAGCCTGGCCTGCAGACTATCGCTCCCGAACCTCGCGAGCCCTGCCACAAAGGGTTTCGCTGCCGCCGCCTGAGGAGAAAATTAGAAATGACCTTCGTCGTCACCGACAACTGCATCAAGTGCAAGTACACCGACTGCGTAGAAGTGTGTCCGGTGGACTGCTTTTACGAAGGCCCGAACTTCCTGGTCATCCACCCGGATGAGTGCATCGACTGCGCCCTGTGTGAACCGGAATGCCCGGCCGTCGCGATTTTCTCCGAGGACGAAGTCCCGGCAGAGATGCAGGAATTCATTCAGCTGAACGTCGAGCTGGCGGAAATCTGGCCGAACATCACCGAACGCAAAGACCCGATGCCGGATGCAGCGGAGTGGGATGGTAAAAAAGGCAAGATTGCAGACCTCGAACGCTGATAGCGTCGTCGCGTCGCCCCACCCAAAAAGGCCCCTTGCGGGCCTTTTTGCGTTTCTGGGTGAGCCGTTGCTTTTCTACAGGCAAAAAAAAGGGGCGGTTTGACCCGCCCACATTTTTTCCCTAGTCCCTGTATTCCTTTTCATCATCCTGATGAATCGCATCCTGCGACGTTCCTTTAAACCATCGTTCCTTGATGGCCGTGTCAATCCGTGGACACGGGGCTGATGTTAGAGAGTTCCAAAGGAAGTTCAACGGGATGCGTCCAGCCACTGCGCCAACGACCACCACCAAAACTCGATAAATAATTCTTATATTTCAAACAATTAGAAAAATCTCTCGACGATTCGAGGCGCCCGTGCAGGGCAAAAAAACCAAACACTTACGAAAAAGTAAGCGAATGCTTACACCCGCAATTGCGTAAAAGCGCGAGCGCGCCTCATTGTCTATCTCGCAGGCAAGAAAAAGCCCCGACAGTGTCGAGGCTTCTTTCCCTGCTACCCGCTCAGTCTTCGCTGACGGTAATCGTCGGCATTGCTGGCGCGACGGCCTCCTGCAAGACAATCCGTGCGCCCACATGGCGCGCCAGCTCTTGATAGATCATGGCGATCTGGCTGTCCGGCTCAGCCATCACAGTAGGCTTGCCACCATCGGCCTGCTCACGAATCAGCATCGACAGGGGCAACGAGGCCAGCAATTCGACACCGTACTGGGTCGCCAGCTTCTCGCCTCCGCCTTCACCAAACAGGTGCTCGGCATGCCCGCAGTTGGAACAGATGTGCACCGCCATGTTTTCCACGACACCGAGTACCGGGATGTTGACCTTGCGGAACATCTCCACACCTTTCTTCGCGTCGAGCAGCGCCAGGTCCTGGGGCGTGGTCACGATCACCGAGCCGGCCACCGGGACCTTCTGCGCCAGGGTCAGCTGGATGTCACCGGTACCCGGCGGCATGTCGATCACCAGGTAATCCAGGTCGCCCCAGGCGGTCTGGGTGACCAATTGCAGCAGCGCACCGGACACCATCGGCCCGCGCCAGACCATCGGCGTGTTGTCATCGGTGAGAAAAGCCATGGACATCACTTCCACGCCCAAGGACTCGATAGGCACAAACCACTTCTGATCCTTCACTTTGGGGCGCGTACCTTCGGCGATACCGAACATCACACCCTGGCTCGGGCCGTAGATATCCGCATCGAGAATGCCCACCCGCGCGCCTTCGCGGGCCAGGGCCAGGGCCAGGTTGGCCGCCGTGGTCGATTTACCCACGCCGCCCTTGCCGGAGGCCACCGCCACCACGTTCTTGACGTTGGCCAGCCCCGGAATTTGTGCCTGGGCCTTGTGCGGGGCAATCACGCACTGGATGTCGACCTTGGCGGAACCGACGCCGTCGAGGCCCTCGATGGCCATTTGCAACATCTGCGCCCAGCCGCTTTTGAACAGGCCGGCGGCATAGCCCAACTCCAGCTGGACCGACACCTGGTCGCCCTGAACCTCGATGGCCCGCACACAACCGGCACTGACCGGGTCCTGGTTCAAATAGGGGTCGGTGTACTGGCGAAGAACGGCTTCCACCGCTGCGCGATTGACGGCGCTCATGGGCTACTCCCGAAAAAGACTGACTGAAACAGGCGGCTATCCTAACCGTTCCCGTCGCCCAACGGCATGCGTTTCGAACGCCGGGATGATTTTGAAACAACGCCACGGGGTGAAATATATTTCCCGGCGCTTTATAGTGGCCGACCTCCGTTTCATCAAGTAGCCGAGCCCCATGTCCGAGCCACGCAAGATCCTCGTCACCAGCGCCCTGCCCTATGCCAATGGTTCCATCCATCTCGGCCATATGCTTGAGTACATCCAGACCGATATGTGGGTGCGCTTCCAGAAGCATCGCGGCAATCAATGCATTTATGTCTGCGCGGACGACGCCCACGGTTCGGCCATCATGTTGCGCGCCGAAAAAGAAGGGATCACGCCAGAACAACTGATCGCCAATGTGCAGGCTGAACACAGCGCCGACTTTGCCGAGTTCCTGGTGGATTTCGACAACTTCCACTCGACCCACTCCGAAGAAAACCGCGAGCTGTCGAGCCAGATCTACCTGCGGCTCAAGGATGCCGGGCACATCGACCAGCGTTCGGTCACCCAGTATTTCGACCCGGAAAAGAAAATGTTCCTGGCCGACCGCTTCATCAAGGGCACCTGCCCTAAATGCGGCTCCGAAGACCAATACGGCGACAACTGTGAGAAATGCGGTGCCACCTACGCACCCACCGACCTGAAAGATCCGAAGTCGGCCATCTCCGGCGCCACCCCGGTACTGAAGGACTCCCAGCACTTCTTCTTCAAGCTCCCGGATTTCCAGCAGATGCTGCAAGCCTGGACCCGCAGCGGCACCCTGCAGGACGCCGTGGCCAACAAACTGTCCGAGTGGCTCGACAGCGGCCTGCAACAGTGGGACATCTCCCGCGATGCGCCGTACTTCGGTTTCGAGATCCCGGGCGAACCTGGCAAGTACTTCTATGTATGGCTGGATGCGCCGATCGGCTACATGGCCAGCTTCAAGAACCTGTGCGACCGCACCCCGGCGCTGGACTTCGACGCGTTCTGGGGCAAGGACTCCACCGCCGAGCTGTATCACTTCATCGGCAAGGACATCGTCAACTTCCACGCACTGTTCTGGCCGGCGATGCTTGAAGGTTCGGGCTACCGCAAGCCGACCGGCATTGCCGTACACGGCTACCTGACGGTCAACGGCCAGAAGATGTCCAAGTCCCGTGGCACCTTCATCAAGGCGCGCACGTACTTGGACCATCTGTCGCCGGAATATCTGCGTTATTACTACGCCTCCAAGCTGGGCCGTGGCGTCGACGACCTGGACCTGAACCTGGAAGACTTCGTACAGAAGGTCAACTCGGACCTGGTCGGCAAGGTGGTCAACATCGCCAGCCGTTGCGCCGGCTTTATCCACAAGGGCAACGCCGGCCTGCTGGTCGCCGAAAACGCCGCGCCGGAGCTGACCGAAGCCTTCACGGCCGCTGCGCCAAGCATCGCCGACGCCTATGAAGCCCGCGACTTTGCCCGCGCCATGCGCGAAATCATGGGCCTGGCCGACCGAGCCAACGCCTGGATCGCCGACAAGGCACCGTGGTCGCTGAACAAGCAGGAAGGCAAGCAGGCTGAAGTGCAGGCGATCTGCGCCACGGGCGTCAACCTGTTCCGCCAATTGGTGATCTTCCTCAAGCCGGTACTGCCACTGCTGGCCGCCGACGCCGAAGCGTTCCTGAACGTCGCGCCGTTGACCTGGAACGATCACGCCACCTTGCTCGGCAACCATCAGTTGAATGAGTTCAAGCCACTGATGACCCGCATCGACCCGGCCAAAGTCCAGGCCATGACCGACGCTTCGAAAGAAGACCTGACTGCCAGCCAGACCGACACCGGCGAGTCCGCTACGACCGGCAATGGAGAGCTGGCCAAGGACCCGATTTCTCCGGAAATCGAGTTTGACGCCTTTGCGGCCGTGGACCTGCGTGTTGCACTGATCGTCAAGGCCGAAGCAGTAGAGGGTGCCGACAAGCTGCTGCGCCTGACCTTGGACATTGGTGACGAGCGACGCAATGTCTTCTCCGGGATCAAGAGCGCGTATCCGGACCCGTCCAAACTCGACGGGCGCCTGACCATGATGATCGCCAACCTCAAGCCACGGAAGATGAAGTTCGGCATTTCCGAAGGCATGGTGATGGCGGCAGGCCCTGGCGGCGAAGAAATCTACCTGCTCAGCCCGGACAGCGGCGCAAAGCCGGGCCAACGCATCAAATAACCGGCTGTGTAGTGAGCGGGCTTGCCCCGCGCTGGGTGGCGCAGCCGCCCCAATAAGGACGTCGCAGTAGTTTCAGAAACACCAAGGCGCCTGGATTTGGGGAGGCTTCGCCCCAATAAGGACGCCGCAGTAGTTTCAGAAACACCAAGACGCCTGGATTTGGGGCGGCTGCGCCACCCAGCGCGGGGCAAGCCCGCTCACTACAAGCCCTGTTTGTTCAACTGGCATGCCAATGGTCACGAACCTGATTCAACGTATCGACGCGCTGCTGCCGCAGACCCAATGCGGCAAGTGCGGGCATCCGGGCTGCAAGCCTTATGCTGAGGGTATCGCCCTTGGTGAGGCGATCAACAAGTGCCCTCCCGGTGGGGAGGAAACCATCGCCGGCCTGGCGCAATTGCTGAAAGTGCCGATTCTGGCGCTGGATACCAGCCGAGGAGAAGCCCCGGCCCAAGTCGCCTACATCCGAGAAGCCGAATGCATCGGTTGCACCAAGTGCATCCAGGCATGCCCGGTGGACGCGATTGTCGGAGCCGCCAAGTTGATGCATACCGTTATCATCGATGAGTGCACAGGTTGCGACCTTTGTGTCGCGCCCTGCCCGGTCGATTGCATTGAGATGCGCCCAGCGACCTCTGTGTTGCCGATTGTGGGTGGCCTGGCAGCTAATGACCACCAGCACCATGAACGCGGCCTCAAGCGCGACCGGGCACGACGGCGCTTCGAGCAGCGTAATGCCCGCCTGCAACGCGAAGAAGCGCGCAAGCTCGACGAACGCCTGGCACGGGCCAAGCGCTCGGCGCCGGTTATGCCCATGCCGACCGATTCAGCCCAGGACGCTGCGGTCAAAAAAGCCAAAATCACGGTCGCAATGAGTCGCGCTCAGTTGCACAAATCCTTGAAAGCTTTTGGTCACCCACCGACCTTTGAGCAACAGTCGCAACTGATCGTGCTGCAACAGCAGTTCGAAGCGGCGGAGCAGGCCCTCGTGGCCCTGGAGGTCCCCAGCCCGACAGCGCTGCCGAGTCAAAAAGACCCAGCGCTCAAGCGCGCAAAAATCCAACTGGCAATGCGTCGCGCCGAACTGAAAAAAGCCCAGGACCTGAACGCTGACCAACAGCAATTGGCAACCTTGAGCGCAGCGCTGGTCAGCGCCGAGCAAGCCTTGCATGACGCTGAGAATGACAGCGAGCAACCCAGGCCCGACTTGCAGCGCGTAGAAAAACGCCCCATCGACGCAGAACTGCGCCAGTTGAAAACCGCCTTGGCCTATGCCCGGGCCGAGGTCAGCAAGTTACAACGCCAACCTGGCTGCAGCGCGACTGAGCTGGACGCCGCACAGCACAAGCTGGACGAGGCACAGCGCCAAGTGAACGCGCGTACCGGCGCGTAAGCCGCGACAGACGCTGCCGGGTGTGCGGATGATGGTTTATCCTGCACGACCCGGCCCCCCACCTTTGAACACTATGCTGCCCGCTTGCAAGGAAACGCCCGCCCCATGAACGCTGCCAAACGCCTGGAAATTTTCCGCAGGTTTCACGAAGACAATCCCGAACCCAAAACCGAGCTGGCCTACTCGTCGCCGTTCGAGTTGTTGATTGCGGTGATCCTTTCGGCTCAGTCCACAGACGTTGGCGTCAACAAGGCCACGGCCAAACTGTATCCGGTGGCCAATACACCGGAGGCCATTTACGCCTTGGGCGTGGACGGTTTGTCGGAATACATCAAGACCATCGGCTTGTACAACAGCAAGGCCAAGAACGTCATTGAGACCTGCCGCCTGCTGATTGAACTGCATGGCAGTGAAGTGCCGCAAACCCGTGAAGCGCTGGAAGCGCTCCCCGGTGTGGGCCGAAAAACCGCTAACGTCGTACTCAATACGGCATTCCGGCAACTGACCATGGCGGTGGACACGCATATCTTCCGCGTCAGCAACCGTACCGGGATTGCTCGCGGCAAAAACGTGGTGGAGGTGGAAAAACAATTGATGAAGTTCGTGCCCAAGCCGTATTTGCTCGATTCCCACCACTGGCTGATCCTGCACGGGCGATATGTCTGCCAGGCCCGCAAACCACGCTGCGGGAGCTGCCGCATCGAAGACCTGTGCGAATACAAGGACAAGACGTCCGACGATTGAGTGATCATTAGTTTTTGCAATCAATCGATTGAAAAAATCTTTTTTACCCGATCATGGATTATCGTTATAAGGAGCGCCAACGGCAGTCTTAGCCTGGAGTTAACCTTATGAGCACTGGCAAAGAACAACTGGATGTAGAAGACGACCTCATTGCAGAGGCGGATGACGAAGGAGATGCCCCTGTTGTAGAGGTGGCCAAGACCAATTTGAGCAAACGCCGCACTATCGACAATCTTCTGGAAGAGCGACGCTTGCAAAAACAGCTGGCCGATTACGACTTCGATCTCTGATCGACTCGTGAACGACCGGAAGCCTCCCTGACGGAGGCTTTTTTGCCGGTATACGAATGCCGGAGCGGTGGAATGTCTTAACTCATACCAGCCCGTTGCGCTGGGCCAGTTCAATCAGGTCGACGAGGGAGCGGGCATTGAGCTTGAGTAACAAACGGGTCTTATAGGTGCTGACGGTCTTGTTGCTCAGGAACATACCGTCGGCAATCTCCTTGTTGGTCTTGCCCCGGGCCAGTTGCTGCAGCACCATCATCTCTCGCCCCGACAAGCGCTCGACCATGTCAGCTTCACTGGCGTTGCCCATGGTGGAGCGCACCGAATTAAGCGCCTGGTTCGGAAAATAGCTGTAGCCGGAAAGCACCGCCTTGATGGCACTCAACAACTCGGTCAGGTCCTGCTGCTTGCACACATAACCGGCCGCCCCAGCCTGCATGCAGCGCATGGAAAAATGCCCCGGGGCCTGGGATGTCAGTACCAACACCTTGAACGGTGCAGGTTGTTTGGTTGAAGCCAGCCGGCAGATGACTTCCAGCCCATCGAGCTTGGGAATTCCGATGTCCAGTATGACAATGTCCGGCGTATGTTCCCGTGCAAGTTGCAAGGCATCGACACCGTTATCAGTCTCGGCAACGACCTCATAACCATGACGTTCCATCAGCATGCGCACAGCAAGACGAATGACGGGATGATCATCCACGATCAGCACTTTATTCATGAGAAAGTCCAATTTCGCTGTTCGAATTATTTAGAGCAAGCACAATAGCCTAGTCGTTTCATAGTTGGCATAGCGTTACCCCCCGAGCAACAGCAAGCAGAGACCCAACCCACAACGATATAAGAATTAACCTACAAAAAACCAACAACTTGGATGTGTCGAGTTTTATATGACCTTTCAGACCTTTCCGGGCTTTTACATATTTTGAGTGAAATCTCCAGCGGGTATGGGGCATGCGGTAAACGTGGCGCACACACCTTTCAGCAAATGCCCCTTGCCTCTTGCCTGTACACGGGAAAGCCGGCATAAAAAAATCGACTGCTTTAGTTCCATTTAACATATTTTCTTACACCCAAAATTCCTACAGACGTTTCAGCGCCAAATGGCTTCGCTGTACTTTTGTGAGTGAATTTCCTGTAAGGCTAGTTCCTGTTCAGGTGTAAAAAATTCATTCCCCCTACAAAATTCAATTATCCCTGGAGCAAATCAAACGAAATAAAAATCGCCAACTACAAAACTATCAACAGGCGTTTATAACTTTAAACACTTCACTCCGGTTAAAAATAACAGGCAAAAAAAATGGCCCCTTGAGCAAGGGGCCATTTTCACTGCGGGCGAATCACTCAGAACAACGAGCGACCTTTGTTGGCCGCGATGCGCATGCGCAATGCGTTCAACTTGATAAAGCCTGCCGCGTCCGCCTGGTTGTAGGCGCCGCCATCTTCTTCGAAAGTGGCGATGTTCGCGTCGAACAACGACTCATCGGACTTGCGACCGGTGACGATCACATTGCCCTTGTACAGCTTCAGGCGCACAACGCCGTTCACGTGGACCTGGGAAGCGTCGATCATCTGTTGCAGCATCAGACGCTCAGGGCTCCACCAATAGCCGGTGTAGATCAGGCTGGCGTACTTGGGCATCAACTCATCTTTGAGGTGTGCCACTTCACGGTCCAGGGTGATGGACTCGATGGCACGGTGAGCGCGCAGCATGATGGTGCCGCCTGGGGTTTCGTAGCAGCCGCGGGACTTCATGCCCACGTAACGGTTCTCAACGATGTCGAGACGACCGATACCGTGCTCACCGCCGATACGGTTCAGGGTCGCCAGTACGGTGGCCGGGGTCATTTCGACGCCGTCCAGCGCGACGATGTCGCCGTTGCGGTAAGTCAGTTCCAGGTACTGCGGTTTGTCGGGTGCGTTCTCCGGGGAGACGGTCCAACGCCACATGTCTTCCTCGTGCTCGGTCCAGGTGTCTTCCAACACGCCGCCTTCGTAGGAGATGTGCAGCAGGTTGGCGTCCATCGAGTACGGGGATTTCTTCTTGCCGTGACGCTCGATCGGGATTGCGTGCTTTTCAGCGTAATCCATCAGCTTTTCACGGGACAGCAGGTCCCATTCGCGCCAAGGTGCAATCACTTTTACGCCGGGCTTGAGCGCATAGGCGCCCAGTTCAAAACGGACCTGGTCGTTGCCCTTGCCGGTGGCGCCATGGGAAATGGCGTCGGCGCCGGTTTCATTGGCGATTTCGATCAGACGCTTGGCGATGAGCGGACGCGCGATTGAAGTACCCAGCAGGTACTCGCCTTCGTAGACGGTGTTGGCGCGAAACATCGGGAAGACGAAATCGCGGACGAATTCTTCGCGCAGGTCGTCAATGTAGATCTCTTTCACGCCCATGGCTTGCGCCTTGGCACGTGCAGGTTCGACCTCTTCGCCCTGACCCAGGTCAGCGGTGAAGGTCACCACTTCACAGTTATAAGTATCCTGCAGCCACTTGAGGATCACCGAAGTGTCCAGGCCGCCGGAATACGCGAGAACGACCTTGTTTACGTCGGCCATGCCATCACTCCACGGGGTTGTACGGAAAGGCGTCGATTCTACCGACCAAAACCGTGAATTTACAGAGGCGCGACAGCAAATGAAGATAAAGCGACAGATTATGTCGAGCGGGCGACCGATGGTCGCACCTTATGAGCGCGCTTTATGAAATATGCGCGGGGTTGCTTGGGGCTGCGGTCGAAGGCGCCGGTTTCTCGGGCGCCGCGACCCGTTCAAGCTGGATATTCACGCGACGGTTGCGCGCACGGTTGGCCGCATTGGTGTTGGGCGCCAATGGGTAGCTTTCGCCGTGGAAACGCAGAGTGATTTGCGATTCTGGAATACCGTTGGCCTTGAAGTAGTCCATCACCGCCAGCGCACGACGCCGCGACACATCGCGGTTGGTCAGGCGGTTACCGCTGTTATCGGAATGGCCGTTCAACTCGATATGATTGACCGTGGGATCGGCTTTCATGAACGCAAGAATCACCGACAGCTTTTTCTTGGCCGCCGCATCCAGCTCGATACCACCGCCAGGGAACCCGACCTCGGTCTGCTTGACCTGATCGTAATTCATCGGCAGCAACTTTGCGGTGCACAACTGATAATCGTTGTAGGCCTTGCTGAACTTCACCGGCAGCAGGCGAATTTCCGAATAGCCGCCTTCACGCGCGTAATGCCGCACGGTTGGGCTACGCCCTTCCAGTAAACCACTGAACAGACGACCGGCTTGGGCCTGGGAGCTATTGAACAACACGTCGCCGCTGCCGACCCGCACGGCACCCAGGTTGATATCACCGCGGCCGGGTTGCCAGGGAGCAGCGGCGGCCAACAAGGTAGCTGAACCGGCACCCAGCGACCCGTTAAAGGCTTTCAGACGAAACGTCGCCTGCTCGCCGGCCCGGCGCACGAACTCACCAGAGCCGAAATCGGTGATCGGCTGGGTCAGACGGCACTCGAACTGATCGCCCTCCACCTTCCACTCAATATTCTCCAGGCGTGTCTGGAACGTGAGGGCCATCACAGGCAGGCTGGCGAACGCACTGAGCAGGGCTAGATAATGCTGGCGCACGGGAGGCTCCACTGGTTTCTACAACACTTCAAAGCGTCATACATCGTTAAGGCATACCCGGGGATATCGGTCGCATCCTGCAAAACTTGATAGCGAGTGCCTGCAAGAGTCTTTTCCGGTAGCATTCCCACCAGATTGACCCGCCTGGAATCCCCAATGTCCGACCGCCTGACCCTGCTGCGTCCCGACGACTGGCATATTCATCTTCGCGATGGTGCTGCGTTACCCCAAACTGTGGCTGATGTCGCGCGCACGTTCGGCCGCGCCATCATCATGCCTAACCTGGTACCGCCGGTGCGTAATGCCGCCGAAGCCGATGCCTATCGCCAGCGTATCCTCGCTGCACGGCCGGCCGGCAGCCGCTTCGAACCGCTGATGGTGCTCTACCTGACCGACCGCACCCAACCTGACGAGATCCGCCAGGCCAAAGCCAGCGGTTTCGTGCATGCCGCCAAGTTGTATCCGGCGGGCGCGACCACCAATTCCGATTCCGGCGTGACCAGTATCGACAAGATCCTGCCGGCCATCGAAGCCATGGCCGAAGTCGGCATGCCGTTGCTGATCCACGGTGAAGTCACCCGTGGCGATGTCGACGTATTCGATCGTGAAAAGATTTTCATCGACGAGCATATGCGCCGGGTGGTCGAGCTGTTCCCGACCCTCAAGGTCGTGTTCGAACACATCACCACAGCCGACGCCGTGCAGTTCGTCACCGAGGCTTCGGCCAACGTCGGCGCTACCATCACCGCCCACCACCTGCTCTACAACCGCAACCACATGCTGGTAGGCGGGATTCGGCCGCACTTCTATTGCCTGCCGATCCTCAAGCGCAACACCCACCAGGTGGCCTTGCTGGATGCGGCGACCAGCGGCAACCCGAAGTTCTTCCTCGGCACCGACTCCGCCCCCCACGCCCAGCACGCCAAGGAAGCCGCGTGCGGTTGTGCCGGCTGCTATACCGCGTATGCGGCGATCGAGTTGTATGCCGAAGCGTTCGAACAGCGTAATGCCCTGGACAAGCTCGAAGGCTTCGCCAGCCTCAATGGCCCGCGTTTCTACGGCCTGCCGGCGAATACCGACCGTATTACCCTGGTCCGTGAAGACTGGACCGCCCCTGCCAGCCTGCCGTTCGGCGAGCTGACTGTCATCCCGCTGCGCGCCGGTGAAACACTGCGCTGGCGCCTGCTGGAGGAAAACACGTGAGTGAAGACCATTTCGACGACGAACACGAGCACAGTGGCGGCGGCTCCCGTCACCCGATGGCCGAGCGGTTTCGCGGCTATCTGCCGGTTGTCATCGACGTAGAAACCGGTGGTTTCAATTGCGCCACCGACGCGCTGCTGGAAATTGCCGCCACCACCATCGGCATGGATGAACAGGGTTTCGTGTACCCGGAGCACACCCACTTCTTCCGTGTCGAGCCGTTCGAAGGCGCCAACATCGAGGCGGCAGCCCTGGAATTTACCGGCATCAAGCTGGACCACCCGCTGCGCATGGCTGTAAGTGAAGAAGCGGCACTGACCGATATCTTCCGTGGCGTACGCAAGGCGCTGAAGGCCAATGGCTGCAAGCGTGCAATCCTGGTGGGGCACAACAGCAGCTTCGACCTGGGCTTCCTGAACGCCGCCGTGGCGCGGCTGGACATGAAGCGCAATCCGTTCCATCCGTTCTCCAGCTTCGACACGGCAACGCTCGCCGGCCTGGCTTACGGCCAGACGGTATTGGCCAAGGCGTGCCAGGCAGCCGGTATCGACTTTGACGGTCGCGAGGCCCACTCGGCACGCTACGACACCGAGAAGACCGCCGAGCTGTTCTGCGGCATCGTCAACCGTTGGAAAGACATGGGCGGCTGGGAAGACTTCAACGACTGAAGTCATACCCCGCACATAAAAAAACCGGCCTTCTCAGGCCGGTTTTTTTGTACCGCGATTCTGGCTTACAGCTTGCCAGCGTTCTCGGTCAGGTAAGCCGCAACGCCTTCTGGCGAAGCGTTCATGCCTTTGTCGCCTTTTTTCCAGTTGGCAGGGCAAACTTCGCCGTGCTCTTCGTGGAATTGCAAAGCGTCAACCAGACGGATCAGCTCTTCCATGTTACGGCCCAGCGGCAGGTCGTTGATGATCTGCGAACGTACGACGCCCTTGTCATCGATCAGGAATGCGCCACGGAACGCCACGCCGCCTTCGGACTCAACGTCGTAGGCTTTGGCAATCTCGTGCTTCATGTCGGCAGCCATGGTGTATTTGACTTTGCCGATACCGCCATCATTGATGGCAGTGTTGCGCCAAGCGTTGTGGGTGAAATGGGAGTCGATGGAAACGGCTACCACTTCAACGTTGCGCGCCTTGAAATCGTCCATGCGGTGGTCCAGAGCAATCAGCTCCGAAGGGCAGACGAAGGTAAAGTCCAGCGGGTAGAAGAACACCAGGCCGTATTTGCCTTTGATGGCTTCAGACAGTTTGAAGCTGTCTACGATTTCGCCGTTGCCGAGGACGGCAGGTACGTCGAAATCCGGGGCTTGTTTACCGACGAGTACGCTCATGGGGTATCTCCTGATGTGGGGTGACGATTGAAGTAAAAGGACCGGTCGCGAGTCTGCCGCATTCCGACGACAGCCCTGTGACGCAGTCACGCTTCGTGAAGACCGACCATCATACACTGAAAAAACCGTTCGTCAGTGCGGGCGCAGTGCCAGTAACGGACCCTACGATTCTACTTTGACAATCATTCTCGTTAACATTAAGATCCACCGCACTTAAGCCTCAAACCTGCGACGGTTCTCCCTTATGTATGTCTGCCTCTGCACTGGCGTCACCGACGGACAAATCCGCGAAGCAATCTACGAAGGTTGCTGCAGCTACAAGGAAGTACGCGAAACCACCGGCGTTGCCAGCCAGTGCGGAAAATGTGCGTGCCTGGCCAAGCAGGTGGTACGGGAAACCCTGACGCAGTTGCAGACAGCCCAGGGCGCGCTCCCCTATTCAGCAGAATTTACACACGCTTGAATCAGCATATTTTGAAGAACCGGACTTAGTGTCCGGTTTTTTTATGCCCGTAATTCAATTAGTTAGCGCCAAGACGCGGAACACAAACATTCTTATTCCTATTAATTTTCATTTATTATTCAATAACTTAGGTTTGACACCCGGTAATTGGCCGCTCAAACTCCGCCCTATACACAGCAATTACAGGGCAGGACCCCAGTCATGAAAGGCGACATCTCAGTCATCCAGCAACTCAATAAAATCCTTGCCAATGAACTGGTCGCGATCAATCAGTACTTCCTGCATGCACGCATGTATGACGATTGGGGCTTGGAAAAGCTGGGCAAGCGTGAATACAAGGAATCCATCAAGGCCATGAAGGATGCGGACGCCCTGATCAAGCGCATCCTGTTCCTGGAAGGCCTGCCGAACGTGCAGGACCTGGGCAAGCTGAACATCGGCGAACACACCCAGGAAATGATCCGCAGCGACCTGAAGTTCGAACACAAGAGCCACAGCGACCTCAAGGCTGCCATTGCACATTGCGAAAGCAAGGGCGACTTCGGCAGCCGCGAACTGCTGGAAGACATCCTGGAAGATCAGGAAGAGCATATCGACTGGCTGGAAACCCAACTGGGCCTGATCGACAAAGTCAGCCTGGAAAACTACCTGCAATCGCAGATGGGCGAATAAGCCCTTCGTACGCAGGTACAAAAAAGCCCCGCTCTCTCACGAGAAGCGGGGCTTTTTATTGCAGGACTTTCTACAAGAGCATCAAGCGTCAGTCTTGGCTGCTGCGTTTGCCGCTGCATCTTTGATCAGCGTTTGCAACGAACCATCAGCCGCCATCTCAACGATGATGTCACTGCCGCCGACCAGCTCACCGGCTACCCACAGTTGCGGGAACGTCGGCCAGTTGGCGTATTTCGGCAGGTTGGCGCGGATCTCAGGGTTTTGCAGGATATCCACGTAAGCGAATTTCTCGCCACACGCCATGATGGCCTGGGAAGCCTTCGCGGAGAAACCGCACTGAGGAGCGTTTGGCGCGCCCTTCATGTAAAGCAGAATGGTGTTGTTGGCAATCTGCTCTTTGATCGTTTCGATGATATCCATGGAACACCTCTGCAGGAACTTCGCGACTCACTGGTCGGCACGGTGACGCATTGTAACGCAAAATTCCAGCGTGGTGCTCAGGCAGCTTAAGCCGCCGCCACCCGCACGGGCACCCCGTTCAGCGCGGCGTTCCCGGATAACTCATCCAACTGCCGTTCATCGGTCAAGTCATTCGCACTGGCCCCTGGCTGCCCGCTGGCGATGGTCATCTGTACCCCGGGGCGGCCATGGCCCCAACCGTGGGGCAGGCTGACCACCCCGGGCATCATGTCCAGGCTGGCGAGCACCTCCACTTCGACCATGCCGATACGCGAGCTGACGCGTACCCGCTGACCATCACTCAACTGGCGCCGGGCAAGGTCGTCGGGATGCATCAGCAACTGGTGGCGAGGCTTGCCTTTCACCAGGCGGTGATAGTTATGCATCCAGGAATTATTGCTGCGCACGTGCCGGCGACCGATCAGCAGCAGCTCATCGGCCATGGGCACCGGCTGTGCCGCGAAGCGCGCCAGATCCGCCAGGATCACGGCGGGCGCCGCCTGCACCTGGCCATTCGCGGTTTTCAGGCGCGCCGCAAGATTGGGCTTGAGCGGTCCCAAGTCCACGCCATGGGGATGATCGACCAACATCGCCACCGACAATTTGTGGCTGGAGGCATCGCCGTACACGCCGGCACGCAACCCGAAATCAATCATCTGCGCGGGCTCCATGATCGGCTTCAGCGCCACACCGGTCCGCGTGGCAAAGGCCTTGGCCAGGCCGACAAAGATCTCCCAATCATGCAAGGCGCCTTCAGGCTTGGGCAGGATCGCGCGATTGAAACGGGTGACGTTACGCACGGCGAACATATTGAAGGTGGTGTCGTAGTGGTCGTTCTCCAGCGCCGAGGTGGACGGCAGGATCAGGTCGGCATAGCGCGTAGTTTCGTTGATGTAGAGGTCGATGCTGAGCATGAACTCAAGGCCATCCAGCGCTTGCTCCAGCTGGCGGCCGTTGGGCGTCGACAGTACCGGATTGCCTGCCACCGTCACCAGCGCACGGATCTGCCCTTCGCCTTCGGTCAGCATTTCTTCGGCCAATGCCGACACGGGCAACTCACCACCGTACTCCGGACGCCCGGAAACCCGACTCTGCCAACGGTTGAAATGCCCGCCGCCAGTGGACGCCACCAGGTCCACCGCCGGCGTGGTGCACAGCGCACCGCCGACACGGTCCAGATTGCCGGTCACCAGGTTGATCAGTTGCACCAGCCAGTGGCACAGCGTGCCGAAGGCCTGGGTCGAGACGCCCATTCGCCCATAGCACACGGCCCTGTCGGCAGCGGCAAAGTCCCGCGCCAGCTGGCGAATCTGCTCGGCCGGCACCGCACATTGACGGCTCATGGCGTCGGCGCTGAACCCGGCGATCGCCCGCCTTACCTCCTCAAGCCCCTCAACCGGCAAATGACTGGCGCGGGTCAGGTTCTCGCTGAACAGCGTGTTGAGCACTCCGAACAACAGCGCGGCATCCCCTCCCGGGCGCACGAACAGGTGTTGATCAGCCATCGCTGCCGTCTCGCTGCGCCGTGGGTCGACCACCACCACTTTGCCGCCACGCGCCTGGATGGCTTTCAGGCGCTTCTCTACATCCGGCACGGTCATGATGCTGCCGTTGGACGCCAGCGGGTTGCCGCCGAGGATCAGCATGAAGTCGGTGTGATCGATATCCGGGATCGGCAACAGCAGGCCGTGGCCGTACATGAGGTGGCTGGTGAGATGGTGGGGCAACTGGTCCACCGAGGTCGCCGAGAACCGATTGCGCGTCTTGAGCAAGCCAAGGAAGTAGTTGCTGTGGGTCATCAGCCCGTAGTTGTGCACGCTGGGGTTGCCCTGATACACCGCCACTGCGTTCTGCCCATGCCGGGCCTGGATGCCGGCCAGCCGCTCGGCGACCTGTGTGAATGCCTCCTCCCACGAGATCGGCTGCCACTCGCTGCCCACCCTCAGCATCGGTTGGCGCAGACGGTCGGGATCATTCTGGATATCTTGCAGCGCCACGGCCTTGGGGCAGATATGCCCGCGGCTGAACGTGTCCTGCGGGTCACCCTTGATCGAGGTGATCGCCAGGTGGCCGTCGTCGGCCAGGGTGGTTTCCAGGGTCAGCCCGCAGATGGCTTCACACAGATGGCAGGCTCGGTGGTGGAGAGTCTTGGTCATGGCCAGTCTCTTTATAAGGGCTTTGGCCAGACTATGGACCCAGCCCCCCAGCGCCGCCATCACCGTTCGCCGTGTGAATCGACGGCTATCAGGCCAAGCCATGGGGGTAAGCATGAGCAAATGTTACAAGCTGCGTATGCCCCCTCTGAAACCGACACGGCCTGGCCTGGGCCCGCCCTCGCGCATTGCAAAAGGCTGCAACGCCAGTGTACAAAGGCCCTACTGCTGTGAAGAATCAGGCTTCAAAAGCGCCTTCGCGCCCTTCTTGAACACCCATAAAACCGTAGCCCTATTGGTAAGACGCGACATTTAATGTCAATATCGCGCCTTCCCCTATTTCGTCGCCCCGTGCGGCTTTCGCCGCAGGTCTCGCCCGTTGTCACAATAAACAAGGCTTTGAGTATCTGCGGTCTGTTGCAAAAAGGTAGTTAATGATGAGCGCAAGGCACTTTCTCTCCCTGATGGATTGCACGCCCGAAGAGCTGGTCAGCGTGATCCGTCGAGGCATTGAGCTTAAAGACCTGCGTAACCGCGGCGTACTGTTTGAGCCCTTGAAAAACCGCGTACTCGGGATGATTTTCGAGAAGTCCTCGACGCGCACCCGCTTGTCCTTCGAAGCCGGCATGATCCAACTGGGCGGCCAGGCGATCTTCCTGTCGCCGCGTGATACCCAACTGGGACGGGGTGAGCCGATCAGCGACTGCGCCATCGTCATGTCGCGCATGCTCGATGCGGTGATGATCCGTACCTTCGCCCACAGCACTTTGACTGAATTTGCCGCCAACTCCCGTGTACCGGTGATCAATGGCCTGTCCGATGACCTGCATCCCTGCCAATTGCTGGCCGACATGCAAACCTTCCTTGAGCATCGCGGCGCGATCCAGGGCAAGACCGTGGCCTGGATCGGCGATGGCAACAACATGTGCAACAGCTATATAGAAGCGGCGATCCAGTTCGACTTCCAACTGCGCATTGCTTGCCCCGAAGGCTACGAGCCGGATGCGCGCTTCCTTGCGCAGGCGGGTGACCGCGTCACCATCGTGCGCAACCCGCGCGATGCGGTGATCGGTGCGCACCTGGTGAGTACCGACGTCTGGACCTCCATGGGCCAGGAAGAAGAAACTGCCAAGCGCCTGACCCTGTTCGCACCCTTCCAGGTCACCCGCGCCCTGCTCGACCTGGCTGCGCCGGACGTCCTGTTCATGCACTGCCTGCCGGCTCACCGTGGCGAAGAAATCAGCCTCGACTTACTCGACGACCCTCGCTCGGTCGCCTGGGACCAGGCCGAAAACCGTCTGCACGCGCAGAAAGCCCTGCTCGAATTCCTGGTTGAGCCGGCGTATCACCACGCATGAGTCATAGTCTTCTGCTGAACCTGCACAATCTGGCATGCGGCTATCAAGCTCAACGGGTGGTGCAGAACCTCAACCTGCACCTCAATGCAGGCGACATCGGTTGTTTGCTGGGCTCCTCGGGCTGCGGCAAAACCACCACCCTGCGTGCGATTGCCGGGTTTGAACCGGTGCACGAAGGTGAAATCCGCCTGGCCGGCGAAGTCATCTCCAGTGCAGGTTTCACCTTGGCACCCGAGAAGCGTCGCATCGGCATGGTGTTCCAGGACTACGCACTGTTTCCGCACCTGAGCGTGGCCGACAACATCGCCTTCGGCATTCGCAAACACCCGCAAAAAGACCGCGTGGTCGCCGAGTTGCTCGAACTGGTCAACCTGAAGAGCCTGGGCCAGCGCTTTCCCCATGAGCTTTCCGGTGGCCAACAGCAACGGGTCGCCCTCGCCCGCGCCCTGGCGCCGGAGCCGCAGCTTTTGCTGCTCGACGAACCCTTCTCCAACCTCGACGGCGAACTGCGACGCAAGCTCAGCCATGAAGTGCGTGACATCCTCAAGGCTCGCGGCACCAGTGCGATCCTGGTCACCCACGACCAGGAAGAAGCTTTCGCCGTCAGTGATCAGGTCGGGGTTTTCAAAGAGGGTCGCCTTGAGCAATGGGACACGCCCTACAACCTCTATCACCAGCCGCAGACACCTTACGTGGCCAGCTTCGTCGGCCAAGGCTATTTCATTCGTGGCCAGCTGAGTTCGCCGCAATCAGTCAGCACCGAACTGGGTGACTTGCGCGGTAAGCGTGCCTATACCTGGCCTACAGGTGGCGCAGTGGACGTATTGCTGCGCCCGGATGACATCGTTTATGCACCGGACAGCCCGTTGAAAGCGCGGATTGTCGGCAAAACCTTCCACGGTGCCTCGACCTTGTACCGTTTGCAGTTGCCAACGGGCGCTCAACTGGAGTCGATCTTCCCCAGCCATGCCGATCACCGGGTCGGGGCAGATGTGGGCATTCGTGTTGCTGCTGAACATCTGGTGCTGTTCCAGGCGTCAGGCAGCGTTGCCGCGCAGATCCCGCACGCCGATGCCGGCGTACGCCGCTACAACCCGGCGTAACGACCGGTCACGCCCGGCCAATTTCGGCGAATTTGGCCTGGGTATGTTCAGCCAGTACGGCCGCCGGTAGCTCAACCTCCAAGCCCCTCCTGCCTGCACTGACAAAAATCGTCGCAAACGGTTGTGCCGTCACGTCGATGAACGTGCGCAAACGCTTTTTCTGGCCCAACGGGCTGATTCCGCCCAACAGGTAGCCGGTAGCGCGTTGCGCCGATGCCGGGTCCGCCATCTCGACTTTTTTCACCCCTGCGGCGTGGGCCAGGGCTTTTAAATCCAGACTTCCGACGACCGGCACCACCGCCACCAGCAACTCACCTTTCTCGCTGCTGGCCAGCAGCGTCTTGAATACCTGCGCAGGGTCGAGCGCCAATTTTTCCGCGGCCTCCAAGCCATACGACGCCGCCTTGGGGTCATGTTCATAACTGTGAATGCGATGTTCGGCGCGAACTTTTTTCAACAGGTCCAATGCGGGGGTCATGAGCGCTCCAGGCTGGGCAAACTGATGGCCAATTCTAGGCCAAGTCCATGCAAAACGCTCTAGTGCGCCCCTGAGATAACCCTTGTGCAACGCGCCTGGCATGATCATTCACCACACCAATAGTTCGAAAATGACCAATAGTTCACTTTCGACCTTTGACAGGCGTCATTCTTGTCTATATTTTTTCGTTTACGAATACTGCAGGAATACCACCCGCAGCACTCGAGCAGTAGACCGCGAGTCAGGATGGGGATCCTTTCCACGGTAAAAGTCGACGCTCGCCCATTGCGACGAGACAACAGACAACAACAAAAACAGAGGTTTTCCATGACAACTGCTCTTCAACAGCCTTCACTTTCGAGCCAATGCATGGCCGAGTTCCTGGGGACTGCGCTTCTGATCTTCTTCGGTACCGGTTGTGTGGCTGCGCTCAAGGTCGCGGGTGCCAGCTTCGGGTTATGGGAAATCAGCATTATCTGGGGGGTCGGCGTAAGTATGGCGATCTACCTGAGTGCCGGCATTTCCGGGGCTCACCTCAACCCGGCAGTCAGCATCGCCCTGTGCATCTTTGCCGATTTCGAAAAGCGCAAACTGCCCTTCTATATCCTGGCCCAGATCGCCGGTGCGTTTTGCGCCGCCGCGTTGGTCTACACGCTCTACAGCAACCTGTTTTTCGATTACGAACAAACCCACCATATGGTTCGCGGCTCCCAGGCCAGCCTGGAATTGGCGTCGGTGTTCTCCACCTACCCCCATGCGCTGCTGAGCACAGCCCAGGCGTTCCTGGTGGAGATGATCATCACCGCGATCCTGATGGGTGTGATCATGGCGCTGACCGACGACAACAATGGTTTGCCACGCGGCCCGCTGGCACCTCTGCTGATCGGCCTGCTGATTGCGGTGATCGGTAGCTCCATGGGCCCGCTGACCGGTTTTGCGATGAACCCGGCACGTGACTTTGGCCCCAAGCTGATGACCTTTTTCGCCGGTTGGGGTGAAATGGCCTTCACCGGTGGTCGCGATATTCCTTACTTCCTGGTGCCGATTTTCGCACCAATCGTCGGCGCATGCCTCGGCGCTGCTGCCTATCGCGGGTTGATTGCCCGTCACCTGCCGAGCGCCGCACCCACTGTTTCTGAAACAACTGACACGGCTGTCAACGGCAAGACGCATATTTCCTGATAGCGCCGGCCTGGCGCCCACTGCCCTTTTTGCGGCCCAGGCTGGTTAATAACTTCCTTATTTTCGTCCAAGGCAATCGACATGACCGACATTCAGAACAAGAACTACATCATTGCCCTTGATCAGGGCACCACCAGTTCGCGGGCGATCATTTTCGATCGGGACGCCAACGTGGTGTGCACCGCCCAGCGTGAATTCGCTCAGCATTACCCACAGGCTGGCTGGGTTGAACATGACCCGATGGAAATCTTCGCCACCCAGAGCGCAGTGATGGTCGAGGCCCTGGCCCAGGCTGGCCTGCACCATGACCAGGTAGCCGCCATCGGCATCACCAACCAGCGTGAAACCACCGTGGTGTGGGACAAAATCACCGGCCGCCCGATCTACAACGCGATCGTCTGGCAGTGCCGCCGCAGCACCGAGATCTGCCAGCAGCTCAAGCGCGATGGCCATGAGCAATACATCAGCGACGCCACGGGCCTGGTGACCGACCCGTACTTCTCCGGCACCAAGCTCAAGTGGATCCTCGACAACGTCGAAGGCAGCCGCGAGCGTGCCCGCGCCGGCGAGCTGCTGTTCGGCACCATCGACAGCTGGCTGATCTGGAAATTTACCGGCGGCAAGACCCACGTTACCGACTACACCAACGCCTCGCGCACCATGCTCTTCAACATCCACACCCTGGAGTGGGATGCGAAGATGCTGGAGATCCTGGATATCCCGCGGGAAATGCTGCCGGAAGTGAAATCTTCCTCGGAAATCTACGGCCGCACCAAAAGTGGCATCGCCATCGGCGGCATCGCCGGTGACCAGCAAGCCGCCCTGTTCGGCCAGATGTGCGTAGAAGCGGGTCAAGCCAAGAACACCTACGGCACCGGTTGTTTCCTGCTGATGAACACCGGCGACAAAGCTGTGAAGTCCAAGCACGGCATGCTCACCACCATCGCCTGCGGCCCGCGCGGCGAAGTAGCCTACGCCCTGGAAGGCGCGGTATTCAATGGTGGCTCCACCGTGCAGTGGCTGCGCGATGAGTTGAAAATCATCAACGACGCCCACGACACCGAATACTTCGCCGGCAAGGTCAAGGACAGCAACGGCGTATACCTGGTGCCGGCCTTCACCGGACTGGGTGCTCCGTACTGGGACCCCTATGCACGCGGCGCGCTGTTCGGCCTGACCCGTGGCGTTCGCGTGGACCACATTATTCGTGCGGCCCTGGAGTCGATTGCCTACCAGACTCGCGACGTTCTCGACGCCATGCAGCAGGACTCGGGCGAACGCCTCAAGGCCCTGCGCGTGGACGGCGGTGCAGTGGCCAACAACTTCCTGATGCAGTTCCAGGCCGATATCCTCGGCACTCAGGTCGAGCGCCCGCAAATGCGCGAAACCACAGCCCTCGGTGCGGCATACCTGGCAGGCCTGGCGTGCGGTTTCTGGGGCAGCCTGGACGAGTTGCGCGGTAAAGCGGTGATCGAGCGCGAATTCGAACCTCAGCTCGATGAGGCAGCCAAGGAGAAGTTGTACTCCGGCTGGCAAAAAGCGGTCAGCCGCACCCGCGACTGGGAGCCTCACGAAGGCGCTGAATAAGCCAGGTACCGAGCCCAAATCGGGTTGTAACTGGCGGGGAGCCGCTTGCTGCGTCATCATGGGCCACTTTTGTATGGCAGCCCAAAGGACGCCCCATGAATCTGCCTCCCCGCCAACAACAAATCCTCGAACTGGTCCGCGAACGCGGCTACGTCAGTATCGAGGAAATGGCGCAGCTGTTCGCTGTCACCCCGCAAACCATCCGCCGCGATATCAACCAGCTGGCGGACGCCAATCTGCTGCGCCGCTACCACGGCGGCGCGGCCTATGACTCCAGTGTCGAGAACACCGCGTACGCCATGCGTGCCGACCAGATGCGCGATGAGAAACAGCGCATCGGTGAAGCCATCGCCGCGCAGATTCCCGACCATGCCTCGTTGTTCATCAATATTGGTACCACCACAGAGTCCATAGCCCGTGCGCTGCTCAATCACAACCACCTGAAAATCATCACCAACAACCTCAACGTCGCCGCCATGCTCAGCACCAAAGACGATTTCGATGTGTTGCTGACCGGTGGCAATGTGCGCCGCGACGGCGGTGTAGTGGGCCAGGCGAGTGTCGACTTCATCAACCAATTCAAGGTCGATTTTGCCCTGGTCGGCATCAGCGGCATCGACGAAGACGGCAGCCTGTTGGATTTCGACTATCAGGAAGTGCGGGTTTCGCAGGCGATCATCGCCAATGCGCGCCAAGTGATCCTGGCGGCGGACTCGAGCAAATTTGGGCGCAATGCCATGATTCGACTAGGACCGATCAGCCTGGTGGATTGCCTGGTGACCGACCAGCAACCGGTACCGGCGTTGGTGCAGTTGCTCAATCAGCACAAAGTTCGCCTGGAAGTCGTCTGAAAACTACAAATAACCTGTAGTGAGCGAGCTTGCCTCGCTCACTACAGACTGTCTTCATGTTCACAAATTTTCCTTTCCCCGCCCTTCGATGAGTTTTTTCAATCGAACTCGGGTGGCTGTGCGCGCGTTTATCAGCTACCATTTTCGCAAATGAACATTAATGTTCGAATTCAAAGACGAAAAGATCGCGAGGCCAGCCGATGACTCCTTCCACCTTGCCTGCTCCACCGCTTGCCGAAGTCTATGACGTTGCCGTAATTGGTGGCGGGATCAACGGCGTCGGCATTGCAGCAGACGCAGCCGGGCGCGGGTTGTCGGTATTCCTTTGCGAAAAGGACGACCTGGCCAGCCACACATCGTCTGCCAGCAGCAAGCTGATTCACGGCGGCCTGCGCTACCTGGAACATTACGAGTTCCGCCTGGTGCGTGAAGCCCTGGCTGAACGTGAAGTGCTGTTGGCCAAGGCGCCGCACATCGTCAAGCCCATGCGTTTCGTGTTGCCGCACCGCCCGCACTTGCGCCCGGCGTGGATGATTCGCGCCGGCCTGTTCCTGTATGACCACTTGGGCAAGCGCGAAAAACTTGCAGGCTCCAAAAGCCTCAAGTTCGGTCCTGACAGCCCGCTGAAAAGCGAAATCACCAAAGGCTTCGAATATTCCGATTGCTGGGTGGATGACGCCCGCCTCGTGGTACTCAACGCCATGGCCGCCCGCGAGAAAGGTGCCCATGTCCATACCCAGACCCGTTGCGTCAGTGCACGGCGCAGCAACGGCATGTGGGAAATGAACATGGAACGTGCCGATGGCAGCCTGTTCTCGATCCGCGCCCGTGCGCTGGTGAATGCCGCAGGCCCCTGGGTCGCCAAATTCATCAAGGACGACCTGAAGCTGGATTCGCCTTACGGCATCCGCCTGATCCAGGGCAGCCACCTGATCGTGCCGCGACTGTACGAAGGCGCCCACGCGCACATCCTGCAGAACGAAGACCAGCGTATCGTTTTCACCATTCCATACCTGAACCACCTGACCATCATCGGCACCACCGACCGCGAATACACCGGCGACCCGGCTAAAGTGGCGATTACCGAAGGTGAAACCGACTACATGCTCAAGGTGGTCAACGCTCACTTCAAGAAGCAACTGAGCCGCGACGACATCGTCCACACCTACTCCGGCGTGCGTCCGCTGTGCAACGACGAGTCGGATAACCCGTCGGCCATCACCCGCGACTATACCCTGGCACTGTCCGGCGGCAATGGTGAAGCGCCGATCCTGTCGGTATTCGGCGGCAAGCTGACCACCTACCGCAAGTTGGCGGAGTCGGCGATGGCACAGCTGGCGCCGTTCTTCACCCAGATGCGTCCAAGCTGGACCGTAACAGCCAGCCTGCCCGGCGGCGAAAACATGACCACGCCACAAGCGCTGGCCGATGCCATTCGCGGCCGGTTCGACTGGGTGCCGAGCGAGCTCGCCCAACGCTGGGCCACCACGTACGGCAGCCGTACCTGGCGCCTGTTGGAGGGTGTGCAATCGCAGGCCGACCTGGGCGAGCACCTGGGTGGTGGCCTGTATACCCGTGAAGTCGACTACCTGTGCGCCGAAGAGTGGGTGACACAAGCGCAGGACGTGCTGTGGCGCCGGACCAAACTGGGCCTGTTCACCACTGCGCAAGAACAGGACAACCTGCAACGCTACCTCTCCCAGGTTGAGCAGAACCGCAGCAAGACCCAGGCGGCCTGACCCTCCATCCCGTAGAAGCGCGCCCGCTCGCGAAAAACCTGAGAACGCCGCGTTTATCCAGAATGAACGCGGCGTTTTTGCGCCTGTTGGCGAGCGAGTCTGGTCCTACATGCCCCCATTGCATTCGGTTTTCCGAACGCAACACTCCAACCTATTCGGTTTGCCGGATCCGACGATTACATATTTGCCGTCACACAAAGTTAATCATCATATAAATCATGCAGTTAACCTTTTATTCCTGGTCTGGCACGACTCATGCTCTACACTCCCTGAGGATTGCCTGAGACGCTTCAGGAGCCGTCACGGGCATTCGCTGTACAAGAGAGCCGTTTAGCCGGCTTTATAAAAAAAACAAATGTCGAGGAAGTATTGATGCGCATCGTTCCCCATATCCTGGGCGCAGCTATCGCTGCTGCTCTGATCAGCACTCCAGTTTTCGCCGCCGAACTCACCGGCACACTGAAGAAAATCAATGACTCCGGCACCATCACTCTCGCGCACCGCGACAGTTCCATCCCGTTTTCCTACATTGCGGATGCTTCGGGCAAACCTGTGGGCTACTCCCACGACGTTCAGCTGGCTGTGGTTGAAGCCCTGAAAAAAGACCTGAACAAACCCGACCTCAAGGTCAAGTACAACCTGGTCACCTCGCAAACCCGTATCCCGTTGATCCAGAACGGCACCGCGGACCTCGAGTGCGGCTCCACCACCAATAACGCCGAACGCGCCCAGCAAGTTGATTTCACCGTCAACATCTTCGAAATCGGCACCCGCCTGCTGGTCAAGAAAGACAAGGATGGCAAGCCGTCCTACGCTGACTTTGCCGACCTGAAAGGCAAGAACGTCGTGACCACCGCCGGCACCACGTCCGAGCGCATCATCAAGGCGATGAACGCCGACAAGCAGATGGGCATGAACGTCATCTCCGCCAAAGACCATGGCGAATCCTTCCAGATGCTGGAAAGCGGCCGCGCCGTTGCCTTCATGATGGACGACGCCCTGCTCGCCGGTGAAGAAGCCAAGGCCAAGAAGCCGGATGACTGGGTCATTACCGGCACTCCACAGTCCTTCGAAGCCTATGCCTGCATGGTTCGCAAAGACGACCCAGCGTTCAAGAAAGCTGTAGATGACGCCATCGTTGGCCTGTTCAAGTCCGGCGAAATCAACAAGATCTACAGCAAATGGTTCGAAAGCCCGATCCCACCAAAAGGCCTGAACCTGAACTTCCCGATGAGCGAGAAGGTGAAGGAGCTGATCGCCAACCCAAGCGACAAGCCGGCACCTGACGTAAAAATCTGATACCTGACTAAGCTTATCTCCTGAGGGAGCCAACCCTCCCTCAGGCGTCTGTTACTACCTGCTGGCTTTAATTTGGAACACTCGACCTGGCGGTTTTCGAGCCGATCGCGTGTGCCTGGCGTTCACCGTCAGGTGGGAAAGGATCTTCCCCAAGCGGGTGCTTGTACATCGATCGATCTCGAGGGGAGACCCTAATGAATTACAACTGGGACTGGGGCGTATTCTTCAAGTCCACCGGCGTTGGCAGCGAGACTTATCTCGACTGGTATATCGCCGGCCTGGGCTGGACCATCGCCATCGCTGTCGTGGCATGGATTATCGCCTTGCTGCTGGGCTCCATTCTGGGGGTCATGCGCACCGTGCCAAGCCGCCTCGTATCGGGCATCGCGACCTGCTACGTGGAACTGTTTCGTAACGTGCCGCTGCTGGTTCAGCTGTTCATCTGGTACTTCCTGGTGCCCGACATGCTGCCGCAGAACCTGCAGGACTGGTACAAACAAGACCTCAACCCGACTACCTCGGCCTACCTGAGCGTAGTGGTGTGCCTGGGCCTGTTCACCGCCGCCCGTGTGTGTGAGCAAGTGCGTACCGGCATCCAGGCGCTGCCACGCGGCCAGGAATCCGCGGCGCGCGCCATGGGCTTCAAGCTGCCGCAGATCTACTGGAACGTGCTGCTGCCCCAGGCTTACCGGATCATCATTCCGCCGCTCACCTCGGAGTTCCTCAACGTGTTCAAGAACTCCTCCGTGGCGTCCTTGATCGGCCTGATGGAGCTGCTGGCGCAAACCAAGCAGACCGCCGAGTTCTCGGCCAACCTGTTTGAAGCGTTCACCCTGGCCACATTGATCTACTTCACCCTGAACATGAGCCTGATGTTGCTGATGCGCCTGGTCGAGAAGAAAGTCGCCGTGCCCGGCCTGATCTCCGTGGGGGGTAAATAATGGACTTCGATTTCAGCGGCATCATCCCCGCTATCCCTGGCCTGTGGAACGGCATGCTCATGACCCTGCAACTGATGGTCATGGGCGTGATCGGCGGCATCGCGCTGGGCACCGTGCTCGCGCTGATGCGCCTGTCGTCCAGCAAGCTGCTGTCGAGCCTGGCCGGCGCCTATGTGAACTACTTCCGCTCGATCCCACTGCTGTTGGTGATCACCTGGTTCTACCTGGCGGTGCCGTTCGTATTGCGCTGGATCACCGGCGAGGACACCCCGATCGGCGCGTTCACGTCCTGCGTCGTGGCCTTCATGATGTTCGAAGCCGCGTACTTCTGTGAAATCGTGCGGGCCGGCGTGCAGTCGATCCCCAAGGGCCAGATGGGCGCGGCACAAGCGATGGGCATGACCTATGGCCAGACCATGCGCCTGATCATCCTGCCCCAGGCGTTCCGCAAGATGACCCCGTTGCTGCTGCAACAGTCGATCATCCTGTTCCAGGACACCTCGCTGGTCTATACCGTGGGCCTGGTGGACTTCCTCAACTCTGCCCGCTCCAACGGCGACATCATCGGCCGCTCCAATGAGTTCCTGATCTTCGCCGGTGTCGTCTACTTCATCATCAGCTTTTCCGCCTCGCTGCTGGTCAAGCGTCTGCAAAAAAGGTTTGCCGTATGATCTCTATCAAGAACATCAACAAGTGGTATGGCGACTTCCAGGTGCTGACCGATTGCAGCACCGAGGTTAAAAAAGGCGAAGTGATCGTGGTGTGCGGGCCTTCGGGCTCGGGCAAATCCACCCTGATCAAATGCGTCAACGCGCTGGAACCGTTCCAGAAGGGCGACATCGTGGTCGACGGCACCTCCATCGCCGACCCGAAGACCAACCTGCCGAGACTGCGCTCGCGCGTGGGCATGGTGTTCCAGCACTTCGAACTGTTCCCGCACCTGACCATCACCGAAAACCTGACCATCGCGCAAATCAAGGTGCTTGGCCGCAGCAAGGAAGAAGCCACCAAGAAGGGCCTGCAACTGCTTGACCGCGTCGGCCTGTCGGCACACGCCCACAAGCATCCGGGCCAACTCTCCGGCGGCCAGCAACAGCGAGTGGCGATTGCCCGCGCCCTGGCCATGGACCCGATCGTCATGCTGTTCGACGAACCCACTTCGGCCCTCGACCCGGAAATGGTCAACGAAGTGCTCGACGTAATGGTGCAACTGGCCCAGGAAGGCATGACCATGATGTGCGTGACCCACGAAATGGGCTTTGCCCGTAAAGTGGCCGACCGCGTGATTTTCATGGATGCCGGCAAGATCATCGAAGACTGCCCGAAAGAAGAGTTCTTCGGCGATATCAGCGCCCGCTCCGAGCGTGCACAGCACTTCCTTGAGAAAATCCTGCAGCACTAAGCACTCCGTAGCTGCCCCTGTCGAAACCGGGTCAATGTGGGAGGGGGCTTGCTCCCGATAGCGCTATATCAGCCAATGCATATTCAGCTGAACCACCGCTATCGGGAGCAAGCCCCCTCCCACACTGGACCGGCAAGCTCTGGTTGACCCAAGGCATCTGTGATGAAATGCGACCCCAACCAATTTCGCGCCGCACCGCCATCACTTGCCGTGAAACCACGTCTGATTCGCCAACTGTTCCTGCCGCCGTTGATCATCGCCCTGATGATCGGCTTGGGTTATATCGGGTTCTGGGTCAGTGAGTTCTACGGCATCCGCACGCTCAGCGACACCGGCGAACGCCAGTTGGAGCTGCACGCCCGCACGGTCGAAAGTGAACTGAGCAAATACACCTATCTGCCCAGCCTCCTGGAATTGGAGTCCAGCGTTTCCCAACTGCTGGCCGACCCGAACCAGGAGACGCGCAAAACCGTCAACGATTACCTGGAGGGCCTGAACCGCCGCAGTCGCAGCCGGGCCATCTACGTGATGGACACTACCGGCCGCGTGTTGGCGACCAGTAACTGGCGCGATGCCGACAGTTACCAGGGTGAGGACCTGTCCTTCCGCGCCTATTTCCAGAACGCCGTGCGTGGTCAACCCGGCCGCTTCTACGGCATCGGCAGCACCAACGGCGAGCCCGGCTACTACCTGGCCCACGGCCTGGAAGAGCACGGCAAGATCATCGGCGTGGCGGTGGTCAAAGTGCGCCTCGAAGCCCTGGAGGAGCGCTGGCAACGTGCGCGCCTCGAAGCGTTTGTCAGTGATGAAAACGGCATCATCATCCTTTCCAGCGACCCGGCCCGCCGACTCAAGGCGGTGCGCCCGCTGAGCGATGACACCAAGGAACGCCTGGCGCACAGCCTGCAATATTACTGGGCGACTCTGAACGAGCTCGAACCCCTGGCCCGTGAGCGCCTCAACGAAGGCAGCGAGAAACTGACCTTCCCGGCCAACAGTGAAGTGGTAAACGACGAGCACGCCGTCAGCTACCTGGCGCAAACCCGTCCGCTCAACGACACACCGTGGAATTTCACCCTGCTGACGCCGCTCAATGACCTGCGCCGCGCCGCGATCAATCAAGGCATCCTGGTGGCCGTCGCCTTTGGCCTGGTGGCCTTTCTGCTGATCGCCTGGAACGAACGGCGCAAGGTCATCGCCACCCGCCTCGCGGCCCGCGAAGCCTTGCAGGAAGCCAACAGCCAACTGGAGCGGCGGATTGCCGAACGCACCGCCGACCTGCGCGCCAGCAATGAACGGCTCAAGGGCCAGATCCGCGAACGGCGCCAGGCCGAAGAAACCCTGCGCCGCGCCCAGGACGAACTGGTACAGGCGGGCAAGTTGGCAGCCATCGGACAGATGTCCACCAGTATCGCCCATGAATTGAACCAGCCGCTGGCGGCGCTGCGCACGCTGTCGGGCAACACCGTGCGCTTCCTTGAGCGCGGCGCCCTCGACACCGCCAGCACCAACCTCAAGACTATCAACGAACTGATCGATCGCATGGGCCGCATCACCGCCAGCCTGCGCTCGTTCGCCCGACGCGGTGACGACCAAGGCGAGGCCAGCCTCGGCAAAGCCGTGGACGCTGCGTTCCAGGTGCTCGGCGCACGCCTGGACGGCCTGCCGATCACCCTGCACCGCGACTTCGCCGACGCCCAGTTGCAGATCGACCAGACGCGCCTGGAGCAGATCCTGGTCAACCTGATCGGCAACGCCCTCGACGCCATGCAGGCACAGCCGGCCCCCGAACTGTGGCTGGAAGGCCACAGCGCCGACGGCAAATATCGCCTGCACGTGCGTGACAACGGTCATGGTATCGACCCCGAGGCGCGCAAACATTTATTCGAACCCTTTTTCACCACCAAGCCAGGCGAGCAGGGCCTGGGCCTGGGCCTGACCCTGTCCGCCAGCCTCGCGGCGGCCACCGGCGGCAACCTCGCCGTGGAACACCCGGCCGGTGGTGGTACTGCCTTTGTCCTGTGCTTGCCGCTGGCGGGCGCTCAAACAGCTGAGTCGACATGAATACAGACACTACAGCCCCCAAGGACGGCCTCACCGTCCTGATCGTCGAAGACGACCCCCATGTATTGCTCGGTTGCCAGCAGGCCCTGGCACTGGAAGACATTCCCAGCGTGGGCGTAGGCAGTGCCGAAGAAGCGCTCAAGCGCATTGGTGAGAACTTTGCCGGCATCGTGATCAGCGATATCCGCCTGCCGGGCATCGACGGCCTGGAGCTGTTAACCCGCCTCAAGGCCCTGGATAAAAGCCTGCCGGTGGTACTGATCACCGGCCATGGCGATATCTCCATGGCGGTGGGCGCCATGCGCAACGGCGCCTACGACTTCATGGAAAAACCCTTTTCCCCCGAGCGCCTGGTCGACGTGGCGCGCCGTGCCCTGGAGCAACGCAGCCTGGCGCGGGAAGTCTGGTCGCTGCGCCGTCAGTTGGCTGAACGCGATTCCCTGGAAGGCCGCATCATCGGCCGCTCGCCGGCCATGCAGAACCTGCGTGAACTGATCGCCAATGTCGCCGACACCTCGGCCAACGTGCTGATCGAAGGTGAAACCGGCACCGGCAAGGAACTGGTCGCACGTTGCCTGCATGATTTCAGCCGGCGCCACGCTCACCAATTCGTCGCGTTGAACTGCGGCGGCCTGCCGGAGAACCTCTTCGAAAGCGAGATTTTCGGCCATGAAGCCAACGCATTCACCGGCGCCGGCAAACGCCGTATCGGCAAGATCGAGCACGCCCACGAAGGCACGCTGTTCCTCGATGAAGTGGAAAGCATGCCGATCAACCTGCAGATCAAATTGTTGCGGGTGTTGCAGGAACGCACGCTCGAACGCCTGGGGTCGAACCAGAGCGTAGCGGTGGATTGCCGGGTGATCGCCGCCACCAAATCCGACCTCGACGAGCTGAGCCGTGCCAGCCAGTTCCGCAGCGACCTGTACTACCGCCTCAACGTGGTGACCCTGGAGTTGCCACCGCTGCGCGAGCGCCGCGAAGACATCCTGCAACTGTTCGAGCACTTCCTGCAGCAATCATCCCTGCGTTTCGACCGCGCCGCGCCGGAGCTGGACAACCAGACCCTGTCGAGCCTCATGAGCCACGACTGGCCCGGTAACGTGCGCGAACTGCGCAACGTCGCCGAACGTTTCGCCCTGGGTCTGCCCGCCTTCAAGAAAAGCGGCGCCAGCAGCGGCAACCAGGGCCTGGCCTTCACCGAAGCGGTGGAAGCCTTCGAACGCAACCTGCTCAACGACGCCCTGCAACGCAGCGGCGGCAACCTGACCCAGGCCAGCCAGGAACTGGGGATGGCCAAGACCACGCTGTTCGACAAGGTCAAGAAATATGGCTTGAGCCACTAAGTCACAGGAGCCCCCACTCCTATCGCGACCCAACTTGTAGTGAGCGGGCTTGCCCGCGCTGGGCGACAAAGCCGCCCCAACAAGACCGCTGCGGTGTTTCAGAAAGATCGAGGGCCTCGGTTTGGGGCGGCTACGCCGCCCAGCGCGGGGCAAGCCCCAATGCCAGTCAGTTAAGGAGTAACGCGGTCACTGTGGGAGGGGGCTTGCTCCCGATGAGGGTGAGTCAGTCGATAAATTGC
>NZ_JBNPJV010000059.1:0-77940 GCF_050312585.1 Pseudomonas sp. R19M
AAAGCGGTGGATCAGTCTTTGATGGATTGACTGACACACCGCTTTCGCGAGCAAGCCCGCTCCCACATTTGTTCTACGTCATCCTGACGAACTTCTAAACTCCTTTGACAGTGGCAACACGCCGCAGGCCCTGCCGTGCGTGTCGTTGATGCGTGTCATGACAAATGGCGCCTGGACGATGCTTGACAACCCCAGGTCGTAAACGTATGTTTCAAACACCTGTTTGACCGCCACAACAAATCCACGCGGTTGTTCATCCCAGATACATCAGCAGAGGTTTATCGCTATGCCTGACTACAAGGCCCCCTTGCGTGATATTCGCTTCGTTCGTGACGAACTGCTCGGTTATGAAGCGCACTATCAGAGCCTGCCGGCTTGCCAGGACGCTACCCCGGACATGGTTGACGCCATTCTTGAAGAAGGCGCCAAGTTCTGTGAGCAAGTGCTGGCACCGTTGAACCGCGTGGGTGACATCGAAGGGTGTACCTGGAGCGAGTCAGGCGTTAAGACCCCTACTGGTTTCAAGGAAGCCTACAAGCAGTTCGTCGAGGGCGGCTGGCCAAGCCTGGCCCATGATGTGGAGCACGGTGGCCAAGGCCTGCCGGAGTCCCTGGGCCTGGCCGTGAGCGAAATGGTCGGTGAGGCCAACTGGTCGTGGGGCATGTACCCTGGCCTGTCCCACGGTGCAATGAACACCATCTCCGAACACGGCACGCCTGAGCAGCAAGAGGCTTACCTGACGAAGCTGGTATCGGGCGAGTGGACCGGCACCATGTGCCTGACCGAACCGCACTGCGGCACCGACCTGGGCATGCTGCGCACCAAGGCCGAACCTCAGGCTGATGGCTCCTACAAAGTTTCCGGCACCAAGATCTTCATCTCGGCCGGTGAGCACGATATGGCCGATAACATCGTCCACATCGTCCTGGCGCGCCTGCCGGACGCACCGGCCGGTACCAAAGGTATTTCGCTGTTTATCGTGCCCAAGTTCCTGCCGAATGCAGACGGCTCGATCGGTGAGCGCAACGCCGTGACCTGTGGTTCCCTGGAACACAAGATGGGCATCCATGGCAACGCTACCTGCGTGATGAACTTCGACGCGGCCACCGGTTTCCTGATCGGCCCGGCGAACAAAGGCCTGAACTGCATGTTCACCTTCATGAACACCGCTCGCCTGGGAACCGCACTGCAGGGCCTGGCCCATGCTGAAATCGGCTTCCAGGGCGGCCTGAAATATGCGCGTGACCGCCTGCAAATGCGCTCCCTGACCGGCCCGAAAGCGCCGGACAAAGCGGCCGACCCGATCATCGTGCACCCTGACGTGCGCCGCATGCTGCTGACCATGAAAGCCTTCGCCGAAGGCAACCGTGCGATGGTGTACTTCACCGCCAAGCAAGTGGATATCGTCAAGTACGGCACCGACGACGAAGCCAAGAAACAGGCCGATGGCCTGCTGGCCTTCATGACGCCGATCGCCAAGGCGTTCATGACCGAAGTCGGTTTTGAAGCGGCCAACCACGGCGTGCAGATCTACGGTGGCCACGGCTTTATCGCCGAGTGGGGCATGGAGCAGAACGTTCGCGACAGCCGCATCTCGATGCTGTACGAAGGCACCACCGGCATCCAGGCCCTGGACCTGCTCGGCCGTAAAGTGCTGATGACCCAAGGCGAAGCGCTCAAAGGCTTCACCAAGATCGTGCACAAGTTCTGCCAGGCCAACGAAGGCAACGAAGCCGTCAAAGAGTTCGTCGCACCGCTGGCTGCACTGAACAAAGAGTGGGGCGAGTTGACCATGAAGGTCGGCATGGCCGCGATGAAAGACCGTGAAGAAGTCGGTGCCGCCTCGGTGGACTACCTGATGTACTCCGGTTACGCGTGCCTGGCTTACTTCTGGGCCGACATGGCGCGCCTGGCCGCCGAAAAACTGGCTGCCGGCACCACCGAAGAGGCGTTCTACACCGCCAAGCTGCAGACTGCGCGCTTCTACTTCCAGCGCATCCTGCCGCGTACCCGCACTCACGTTGCAACCATGCTGTCGGGCGCCAACAACCTGATGGACATGAAAGAAGAGAACTTCGGCCTGGCTTACTAAGCCTTACCGGGTTCTCCTGAAAACCGCCGCTCCTTCGGGAGTGGCGGTTTTTTATTGGGTGCGATAAAAAACACAGCGCAGCACTCAGGGATTGGGGTTGGCTGCCGTTACAGTGATGGCAATGTGATACAGGTCACATTGAATGTGCTTAACTGTGCGCAGTGAAGGCACTGTGCCATCTTTATCGGCGGGTCGGAGCTTTACCCTTGTCACGCGCGTCCGCTGTACGTTTCAGCCATTTTCTCCCCTCGTTGCTGCTATTGCTGGCCGGGCTCTCGGCTGCGTATGTCAAAGACCTCAATGTCTTCTTCACTTCGCTGTTCAACGTGCTGCCGACCTTGGTGCTGTTGCTCGGTGGTTCGTATTGCGCGGTGTATCGGCGCCAGCGTGAACTGTTCCTGATGATCACGGTGTATATCACCTACTTCTTGCTGGACACCCAGACGGACTTTTACCGTGATAATGGCCGCGTGCGTGAAGATGCCGCCGTGGTGTTTCATCTGTGTTGCCTGCTGTTGCCGCTGTTGTTCAGCATCTACGCGTTGTGGCAGGAAAAGACCCACCTGTTTCGCGACTTCATTGCCCGGTGTGCGGTGCTGATCGCCGTGGGCAGCGTTGCGCTGGCCCTGGAGCAGAGTTTCCCGCAGGCCTTGCTGAGCTGGCTGGCGGAAATTCGTTGGCCGGCGCTGCATGGCAGCTGGATGAGCCTGATCCAACTCTCTTACCCGATGTTCCTGGTCGGCTTCCTGACCCTGGCCGCCCAGTACTGGTACCAGCCGCGTCCGTTGCACGCCGCGCAGTTGGTCGGGTTGTTGGGAATGTTCTGGATGTTGCCGCAAACCTTCATCCTGCCGTTCACGCTGAACATCATGTGCAGCCAGGTGATGCTGATGATTGCCGCCGGTGTGGCCCATGAGGCCTATCAAATGGCGTTTCGCGATGAACTGACCGGCTTGCCCGGGCGGCGCGCGCTCAACGAACGCATGCAGCGACTGGGGCGCAACTATGTGTTGGCGATGAGCGACGTCGACCACTTCAAGCGCTTCAACGACACCCATGGCCACGACGTGGGCGACCAGGTCCTGCGGCTGGTCGCCAGCAAGCTGTCCAAGGTCAATGGCGGCGGGCGTGCCTACCGTTATGGCGGTGAAGAATTTGCCGTGGTGTTTGCCGGCAAGACCCTGGATGAGTGCATGCCGCACCTGGAAGAGATCCGCGAGATCATTGCCAACTACGACATCAAGTTGCGCAACCCGGACCGTCCCCATGACGATCATCAGGGCCGTCAGCGTCGCACAGGCAGCGGGGCGTCCAGTGTGTCGGTGACCGTCAGCATCGGCGTGGCCGAGCGCCAGGCCGAGCAGCGCACGCCGGAAGAGGTGCTCAAATCCGCCGACGAAGCCCTGTACTCCGCCAAGGGGGCCGGGCGTAATTGCGTGGTCGCGGCCGGGCAGACCCGGCGTGGCGCGGTGCGTATGGAGCGCGCTGCCGGTTGAGTGATGGCGCCGTATTCAGCGGTTCTACAGTGATTGTTTGCAGTCTTGGCCGGCAGTAGGTTGAAAGTATCTGCTGCCGGAGACATCGCCATGCCTGACTACAAAGCTCCCCTGCGCGACATGCGCTTTCTGATCGACAACGTGTTTGATTTCCATGGCCACTATGCGGCGCTGGGGGCTACTGATGCCACGCCGGACATGGTCAGTGCGATCCTCGAAGAAGGCGCCAAATTCTGCGAAAACGTGCTCGCACCGCTCAACCGCAGCGGTGATGAAGAGGGCTGCCATTTCGACAATGGCGTGGTCACCACCCCCAAGGGCTTCAAGGAAGCTTTCGCCCAGTATGTGGACGGCGGCTGGCACGGCGTGGCGGCCGATCCGGCCTACGGCGGCCAGGGCCTGCCGCCATCCTTGGGCCTGGTGCTGAGCGAAATGATCGGCTCCAGCAACACGTCCTGGGGCATGTACCCCGGCCTGACCCATGGTGCCATGACGGCGATCCACGCCCATGGCACCGACGAGCAGAAAGCCACTTACCTGAACAAACTCACCGCCGGCGAGTGGACCGGCACGATGTGCCTCACCGAAGCCCACTGCGGCACCGACCTGGGCCTGATCAAGACCCGCGCCGTGCCACAGGCGGACGGCAGCTATGCGGTCACCGGCAGCAAGATCTTCATCTCGGCCGGCGAGCACGACATGAGCGCCAATATCATCCATCTGGTGCTGGCCAAGCTGCCCGATGCGCCAGCGGGCACTAAAGGTATTTCCTTGTTTATCGTGCCCAAGTTCCATGCGGACTCGGGTGAGCGTAACGCGGTGCACTGTGGCTCCATCGAACACAAGATGGGGATCAAGGGCTCGGCCACGTGTGTGTTGAACTTCGACGGTGCCAGGGGCTTTCTGATTGGCGAGGCCAACAAAGGCCTCAACTGCATGTTCACCATGATGAACCACGCACGGCTGGGCACCGGCATGCAGGGCTTGTGCAACGGTGAAGCGAGTTTCCAGGGCGCGATCAAATACGCCAACGACCGCCTGCAAATGCGCTCGCTGACCGGCGCCAAGGCACCGGACAAGGCCGCCGACCCGATCATCGTGCACCCCGACGTGCGGCGCATGCTGCTGACCATGAAAGCCTTCAACGAGGGCAACCGCGCATTGACCTACTTCACCGCGCAATTGCTCGACACCGCGCATCTGAGCCACGACGCCGAGCAGCGCCAGGCCGCTGAAGACCTGTTGGCCTTCCTTACCCCGATCTGCAAAGCCTTCATGACCGAGACCGGGCTGGAGGTGACCAACCACGGTATGCAGGTGTTCGGCGGCCATGGCTACATCCGCGAGTGGGGCATGGAGCAATTGGCGCGGGATGCGCGGATTGCACCGATCTATGAAGGCACCAACGGCATCCAGGCGCTGGATTTGCTGGGGCGCAAGGTGCTCGGCAGCCAGGGCAAGTTATTGCGTGGCTTTACCAGGATTGTGCATAAGTTCTGCGCGGCGCATGCCGAACATCCGCAGCTCAAGGCCCATGTGGAGCAGCTCGACCAGTTGAACCAGCAGTGGGGCGAGTTGACGATGAAAGTCGGTATGGCGGCGCTGAAAAACCCGGATGAAGTGGGCGCTGCGGCCGTGGATTACCTGATGTACAGCGGCTACATCATCCTGGCGTACCTGTGGCTGCGTATGGCCATTGCCGCGCAAGCGCAAGACGACATCGAGTTCGCCAAGGCCAAGCTGGGCACCTGCGACTTCTACTTCAAGCGCCTGCTGCCCCGTACAACGGGCCACCGCGCCGCCGTGGAAGCCGGCAGCGAGTGCCTGATGAGTCTGTCTGCGCAAGCATTTGCATTGGAGTGACTTAAAAATACCAATCAGTCACAAGTGGACCCTATGTGTCTTAAAAGTTGTTCGGGTACACTCAGGGCTCATAAAACCGATCCCTATCGAATCACTTTTCACGTTCTCACGAGGTTTGCCATGGCTGATTACAAAGCGCCGCTGCGTGATATGCGCTTCGTCCTCAACGAAGTGTTTGAGGTCGCCAATACTTGGGCCCAATTGCCGGCATTGGCGGACACCGTGGATGCCGAAACTGTTGAGGCCATTCTCGAAGAGGCCGGCAAGGTGACCGCCAAGTCCATCGCGCCGCTCAGCCGGGGTGGCGACGAGCAAGGCTGCCGCTGGGCGGACAGTGCGGTCAGCACGCCGGATGGATTCCCACAGGCCTACAAAACCTACGCTGAAGGCGGCTGGGTTGGTGTCGGGGGTGACCCTGTCTTCGGCGGCATGGGCATGCCCAAAGCCGTGTCGGCGCAAGTCGAAGAAATGATCAACTCGTCGAGCCTGGCGTTCGGCCTGTATCCGATGCTGACTTCCGGCGCCTGCGTGTCGATCAATACCCATGCCAGTGAAGAGCTGAAAGCCGCTTACCTGCCGAAGATGTATTCCGGTGAGTGGGCCGGCTCCATGTGCCTGACCGAAGCCCATGCCGGTACGGACCTGGGGATGATCCGCACCAAGGCCGAGCCTCAGGTGGACGGTTCCTATAAGGTCAGCGGCACCAAGATCTTCATCACCGGTGGCGAGCACGATCTCACCGAAAACATCATCCACCTGGTGCTGGCCAAGCTGCCGGATGCACCGGCGGGGCCCAAGGGGATTTCGCTGTTCCTAGTGCCGAAGTTCATGGTCAATGCCGACGGCAGCCTGGGCGCGCGTAACCCGGTGACTTGCGGCTCGATCGAACACAAGATGGGCATCCAGGCGTCTGCGACCTGCGTGATGAACTTCGACGAAGCCGTGGGCTACCTGGTCGGCGAGCCAAACCGTGGCTTGGCGGCGATGTTCACCATGATGAACTACGAGCGTCTGGGCGTGGGTATCCAGGGCCTGGCGTCCGGCGAGCGCTCCTACCAGAACGCGATTGAATACGCCCGCGATCGCCTGCAAAGCCGTGCACCGACTGGAGCCCAAGCCAAAGACAAGGCCGCCGACCCGATCATCGTGCACCCGGACGTGCGGCGCATGCTGCTGACCATGAAGGCCGCGAACGAAGGCGGCCGTGCGTTCTCCACCTATGTGGCGACGCAGTTGGATATCGCCAAATTCAGCGAAGATGCCGCCGCTCGCGAACGCGCCGATAACCTGGTGGCGTTGTTGACCCCGGTCGCCAAGGCGTTTCTCACCGACCTGGGCCTGGAAACTACCGTACTCGGCCAGCAAGTGTTCGGCGGCCATGGCTACATCCGCGAGTGGGGCCAGGAACAATTGGTGCGCGACGTACGCATCACCCAGATCTACGAAGGGACCAATGGCATTCAGGCTCTGGACCTGATGGGGCGCAAGATCGTGGGCAGCGGTGGCAAGTTCTACAGCCTGTTCGCCGACGAAGTCCGTCAGTTCATCGCCACGGCGAATGCCGAACTGGCCGAGTTCACCCGCCCACTGAGCGCGGCGGTGGATAACCTGGATGAATTGACCGCCTGGGTGCTGGACCGCGCCAAGACCAACCCGAATGAGATCGGCGCGGCGTCGGTGGAATATCTGCACGCGTTTGGGTACATGGCCTACGCCTACATGTGGGCACGCATGGCCAAGGCAGCGCTGGGCAAAGAGGCTGAAGAAGATTTCTACGCCAGCAAACTGGGCACGGCGCGCTTTTACTTTGCACGCCTGTTGCCGCGTATCCACTCATTGAGCGCGTCGGTAAAAGCGGGCAGCGAATCGCTGTATTTGCTGGATGAGGCACAGTTCTAACGGCTTGGAGGGCGTGTAAGCAATCTCTTACATGACGTGCTGCTATTCGTCCTCTATCGCCAAATTGGATCCACCGATAATCTACTTCACATGGACGTCGCGCAGGAAGCGCAAAGCAACAACACGGACACGTAGGATTCTGCCAGGACGGCGGAGTGAAATGGATGTCAGGGAAACAGTCTGCAAAGCCCCGCTTCGGCGGGGTTTTCTTTTGCCCGCGAAAAAGTCAGGCGCTTGCCTGCGGGGCATTCATCACGCCTTCCAGCAGCGTGCGCAGCAAGGCCACGGTCGCCTGCTGTCGTTGTAGATCACGGCACACCAAGCCCACTTTCAGTGGTACCCTGGGTTCACTCAAGGGTTTCCACAATAAGGCCTTGCTGTTGTGCTCGTCCTGGGAGCGCCCTGGCAGCACCGTGGCCAATTTACTGTGGGGCAGGCTGTCGAGAATGCCCACCATGGTGTTGAGCTCTGCCTGCACTTGCGGGCGCCGCCCGAGGTTGGACAGTTGGCCTTGCCAGATCTGGCGCACTTGAAACTCTTCGCCCAACAGCAACATCGGTAATTCGGCCGCCTGTTTCAGCGAGACTTTCTTGAACTCGCGCAGGGGGTGGTCTTCGGGGATCACCACCTTCAATTCATCCTCATACAGCAGCGTGCCGTGCAGCCCCGGCTGGCGTGGCGGCAGATAGCTGATTCCAATGTCCAACGAACCGTTGAGCAGGCGCCGTTCAATTTCAAGCCCCGTCAGTTCGTAGATTTGCACGACCAAATGAGGCTGCGCCTTGCGCACACGCTCCAGCATTTGCGGAACCAGGCTGGTGTGCACCGTCTGCAGCACGCCGATGGCCAAGGTACGCATCGCCTGGCCCTTGAAGTTGCCCAAGGCTTCAACGGCTTGCTGCATGCCATCGATCAGCGGCAAGGCATGGTTGTACAACGTATGAGCGGCCAGGGTAGGTAACAGGCGCTTGCTGCTGCGCTCGAACAGGCCCACATCCAGGTTCTGTTCCAACTGGCGGATCTGTTGCGACAACGCCGGTTGAGAGATCGAAAGGCGTTCAGCGGCACGGCCTACGTGGCCTTCCTCATACACCGCGACGAAATAACGCAGTTGCTTGAAATCCATAAGACTTACTTATCGAAAAAGCTGGAAAATCGAAATGGCCGTCGGCCCTGCAGACGCCTAGTCTAGCGCCTATTCACAGGGCGTACAGGGCCGGATCGGGCAATGAACAGCGTTTATGTTGATAGCGTTTACATAGGCAAGACAAAAAACCGCAAGGCAGCGTCGGCACCCTGCACCGATCAAGGTCGGGTTGCTATTGGAGGTGAGCTGTGAATCTGTTCCGTCGCCCCGCGCCGAGCCTGGACGATCTGATTCTGGACACTGCCGGCAATGACCTTTCCAGCGCGCGCCTGATGCCCACCGTTGCGCGCCCGCCGCAGGTGTTCGTACGTGGCCAGGGCTCCTGGCTCTGGGACAGTGATGACCGCGCCTACCTCGATTTCAGCCAGGGCGGTGCCGCCAACAGCCTCGGCCACAGCCCGCAGGTATTGATCAAGGCGCTCTCGGATCAGGCTCAAGCACTGATCAACCCGGGTAATGGCCTGTACAACCGCCTGCAACTCAACCTCGTCGACCGCCTGTGCGAACACACCGGCAGCGACCAGGGCTACCTGCTCAACAGCGGCGCGCAAGCCTGCGAAGCGGCGATCAAGCTGGCGCGCAAATGGGGCCAACTGCATCGGGGTAGTGCTTATCGCATCATCACCGCCGGCAACGGCTGCCATGGCCGCAGCTTCGCGGCCATGTCGGCGTCGTCGGGCGGCTGTGACAACCGTTTCGAACCGCAGTTGCCTGGGTTCAGCCATGTGCCGTTCAACGATCTACCCGCCCTGCACGCCGCCGTGGATGCCGGTACTGTCGCCATCATGCTGGAACCTATCCAGGCCGAAGCCGGCGTGATTCCCGCCACCGAGCACTACCTCAAGGGGGTTGAGCGCCTATGCCGTGAGCTGGGCATCCTGCTGATTCTTGATGAAGTGCAAACGGGCATCGGTCGCTGTGGCGCCTTACTTGCTGAACAGCAGTACGGTATACGCGCCGACATCATCATGCTCGGCAAGGGCTTGGGCGGTGGCGTGCCGCTGGCGGCCTTGTTGGCGCGCGGCAAAGCCTGCTGCTTCGAGGTCGGCGAGCTGGAGGGCACGCATCATGGTAATGCGCTGATGGCATCGGCCGGTCTGGCGGTTCTCGATACGGTGCTGGAGCACGGTTTCCTGGAGCAGGTGCGTGAGTCTGGCTGTTACCTCGGCGAAGGTCTCGCCCGCCTGGCCTACCGTTACGACCACGGCCAATTACGCGGCCAGGGTCTGATGTGGGGCCTGACGTTGTCGGATGATTCTGCGGATGCCGTCGTAAAGGCCGCCCTGCACGAAGGTCTGATCCTCAATGCCCCGCAACCCAACTGCCTGCGCTTCACTCCGGCGCTGACCGTGAGCAAAGGCAACATCGACGAAATGCTCCTGCGTCTGGCCCGCGCCTTTTCTCGCGTGCGTACCGCACAACTGCAATGCCGCAAGGGCATCGCCGTTTAATCCCTTATTCCTGAACCGTCTCGCGGCCTACGCGGCGCCTCCAGCCTGATTCTTTTGGCTGGGGGCGTTTTTTTGTCTGCGAAATTTTTGGACTGAAATTGTTGATTGAGCATCAGTGAAAACAATGGCTTTTTGGCAAGCGTCGGCAAGGACTGCCGACGAGGGGGCAGAGAGATTTTGCGTGCCCGCGTTTCTAGTCTATACCACTGAGTGGTATGTTTGTGGGAAGCTTTAAGCGCGGCACAAGTCCAGCAACTACTGGACCTCAAGGAGTTTGTGGAGATACATCATGATCAAAAAGTATGAAAGTGAAGCGCTGGAATCTGTTCATAAATCGGCCCAGGCGCTGCACTCGATAGGGGCAATCAGCAAAACCACTCTACGTGAGTTCGACGAGATGTGCCTTGCAACGGTCCCGGCGCAAATTCCAGCCGAACAGATCAAGCAGCTGCGTGAAAGCAGCCATGTGAGCCAACCTGTTTTCGCGCGTTACTTGAACACCAGTGCCTCCACGGTCAAAAAATGGGAATCTGGTGAGAAACAGCCCAGCGGCATGGCGCTCAAGTTGCTGAGCATCGTAAAGAAGCACGGGTTGGAAATTCTGGCTTGAAGATGGCCCAATGCCAGAACCCACTGAACCCTCGCAAACCCCCACGGTCGATTAGCTACACGGCTCACACGAGCCGATTTCTTGGAGCTGACCCTATGGATTTCATTCGTATCATCATTGCCATCCTGTTGCCGCCACTGGGCGTGTTCCTGCAAGTGGGGTTCGGCGGCGCGTTCTGGCTGAATATCCTGCTGACCCTGTGCGGCTACATCCCGGGCATCGTGCATGCGGTGTACATCATCGCCAAGCGCTGAGGCCGTCAGCCTTTGGCGATGAGTCGTGAGTTGCGCTCGTTGCGAAAGGCCAGTTGCTCAATGGTCTGAGTAGCGTGTTCGGCCTCCTCCCGCGCCTGCAGGATGATGCCGTGCTGCTCGGACTTGCTGCACACCGGGTCGGCATTGCTCGCATCCCCGGTCAGCATAAAGGCCTGGCAGCGGCAGCCGCCGAAGTCCTTTTCCTTTTCGTCACACGAACGGCACGGTTCGGGCATCCAGTCGTAGCCGCGAAAGCGGTTGAAGCCGAACGAGTCGTACCAGATGTGCTGCATGCTGTGATCGCGCACATTCGGAAATTGCACCGGCATCTGTCGGGCGCCGTGGCAGGGTAGGGCGGTACCGTCCGGTGTCACCGTCAGAAAGAGACTGCCCCAGCCGTTCATGCAGGCTTTTGGGCGCTCCTCGTAGTAATCCGGGGTCACGAAGATCAGCTTGCAGGGGTGCCCTTGGGCTTCAAGCTTGGCACGGTATTCGTTAGTGATGCGTTCGGCGCGCACCAACTGCTCTTTAGTCGGCAGCAACCCCACGCGATTGAGCTGTGCCCAGCCATAGAACTGGCAGGTGGCGAGTTCGACGAAGTCGGCTTCCAGCGCGATGCACAGCTCGATGATACGGTCGATCTTGTCGATATTGTGCCGATGGGTGACAAAGTTCAGCACCATCGGATAGCCATGGGCCTTGACCGCACGGGCCATTTCCAGTTTTTGCGCGAAGGCTTTTTTGGAGCCGGCCAGCAGGTTGTTCACCTGTTCATCGCTGGCTTGGAAGCTGATCTGGATATGGTCCAGGCCGGCTTTTTTGAAGTCGCTGATTTTCTGTTCGGTGAGGCCGATGCCGGAGGTGATCAGGTTGGTGTAGAACCCCAACTGGCGTGCCTCGGCGATCAGCTCTGCGAGATCCTGGCGCACCAGCGGTTCACCGCCGGAAAACCCCAGTTGTGCCGCACCCATTTCCCGCGCTTCGCGAAACACCTTGATCCACTGCTCGGTGCTCAGCTCCTTGCCCTGCTCGGCAAAATCCAGCGGGTTGGAGCAATACGGGCATTGCAACGGGCAGCGGTAAGTCAGCTCGGCGAGCAACCATAGCGGCAGGCCGACAGCGGGTTTTTCAGGCAAGGTTGATCCAGTGCTCAGCACGGGCGACCTCCATGAATTGCTCGATGTCTTCACCGAGTTCAGGCACACCGGGAAATTGTTTTTCCAGCTCGGCGATGATGGCCGCGACGTCGCGCTCACCGTCGATCAACCCCCCGATCAAGGCGGCGCTGTCGTTGAGCTTGATCATGCCTTCAGGATAGAGCAACACATGGCCTTTTTGCGCAGGCTCGTACTGGTAGCGATAGCCTTGGCGCCAGGTCGGTTTTTTGCTGCGATCAAAGCTCATAGGGTGATCCCTTTATGCCACACCCGTTGCTCGGTCACGCTGTGATAGGGCGGGCGGTTGAGTTCATAGGCCATGCTCATGGCGTCCAGCATGCTCCACAAAATATCCAGTTTGAACTGGAGTATTTCCAGCATGCGCTCCTGGCCTTCGCGAGTCGTGTAGTGCTGCAGGGTGATCGCCAGCCCGTGCTCCACGTCGCGACGGGCCTGGCCCAGGCGCGTGCGGAAATATTCGTAGCCGGCTGGATCAATCCACGGGTAATGCTGCGGCCAACTGTCGAGGCGCGACTGGTGGATCTGCGGGGCGAACAGCTCGGTCAGCGAACTGCTGGCGGCTTCTTGCCAGCTGGCGCGACGGGCGAAGTTGACGTAGGCATCCACCGCAAAACGCACACCGGGCAGCACCAATTCCTGGGAGCGTAGTTGATCGGGGTCGAGACCGACCGCTTGGCCCAGGCGCAACCAGGCTTCGATCCCACCGTCTTCGCCGGGTGCGCCGTCGTGGTCCAGCAGGCGTTGAATCCACTCGCGACGTATCTCACGGTCCGGGCAGTTGGCCAGGATGGCCGCGTCTTTCAGCGGGATATTCACCTGATAGTAGAAGCGGTTGGCGACCCAGCCCTGGATCTGCTCGCGAGTGGCTCGGCCTTCATACATCGCCACGTGGTACGGGTGATGGATATGGTAGAAGGCGCCCTTGGCCCGCAGGGCCTTTTCAAATTCTGCGGTGTTCATCGGTCTTTCAGTCATAAGAGGTCTCCTGCAGGAGCGAGCTTGCTCGCGAAGGTGGTTAACGATGACGGGGCATTCTGAATGAGCGCGGTGCCCTTGGATTTTTCGCGGGCAGCCAGCTCCTACAGTTCGATGCTCATGCCGTCGTAAGCCACTTCGACATTGCGCCGCACCAACTCGGCCCGCTCGGGGGAGTCTTCATCGAGAATCGGGTTGGTGTTGTTGATGTGGATAAGTACCTTGCGCTGTTCAGGCAACTGCGCAAGCACTTCGAGCATGCCGCCGGGGCCGTTCTGCGCCAGGTGGCCCATCTCGCGGCCGGTGCGAGTGCCGACGCCACGGCGTTGCATTTCATCGTCATCCCACATCGTGCCATCCACCAACAGGCAATCGCTACCGGCCATGATCTCCAGCAACGGCGCGTCGACCTTGCCCAACCCCGGGGCGTAGAACAGTTTGCCGCCGGTGCGCAGGTCTTCGACGATCAGGCCGATGTTGTCGCCTGGGTGCGGGTCGAAGCGGTGTGGCGAGTAGGGCGGCGCAGCGCTGCGCAGTGGCAACGGGGTAAAACGCAGGTTTGGGCAGGCCGGGATGGTGAAGCCGGTGTCCAGCTCGATGCGGTTCCTGACCAGGCCGCCGTTCCAATGGGTGAGCATGGTGAACAACGGGAAACCGGTGCTCAGGTCCTCAAAGACCATGTCGGTGCACCACACTTGGTGCGGGCAGCCTTCACGCAGGCTCAGCAGGCCGGTGGTGTGGTCGATCTGGCTGTCCATCAGGATGATCGCGCTGATGCCGGTGTCACGCAGAGCACGGCCGGGTTGCATCGGGACAAAGCCTTGCAGTTGCGCCCGGATATCCGGCGAGGCATTGCACAGTACCCAGTTCACGCCATCGTCGGAGATCGCGATGGACGACTGGGTGCGGGCCTGGGCCTTTAGACTGCCATCACGAAAACCTGCGCAGTTCACGCAGTTGCAGTTCCACTGTGGGAAACCACCGCCGGCGGCGGAACCTAGAATCTGGACAAACATGGTCGCTCCATCAAGCAAAGCTCAAACAAAAACGCCCCGGGCGAACCGAGGCGTTGTATTACCCAGCGGATTAACGGCTGGCGAAGTACATGGTGACTTCGAAACCGATGCGCAGATCAGTGTAAGCAGGTTTGGACCAGGTCATATTCATACTCCTACCAAAGGATGGGACGTTCACTACCAACTACTACATATAGTCCACCTCCTGTCGGAGATGTTCAGATACTGCGTATGAATATTACGCAATTCTTCTCAAGTTAGCGCTGTCTCGAAAGAAAAAGCCTTTTGCAGGCCTGGCAATGATCAGCCTGCGGCTTGCCAGTGATCGCTGATACGTGGGCCGTTGGCGACACAGCGCCAGCCGCCCGAGGCATTGTTGAGTTGCCGGGCGGCCTGCAGTAAATCTTCACGCGTGCGAGATCGGATGAGTTGTTCAAGCCGCTCAAGATAACCCGACGAATGGCCGGCCAACTGCGCGTGCCAAAGCTGCTCGGCGGCTTGGGCGACAGAAAGTGCCGTGAGCTGCCGGGCCAGGTCCTGGCCCCCCAGGTCGGCGCTGCCCTCGATCAACGACGGCAGTTGTGTCAGAAAGGTTTGCAGGTGTTCGACGATACCGGCGAGGGAAACGCTGGGGGACTGCACGCCAAACAGCAGCCCGGTTTGCCCGTTGATCTGTCGCACGCCGCTGAATACGGCGTAGCCGACTTGCAGCTCGACGCGCAAGCGTTGGTAGAAAGGCCCCTGCAACAGATGCCCGAGCAGGCGCCACGCGGCCTCGTCCTCCAGGGATTGTGTGGGTGCCGGGCAAAACAGCAGTAATGCCGCTTCGTCGGACGCCGTTGCCATCTCGTGCCAGAGACGTTGACCACCGATGGGCGGGTGTTGGTACTCGATGCTCGCGGGCTGCCCAGGCAAACGAGCGGCAGCGGTTTTGATCGCGGCTTCGCATGCGGCAGGCAACCCCAGGCCCAACCCTTGCCAGCGTGCGGTGTTCCACGCTGCCGGCGTCACGCGGGGTTCGCTGCGAGCACCGGCACAGCAAGCCGGGAGCGCCTTGAGCAGTGCTCGGATAGCAATCAGCGGCGCTGCGTTGGAGGGCGTCTCGTGGGCCACGGGCAGGTTCAGGTTATGCGCCAAGGCTTCGAGCACGGCCGGCATCGGTTCGTGCAGGCCGGTCATTTTCACCCACCAGTCATTGGCGAGGGTTTCGAACGATAATTCGACGCCCGCCTGATGGGCGTTGTCCCGTAACGGCTGCAATGCGCTTTCCAGCCCGGCAGGGAGGCTTGAATCAAACTGCCAATGCAGATAGAGCGCACCTTCCTCGGTGTCATCAGCCAAGGCTTTGCTGAACGTCAGCGCGGAGGCTTCGCGTCGGCCTCGGGAACGATCCTGGGCAAAGGTGCGCAGGCCGCGATGGGCGCTGGTTTGGCCGCGAATCAGGCCGGCGCGTTCTTCTTTGACGGGCGGGCGCAGGAAGGGGTTGCCGGGTGGCAACTGCCAAGTGTGCTGGGCGGGCTTCAGCTGCAGTGAATCAAGCAGGGCCTTCAAGGCACTGACGCTGTGCTCCGACAGCGCTTGGCTTTCGTACCGCGCCAACGCCAGGGCGCCTTGGACCTGAAGTTGACGCGCCGCCAGCAGGGCGAATTCTTCGCGCAGTGACGTCCAGTCACTGTGGGCGAAAAAGCTCAGCCAGTCGTGCAACAACATCTCGATCAGCGTCGCCGAATCAGCGTGGGTGTCGAGAGCAAAGTCGATATCCAGCAGTGCTTGCCCAGCGAACTGATAAAGCACTGAGGCCTGCAATGTGCTGGCCAGCTTTCGAGTTTTCAGTTCAGCCAGCAACCCGCCGGGCGCTGCGCTGTTGAGCCAGGTGCAGAGAAACTCCAGGGCTTCGCGTGGTACATCGCAGGCAATGACGTGGTGCAGGTGACCATTGGCAGTGTGCTGATAACTCGTGGCCTGGTCGCGCATCAGCGCCGGCGGAGCGGCCTGTGGGTGGCCAGCCCCGGCGGCCAGCTGTTCGCTGAACCGCCGCGCCAGCGCTTCGAGTTCGTCCCACGGCTGGGGGCCGGCAAGGCTCAGGGTCATCTGCCCACTCTGATAGAAGTCGGTGTGGAATGCCCTCAGCGCTTGCTGAAACAGCTCACTTTCCACGGGCAGGCTGTCGCGATTACCGGCATGAAAACCCCGCAGCGGATGATCATCGGCCAGACCTTCGAGCAGTGCGACCTGCCGTTGCGCCTGGGCATCCTGCGACCAGGCGACGAACTCCGCGTGCAGCACTTCGCGTTCACGCAGTTGATCTTCAATTGCAAGGCGTGGATGAGCGAGCATCTCGGCCAGTCGCTCAAGCCCCTCGGCGAAGGTCGACACCGGCAACTCGAAAAAGAAGTCGGTGGTGCGCTCCCGGGTACTGGCGTTGACCTGGCCGCCGTGACGCTGCACGTACGCCATCAAGGCGTCGCTCGCGGGAAAACGCTCGGTGCCCAGAAACAACAAATGCTCCAGAAAATGCGCCAATCCCGGCCACGCCAAAGGCGCATCATGGCTGCCGGCGGCCACCCGCAGGGCTGCGGCGCAACGCTTCAAGCGCGGTGCATGGCGTAGAGAAACCTGCAGGCCATTGGCCAGGGTCAGATGACGATGATGAGGGTGGGCCGGGGCAGGCATGGACACTTCCGAAACGTAGGGTGTGGACATGTTAACAAACCGCCGGCAAACCGGCTGGCTCAGGGTTTGTTCAGCACGCCGTAGAGCTCCGGGCGACGGTCTTGCAAGTAGTGATTGGCGGCGCGGGCCTCCAGGATTGAGCGGCGATCCAACTCGCCCACAATCAAGGCTTCATCCAGCCCGGCCTGGGCGATTCGCTGGCCGTTCGGCGCCGCAATGCTGCTTTGCCCGCAATATTGAATCTCGTCTTCATGCCCGCAATAGTTGGCGTAAGCCACATAGCATTGATTTTCGAAGGCCCGCGCCCGCACGGTGACGTCGGCGACAAAGTCGAATGGCACCATATTGGCGGTGGGCACCAGGATCAGCTCGGCGCCGGCGAGGGCCAGGCGCCGAGTGTTTTCCGGAAACTCCAGGTCGTAGCAGATCAGGAACCCCAGCTTCCAGCCATTCAACTCAACTACCGGGAAATCATCCTCCCCGGCACTGAACATCGAGTGGTCCAGATCACCGAACAGGTGAGTCTTGCGGTAGTTGCACAGGCGCTGGCCGTGGGCGTCGATCAACTGCACGGCATTGTAGATCTGCCCGTCATCGGCCCGTTCCGGGTAGCCATACAGAATCGCCAGCCCGGCGCTTTTGGCCAGTGCGGCGATTGCCTGTGCCGACGCGCCGTCCTGGGCTTCAGCCAGTGCGCCAACGGCTTCGGCGCCGATGTTATAGCCGCTGAGAAACATCTCCGGCAACACCAGCACATCGGCGCCCGAGGCCTCGTGCGCCACTTGATGCAGCCGCTTGAGATTGGCGGCCACATCCAGCGGTCGTGGTGGGCATTGGTACAGGGCGACACGCATGCTTGACTCCTTAATCCGCTAAAGCAATCGGCCCGATTTCATCGAACACATCGCCCGGGCCTGGGTTTTCCGGATGAGTGCGGCCGCCGAAGTGAGTCATGATGCCCCACACCGCGTTCAGTGAGGTCTGAACCGCGCCTTCCACCCAGGCCGGGGTCCAGGATACATCGTCGCCGGCGATAAAAATCCCACGTTGTTCGGCGGGCATGTCCTTCTGCATGAAGTGCGCATACATCCGCTGGTTGTAGCGATAGTGGCCGGGCAACGCGCCTTTGAAGGCCCCGAGGAAATGCGGGTCGGCTTCCCAGGACACGGTAATCGGGTCGCCGATGATGCGCGCCTTGATGTCGACTTTCGGGTAAATCTTCTTCAGGGCGTCGAGGGCCAGTTTTACGCGCTTATCGATGGGCTGCGGGAGCATTTTCAGCGCGTCGCTCATCCAGGAGTACGACAGGCAGATGACCCCCGGTTTATCGTCGCCATTATCGAACAGGTAAGTGCCGCGGGTCAGGCGGTCGGTCAGGGTCATGCTCATCAGGTCGCGGCCGGTTTCCGGGTCTTTGTCTTTCCAGAACGGGCGGTCGACCATGACAAAGGTTTTCGACGATTGCATGTAGCGGGTGCGGTCCAGGGCCATCCACATTTTTTGCGAGAACAGGCTTTCATCACACTCGATCTGGGTGGTCAACAGCCAGCTCTGGCAGGTGGTCAGCACCGCCGCGTATTCGCGGGTGTCGCCGTAGTTATCCGTGACGGCGAAACGGCCATCGGCGGCGTGGGCAATACGCTTCACCCCGGCCCGTGGCGCGCCCCGATGCAGCGAGCTGAGGCTGGTACCCGCCGGCCAGTGGGCGCAGCGCTCCGGTACATGACGCCAGATGCCCATGGGCACCTGCGCCACACCCCCGACCACCAAGTGTTGGTGATCGTCGCAGTTGGTCATGACCACACGGAAGATTTCCAGCATGGAGTTGGGAAAGTCCGAGTCCCAGCCGCCGGTGCCGAAGCCCACCTGGCCGAAGACTTCGCGATGCAGGAACGACAGCTTGGCGAAGGCCTTGGAGGTGGCGACGAAGTCGTAGAAAGTGCGGTCGTCCCACAGCGGCACGAGCTTATTCCACAGCTCCTTTAGACGCGGTACGTCGCGATCACGGATAGCTTGTTGGATATCACCGAACTGCGAGCCGGCTTCCAGGGCATCGGCCCAGGCGTCGGCAACTTCCTGGAACAGCACCGGCAGGTCGGAGAGTTTTTGCGCGTAGTGGGTCTGGCCTTCGAGGTCGATCACGGTGCTGCCGGAGGCCGGAGTCAGCGGGTTGGGGAAGGGTTTGGTTTCCAGGCCCAGCTTGTCCACATAGTGGTAGAACGCGGTGGAGGACACCGGGAAACGCATGCCGCCCAGTTCGGCGATGATGCCCTCGGCGCCTTCAAATGCTTGGGAGCGCAGGCGGCCGCCCATCTTCGAGGCTTCGTATACCACGGGTTTCAGGCCCAGCTTCATCAGCTCGTAAGCGGCCACCAGCCCGGCAATCCCGGCGCCGACAATGGCGACTTCAGCCCCATGCTGGGCGACGGGAATACTGCCCAGCCCGGCGGGGTGTTCGATCCAGTCGTCAAAGGCAAACGGGAAGTCCGGGCCGAAGATGGTGATGGGCTTTTTGCCGTCTGCAGGGTGGCGATTGGGCTTTTGGAAAGTCTTTTGGTTGGCTTCGTTCATGGCACACCTGGCTGGCGACTCGGCGGGGCACGTCCCGTGGAGTATAGGAAAAGATGGCAGCCAGTTTAGGGAGCGCAGTGTTCGTTAATAAGACGCAAAGTGTCGTCGGATTGAATTGTTTTTAGTCAAAGTGACGAAGCAAGTGGTCAGATTGGCTGGCCGCGGTCCAATTTACTGCTGAGGATGATGGAGGTGGTGGTTTTCTCGACACCGTCGACGCTGCCGATCTGGTCCAGCAATTGATCCAGTTGTTCCGGCGAATCGGTGCGCAGCCACGCCACGTAATCGAACTCACCGCTGACTGCACACAACTGCTGGACCTGCGCCATGGCACTTAGCTTGCGTAACACATCCTTGCCCGAGCGCGCTTGCACGGTAATCCCCACATAAGCCTGCAAACCGCCGTCCACTACCCGCTGGCCCAGGCGCACGCCATAACCGGTAATCACTTGGGTCTTCTCCAGGCGTGCCAGGCGCGACGTCACAGTGGTGCGCGCGATACCCAGCTGCCGCGCAAGCATCGCCACGCTTTCACGAGCGTTGATCTGCAGGGCGGCGATCAGTTGACGGTCGATTTCATCGAGGACGGGCAAAGTGGGCACTCCAGTGCTGAGGGCAGTGGGCTACATGTTACAGGCTTCCAGACACACAAAAGCCGCGCAATGCGCGGCTTTGGAGTTGGTGGGCCCACACGGACTTGAACCGTGGACCAAAGGATTATGAGTCCTCTGCTCTGACCAACTGAGCTATAGGCCCTTAACAGGTCGCGGATTATAACGACGGATTCTCCGCTGTGCCATCCGAAAACTCTGAAACACGCAGGTGAAGGTGGCTTGCGGCAAAAAGCTCGGGCGGCAGGGGTAGGCTGACGATGTAGCCTTGCATTTGCTCACAGCCCTCGGCGGCCAGGAAGGCTTGCTGCGCGGGGTTCTCCACGCCTTCGGCGATGATGGTGAATTGCATGCTGTGGCCCAGGGCAATGATCGCGCGCACGATGGCGGCATCGTGAGGGTCATCGGGCAGGCCGCGCACGAAGGACTGGTCGATCTTCAGGAAGTCCAGCGGCAGGCGCTTGAGGTAGCTGAGGGACGAGTAGCCGGTGCCGAAGTCATCAATGGCCAACTGTACGCCCAGGCGCTTGAGTTGATGCAGCACCTCCAGCGCTTCTTCGGCCTGGCTCATGATGAAGTTCTCGGTGATCTCCAATTGCAGGCGCCCCGGCTCCAGGCGGTAGTCGCGTAGCAGCTGTTCAATGCGCCCCAGCAGGTTGGGATGGCGCAACTGTGCGCCGGCAAGGTTGACCGAGAGTGGGCCGAAGTCTTCGAAGGCTTCTTTCCACAGATGCATCTGGCGGCAGGCTTGCTCCAGGACCCAATCGCCGATCTGCAGGATCATGCCGTTCTCTTCGGCCAGGGCGATGAAGTGTTCAGGCGGGACATCGCCAAAGATCGGGTGGTGCCAGCGAATCAGGGCTTCGGCGCCGATCACTTCTTGCGTCGAAAGGCTGAGTTTTGGTTGGTAGTACAGGCTCAGTTCGTCGCGCTCCATGGCGCGGCGCAATTCGTGTTCCAGCGCCACACGTTCGTTGGCCTGGGCAGTCAGGTCGCGGGTATAGCTTTCGACCCGGTTGCGGCCCTTGGCTTTGGAGCGGTACATCGCAGCGTCGGCGTTCTTGACCAGGGTGGCGACATCGGTGCCGTCCTGGGGGTACAGGCTGGTGCCGATGCTGGCGGTAATAAAGAACTCGTGCTCACCGGCCTGGAACGGTGGGGTAAAGCAGGCCAGCAGCTTATTGGCCAGATGCTCGGCATCGCTGGCTTGTTGCAGGCCGGGCAGCAGGATGATGAATTCGTCACCGCCAAGCCGGGCGACGGTGTCGATATCGCGCAGTTGTTCCTTGAGGCGTACGGCGATGTCCTTGAGCAGCAGGTCGCCGATGGGGTGACCGAGGCTGTCATTGATGTGCTTGAAACGGTCCAGGTCGAGGAAAAGTACCGCGCCCTGGTTGCCGATTTCCTGTTGGGTGTTGAGCGCCGCCTGCAGGCGGTTTTCAAACAATGTGCGGTTGGGCAGGCCGGTCAGCGGGTCGTGGTGCGCCTGGTAGTCGAGGCGGGCCTGGGCGTGTTTGAGGCTGGAAATGTCAGCAAACACCGCGACGAAATGCGTGATCAGTTGCTCGCGGTTGCGCACGGCACTGATGGTCAGCCAACTGGGGTACAGCTCGCCATTCTTACGGCGGTTGGAAATCTCGCCCTGCCAATGCCCATGCGCGGTCAACTGATGCCACATCGCCGCGTAGAACGCGCTGTCGTGCAGGCCGGAGGCGAGCAGGCGCGGAGTCTGGCCCAGGGCTTCGGCTTCGCTGTAGCCGGTGATTTCGCTGAAAGCACGGTTCACGGCGCTGATGTTCTGTCGGGTGTCGGTGATCAATACCCCTTCGGCGGTGCTTTCGAACACGGTGGCAGCCTGTTGCAGTTTTTCCTGCATCAACTGGCGCTCAGTGATGTCGCGGGCGATAGTCAGCATGCAGTCTTCACCGCCGATGGGCAGGGGCCGGCTGGATAATTCACATAGGCGAATCAAACCGTCGGCGCGGCGGATGTGGCAGATAAAGTCGCGCACAAACCCGTCACGCTGCATGAGCTCCAGCATGTGCTTGCGTTCGTTGAGGTCGACCCAAATGCCCAGGTCCAGGGATGACTGGTCAAGCGTCGCACTGGTGAAGCCGGTCAGCCGGCTGAAGCCCTCGTTCACTTCAATCAACACACCATCGCGCTGGCGGCTCAACAGCAAGCCATCTGGAGAGGCATGGAATGCCTTGGCGAATTTCTCTTCAGAGGTTTGCAGTTGTTGTTGAGTTTCTTTGAGCTGGCTGATGTCACGCACCACTACCACCAGGGCTGCGGTGGTGTCGAGTTGGAAGGGTTCGGCCGAGATCAGCCCGGTAAACGCCTGGCCATTGCTGCGCAGGAAGGTCATCTCCAAGTTGCGGATGCTGGTGTTCTGCGCCCTTTGCAGCAGGTCGGGACCGACGCCTTGGACGCCCCAGATATTCAGTTCGGTGGCGGTTTTGCCCACGACCTCTTCGGCCGTCAGGCCAATTTGGTCCTCGAACGCCTTGTTGACTTCCAGCAGGCAGCCATCGGACATCCGCGCGATCACCAGGATGTCCGGGCATTGCTGAAACACAGAGGCAAACTTCTGCTCAGACAGCTGCAGCGCTTCTTCGGTGCGCTTGGCTTCGCTGATGTCGATCATCAGGCCGCGCAGTACTGGCTCATGGCCGTGTTCGATCAGGCTGACAATGTCACGCACCCACAGGCAGCGGCCGTCGGCGGTGATCACGCGATAATCCACGCTATGGTCGCGGTTGGCGCGGGTTTCGCGGTAGCAATAGGCTTCGGCGCGTGTCAGGTCGGCGGGGTGGATGATGTTGCGCCAGAAGCCGGGGATCAGCCAGTGGGCGCGGGGGTAACCCAGCAGGTCTTCGGCATGGGGCGATACGTAGCTGTAGGTGAAGTCGGTGATGCTGGCTTCCCAGGCAATGGCGGACAGGCTCTCCACCAGGCCGCGATAGTGGTATTCGCTGCTGCGCAGTTCCTGTTCAAGGGCGACTCGCCGGGAAATTTCCGAACTGAGCCGACGATTGATCCGAATCACGATGGCCAGGACTGTGCTCAGCAGCAGCACGGCGGGTAGGCCGTACGTCAGCAAGTCGACCCAGAAAGTCCGGTGATCAGCGACGCTGCCTACCCAATGTTGCTGGATCGCGTCGGTTTCATCGGGGCTCAAGTCGGCGAGCACCTTGTCGAGTATGCCCACCAGTATTTTTTCATCCCGTGGTACGCCCATCGCCAGTTGATAGCGGTAGGGCGTTTCGCCGCTGACGTACAAGCCATCAAGCTTGAGCTGGCGCAGGCTCCAGACGCTGGAAGCCAGATCGCCGACCACGGCATCCACTTCGTCGGTGGCCAGGGCCTGCAGTGTCGAGCTGACGTTGGGCATCGCCACCAGGTTGAGGTCGGGGTGGTGGGTGCGCAGCAGTTCGTGGGGCGCATAGTTTTCCACCACGGCAATCTTCAGCCCGTACAGACCCTTGAGGTCGCGTGGTTTGGCACCCCCTACATGGGCGAGGATGACGATGGGGAAATCCAGATAGGGGCGCGTAAAGGCTATGTAGCTTTGCCGCTCCGGGGTGGACATGATGCCGGGCAGCAGGTCGAGCTGGTTGTGTTTGGCCTGTTCAAGCACGGCGGTCCAGTTCGCCGGCTCAATCAGATTGATCCGCACGCCCAGGCGGTCCTGGATCAGGCGCACATAGTCGGCAGCCAGTCCCTGGTAGCGACCGTTTTCGTCGCGATATTCGAAGGGGGGCCAAGAGGCATCCACCCCAAGGCGCAGCTCCTGATGGTCCGCCAGCCAGCTACGCTCATCATCAGAAAGAGTCAACGCGCCAGCCGTTGCGGTCCAGGTCAGCAGCGACAGCAGTAACACAGTCGGCAGTCTGGGCATAACGGTCTCGTTATGGCACGGGGAATGTTTCGAGTGTAGACGGGCATTGCGGGGGAGGGAGGAGACAGAGCGTTTTATCTGTAGAAAGCAAAACCCCCGGCCTGGGCCGGGGGTTCTGGTATCACTCGTCGAGGAAGGAGCGCAGATGCTCGCTTCGCGTCGGGTGGCGCAGCTTGCGCAGCGCCTTGGCTTCGATCTGACGGATCCGCTCACGGGTCACGTCAAATTGCTTACCGACTTCCTCAAGGGTGTGGTCGGTATTCATGTCGATGCCGAAACGCATGCGCAGTACCTTGGCTTCACGTGCAGTAAGGCCGGACAGTACGTCGCGAGTCGCTTCTTTGAGGCTCTCAACGGTGGCGACATCGATTGGCGACTGCATGGTCGAGTCTTCGATGAAGTCACCCAGATGGGAGTCTTCGTCATCACCAATCGGCGTTTCCATGGAGATCGGCTCTTTAGCGATCTTCAATACCTTGCGGATTTTATCCTCAGGCATTTCCATGCGTTCGCCCAGCTCTTCCGGGGTCGGTTCGCGACCCATTTCCTGCAACATCTGCCGGGAAATGCGGTTGAGCTTGTTGATGGTCTCGATCATGTGCACCGGAATACGGATGGTGCGGGCCTGGTCGGCGATCGAGCGAGTGATCGCCTGACGGATCCACCAGGTGGCATAAGTCGAGAACTTGTAGCCGCGACGGTATTCGAACTTGTCCACAGCCTTCATCAGGCCGATGTTGCCTTCCTGGATCAAGTCGAGGAATTGCAGGCCGCGGTTGGTGTACTTCTTGGCGATCGAGATCACCAGACGCAAGTTCGCTTCAACCATCTCTTTCTTCGCGCGGCGGGCCTTGGCCTCGCCGATCGACATGCGACGGTTGATGTCCTTGATTTCAGCAATGGTCAGGCCGGTTTCGGTCTCAAGCGCGGTCAGCTTCTGCTGGCAGCGAATGATGTCCGGTTGCACGCGACCAATGGCTTCAGCGTATTTCGCCTTGCCTTTGGCCAGTGCGTCGGACCAGCTTTCGTCAACTTCGTTGCCTGGGAACTGGCGCAGGAAGTCGGCGCGCGGCATGCGTGCATCACGTACACACAGTTGCATGATTGCGCGTTCTTGAGCACGCAGACGCTCAAGTGCACTGCGAACACGTTCAACCAGGCCTTCGAATTGCTTCGGTACCAGCTTGATCGGCATGAACAGCTCAGCCAGCGCCAGCAGCTCGGCAATTGCCTGCTTGTTGGTGCGACCATGCTTCTTCAGGGCCTTGCGGGTGATTTCCATTTGATCGGAAACCGCACCGAAACGCTGGGCAGCGATGATCGGGTCTGGACCGCTTTCGGCTTCTTCTTCGTCGTCGCTGGATTCAGCTTCGTCGTCGTCGGAGTCGTCGTCCGCTTTGGCAACCTTGGCATCGACAGGCGGCGGTACTTCGGCAGCCGGCGGCGCAATGCCGTCGTCCGGGTCGATATAACCGCTCAGGACGTCCGACAGGCGGCCACCTTCGCTGGTAACGCGGTTGTACTCGGAGAGAATGTGGTCAACCGTGCCAGGGAAGTGCGCGATTGCGCCCATCACTTCACGGATACCCTCTTCGATACGCTTGGCGATTTCGATTTCGCCTTCGCGTGTCAGCAGCTCGACGGTACCCATTTCACGCATATACATGCGCACAGGGTCGGTGGTACGACCGATATCGGTCTCCACAGCAGCCAGCGCGGCAGCCGCTTCTTCAGCGGCAGCCTCGTCGGTATCGGCGTCGGCCAACATAAGGGCGTCCGCATCCGGAGCACTCTCGTGTACGGGGATCCCCATGTCGTTAATCATGCGGATGATGTCTTCCACCTGCTCAGGATCTGAAATATCCTCGGGCAGGTGGTCGTTGACCTCGGCGTAAGTCAGATACTTCTGCTCACGACCCAGTTTGATCAACTCAATAATACGAGACTGCTGTTGCGCTTTTCCGGACATAACACCCTATCCACTGAAGGTCTTGGCGGGCAAAAAACAAGCCGAGGATTATACCCGAGCTATGACCTCACACGCCAGCTGAGGTCGGGTTTGATGCGCAAACGTTCTGTTTTAAGAGGTCGCGCATCTGTTTTGCTATCTGAATTTGCTCTTCAGCCGACAATCCCGGCTGCCTTGCTCTTTTGATGAGGTCATCGAGGGTCTGCGTGTGCTGACCCGCAGATAACCTAGTAATGGTGTCTAAAAATTGTTGTTCAAGGTTATCGCCGTCAATTAGCCACTCCTTTTCCGCGAGTGCTCTCAAGAGGCGCCCCTGTTCGGTGCCATGCCAACGAGCCATCAATTGAATTGAGTTTAGCTTGGGATTTTTCTGCACCGCCTCGATCAAGGCGATCAGTACCTGAGCATAGCTGTTGCTTTCATTGGCAAAGTGGTCGGCGCTTTCAACCTTTCCCGCCAGTTGCGGGTGATGAATAAGCGTGCGCAACGCGATAAGCATGGGCGCTTCAACCGCTACGGGCGTACGTGGCGCATAGGCTTCATCGCGGTCGCCGCGCTTGCCGTTCTTGCTCCAGGGTTTCTTGTTGTCCCATTTCTTGCCGCCGGCGCCGGGTTTCTTCGCTGTCCACTCCTGCTGGGGCGTGTAGGCCTCCTGCGGTTGGTGGAAGTCGGAATAATCCGGCATGGCGTCGTAATCCATGCCTGGGTCATAGGCCGGCGGTGCGTCCGGTGGCGCGCTGTGCACCAGCTGGCTGACGGCATCCCCGCTCAATCCGGTGATTTCCAGCAGGCGCATGCGCATCAGTGATTTCAGGTTGGCGCCTGGGACTTTGTCGATCAGCGGTGCCGCGAGGGTGGCCATGTGCGCCTTGCCTTCGAGGGAGCGCGGGTCGGCTTCTTCGGTCAGTTGCTGGAAGAAATAATCCGCCAGTGGCTGGGCGTGCTGATTGATGCGTGCGCGAAACGCGTCGGTGCCTTCGGAGCGAACCAGTGTGTCCGGGTCTTCGCCTTCGGGCAGGAACAGAAAGCGCGCCCTACGCCCATCCTGCAAGCTCGACAGCGTGGCTTCGAGTGCGCGCCAGGCGGCATTGCGCCCGGCTTGGTCGCCGTCGAAGCAGAACAGCACGCTGGGCACGACGCGAAACAGGCGTTTCATATGTTCTTCGCTGGTGGCGGTGCCCAGCGTCGCCACGGCATTGCGCAGGCCTTGCTGGGCCAGGGCGATGACGTCCATGTAGCCTTCAACCACGATGATTTCATCAAGGTTGCGGTTGTGCTTGCGCGCCTCGAACAGGCCGTACAGCTCCTGGCCTTTGTGGAATACCGGCGTTTCCGGCGAGTTCAGGTACTTGGGTTTGTCGTCCCCCAGTACCCGGCCACCAAAGGCGATGATCCGGCCGCGGCTGTCGCGGATCGGAAACATCACACGGTCGCGGAAACGGTCGTAACGTTTGCCGGTCTCGGCGTTTTCCACCAGCAGGCCAGCATCAATCATGGCCTTTTGCTGCAGCGTATCGCTGCTCAGGTGCTTGTACAGATTGTCCCAGCCGGGAGGGGCAAAGCCCAGGCCGAAATCGCGGGCGATCTCGCCGGTGAGGCCGCGCCCCTTGAGGTAATCGACGGCGGCCTTGCGCTGCGGATGGCTTTTAAGTGCCTGGCGATAGAAGTCGGCAGCGGCGGTCAGCAGCGGGTAGAGCGGTGAGTCGGTGGGCTGTCGGGGTTTGTGCGCGCGGCCACTTTCTTCACGGGGGATTTCCATGCCGGCGGCTTTCGCCAGTTCCTCGACGGCCTGGGGGAAGTCCAGGTTGTCGTGGTCCATGATGAAGCCGAGGGCGTTGCCGCCTGCGCCGCAACCGAAACAGTAGTAGAACTGTTTGTCGGGGCTGACGCTGAACGACGGAGTCTTTTCTTTGTGGAACGGGCAGCAGGCGGTGTAGTTTTTACCGGCCTTCTTCATTTGCAGGCGCGAGCTGACAACATCGACGATGTCGGTGCGGTTCAGAAGGTCGTCAATAAAGCTCTGGGGAATTAGCCCGGCCATGGCGTTCTCGTCATCACTGCGTGTAAATGAGGGTCCATCAAGCGCTCAAGCACAGGGATTCACGGCTTGATCAACAATTGTCTGCTTGGGCTGTCAGGAAGTGTATCTGCCGAGCATTCACTGACGTTAATTTCTATCAGTCTTCGGCTTGGAAATGTTGCCCGGGTTTCCGGTCTTGGCCAATGGTGGGCCTCGGAAAAGGGGCGCAGCCGATACGATTGATCGTCTGTTGAAAAATAAGTGTGCTCGTCAGTAGCCTTGTTAGGCTCGTCAGAAGAGACGTGCACCGCTGGCAAAAGAGCCAGTCCTGACGTGTGAAGCTGTGTATCGGTCGCGTGTGCGGCGTCAACAGTGAAGCATCAAGCGATATCCGCAAATGCCAGCAGCCCGGCTGAAGGCCGGGCTTTGGCAGAAGCTTGCTACGATCGTCTGTGTATTAGTACAGACGAACGGCGCGGCGCTGTTCGCGCTGAACTTTCTTGGCGTGACGCTTAACAGCGGCTGCTGCTTTACGCTTACGCTCAGAAGTTGGCTTCTCGTAAAATTCGCGGCTACGAACTTCAGCCAGTACACCGGCTTTTTCGCAGGAGCGCTTGAAACGACGCAGAGCTACGTCGAAGGGTTCGTTCTCTTTAACTTTGACGGCTGGCATCCAGAGCTACCTTCTTTCATTACCGGGATCAACGTTCTCGTCGCAAAACATTCGCGGCTGAGGTCGTCGGTTTTTAAGGGTTGCGGATGTTAACCCCTCATTGCCCGGAATGCAAAGCCTCTGATCGAAAACCGCTAGTCGGGAGGGGGAGTGGCGACTATTATGCGCGCCTTCGAATTCAGCCTCTACAAGGCGCAAACCCATGCTAGTACTGGGACTTGAAACCTCCTGCGACGAAACCGGCGTCGCACTTTACGACAGTGAACGCGGGCTTTTGGCCGATGCACTGTTCAGTCAGATCGACCTGCATCGTGCCTATGGCGGCGTGGTGCCGGAGCTGGCCAGCCGCGATCACGTCAAACGCATGCTGCCGTTGATTCGCCAGGTGTTGGATGAGGCCGGCTGTGTGCCGACCGAGATCGATGCAATTGCTTACACCGCAGGCCCCGGATTGGTTGGAGCCTTGCTGGTTGGGGCTTCTTGCGCTCAGGCGCTGGCCTTTGCCTGGGGCATTCCAGCCCTCGGTGTGCACCACATGGAGGGCCATTTATTGGCCCCCATGCTGGAAAAAACACCGCCAGAGTTTCCGTTCGTCGCTTTGTTGGTTTCCGGCGGCCATACGCAGCTGGTTCAGGTCGATGGCATCGGCCAATACACCCTTCTGGGCGAATCGCTGGATGACGCTGCTGGTGAGGCTTTCGACAAGACCGCGAAGATGATGGGCCTCAACTATCCCGGTGGCCCTGAAATTGCGCGTCTGGCCGAAAAGGGCGTACCGGGTCGTCATACGTTCCCGCGCCCGATGTGCGATCGCCCTGGCTTGATGTTCAGCTTCAGCGGCTTGAAAACCTCTGCGCTCAATACCTGGCAGCAAAGCGTCAGCGCCGGGGACGACAGTGAACAAGCCCGTTGCGACATTGCGCTGGCGTTCCAGCAGGCCGTGGTGGAGACTTTGACCATCAAGTGCAAGCGCGCCCTGAAACAGGCAGGGATGAAGCGCCTGGTGATTGCAGGCGGCGTCAGCGCCAACAAGGCATTGCGTATCTCGCTGGAAAAAATGCTCGGCGACATGCAGGGCGACGTGTTCTATGCGCGGCCAGAGTTCTGCACCGACAACGGCGCGATGATCGCCTATGCCGGTTGCCAGCGTCTGCAGGCCGGGCAGCATGAAAGCCTGGCCATCAGCGTGCAGGCGCGTTGGCCGATGGAGCAGCTTTCACCGTTGTAAGGGGGCGGTGCGAGCCGGGTTCATCGACGGCATTTAAAAATGCCGTTCGCGCCCGGCAAACAGGTCGCGTAAATTGCCGCGGTGACGCCAGACAATCAGCAGCGTCAACACGCTCATCGGCAACAGCGCCGCAGGCTCTTGCCATGCGAGCAGGGGCAGGGTGAGCGGTGTGGCGATCAGCGCGGCCAGCGAGCTGGTGCGGGTCAGGTAGAAGGTCAGTAGCCAGGCCAGTACGGCCAGCAACGCAGCCGGCGGGTAGATCCCCAGCAGCATGCCGGCCGCCGTGGCAACACCTTTACCGCCGCGAAAACGAAAGTACAGCGGGAACAGATGGCCCAGCACGGCACACACGCCTACCCAGGCTTGCTGTTGCAGGGAAAGACCGACAAGGCTGGCGATCAGCACGGGCAACAGGCCCTTGCAGAGATCGCCGAGCAACGTCAGCACGGCGAGTTTCTTGCCGGCCAGGCGCAACATATTGGTGGCACCGGCATTGCCTGAGCCACTCATTCGCGGGTCGGGATTTCCCGTCAGGCGGCTGAGCAAAATGGCAAAGGACAGCGAGCCGAGCAGGTAGGCGAGAATCGCCAGTGACCAAAACATGCTAACTATTCCGGGCGAGGACGCCCTGATTCTAACGGGGCATCGCGCCCTTGTCGTGCTGCGGAGAAGAGTGCTTGGACAGAGTGTTTATCGAAGGCCTGGAAGTCGACACCGTGATCGGGGCCTACGACTGGGAGCGCGGCATCAAGCAATGCCTGCGCCTGGACCTGAGCTTCGCGTGGAATAACCGCCCGGCTGCGGCCGGCGACGACCTGACCCTGGCGCTGGATTACGCCAGCGTATCCGCACGTATCCAGGCGTTTGCCGAGCAGGCTCAATTCCAGCTGGTGGAAACCTTTGCCGAGCGCTTGGCCGAAGTGCTGATGAGCGAGTTCCAGATTCCCTGGCTGCACCTCAAACTGACCAAGCCGGGTGCCGTGCCGGCCGCCAAGGGCGTGGGTGTGGAGATCGAGCGCGGATGTCGCTAACTCAGGTTTACCTTGGCCTTGGCAGCAATATCGAGCGCGAAACCCACTTATGCGCCGGCCTGGACGCGCTGGCGGGTTTGCTGGTCGATATGCGTTGTTCGGCGGTGTTCGAAAGCCAGCCGGTGGGTATCAAGAGCGGGCCGTTCTTCAATCTGGTGGTGTCGGGCTACACCGATCTGCCATTGATGGAGCTGGACCGTCGTTTGAAATTCATCGAGGCCGACAATGGCCGCTATGCGCCTGATCGCAAGGGCTTGCCGTTGGATATTGACGTGCTGCTGTATGGCGAGTTGGTGGGTAATTTCGATGGTTTGATCCTGCCGCGGGCAGAAATACTGAAGAACGCCTTTGTATTGTGGCCGTTGTCGTTGATGGCCCCCGATCGTGTGCATCCGGAGGCGGGCAAGCCGTTGGCTGAGCTGTGGCGTGATGCGCGGATCGACCAGGTACTGGCGCCTGTCGGGTTTGAATGGCAGGGCCAGCAACTCACTTCGGACGCTCTTCTGTAAGCGCCGAGCTTGCTCGCGCAAGAGGCGAGTTAATCCAGGCAGTCCGTGTGACGATCCTCACGGGCAAGCTCGCTTCTACACTGAATATTGCTCTTTGTAGTGCTTCAACGCCTTGAGCCGCTCGCGCTTGAGGGCTTCGCCCAGCTCCGGGCCCTTGAAACCTTTCTCCAGCAGGGGCGCTACCGCCACTTCGCGCGCTGCCGTTGCCGCGCCGCGTAAGTAGTCGGCCTGTGGATAACTACGCTGCTCGAAACCCTTGCGGCCCCGCGCATCCATTTCACATGCCACCACAAACTCCTCAAAGCGCTGGGGTCGACGGTACACATCGAAACTTTGCAGCAACTCCAATAACGTCGAGGCTTTCAGCTCAAGTGCACGATGTCCGTGAGTGTGGTACTGGCCAACCAGCAGCGCCAAATCCTGGCAATCCTTCGGCACTTTGAAACGCTCGTTGACCGCCTTGATCAACTTCAGGCCCTTGTGCTCGTGAGCGATATGCTGTGGCAACTTATCCACAGGCGTCAGGCCCTTGCCCAGGTCATGCAGCAGGCAGGCCCAGCGCACCGTCAGGGGTTGTTGATGCCGGGCGGCCTGTGCCAGCACGCTCAAGGTGTGTACGCCGGTGTCAATTTCGGGGTGATGGGCTTCAGGCTGTGGTACGCCGAACAACGCGTTCACTTCCGGCATCAGGATTTTCAGCGCATCACAGTCGCGCAGTACCTGGATAAACACCTCTGGCTGATCCTCCATCAGCGCCCTCGATATTTCCTTCCAGCTACGCTCCGGGGTCAGCGCTTGCAGTTCGCCGGACTCGCTGAGCTGACGCATCAGTTCCAGTGTGTGCGGTGCCACGGTAAAGCCCAAATGAGCGTAACGCGCGGCAAAGCGTGCAACACGCAGCACACGGAGGGGATCTTCAGCAAAAGCTGGGGAAACATGACGCAGGATGCGCGCAGCGAGATCGCTTTGGCCGCCGTAGGGGTCGGTCAGGTTGCCTTCATCGTCCTCTGCCATGGCATTGATGGTCAGGTCGCGCCGAATCAGGTCTTCTTCCAGCGTGACCTCGGGGCTGGCGTGAAACTCAAAGCCGCCGTAGCCCCGGCCGCTTTTGCGCTCGGTGCGAGCGAGGGCATATTCGTCACCGTTTTTCGGGTCCAGGAACACCGGAAAGTCAGCGCCCACAGGCTTATAACCCTTGGCGAGCATTTCTTCGGCGGTTGCGCCCACCACAACGCGGTCGATGTCGGTGACCGATATGCCCAGCAAGCGGTCACGTACCGCACCGCCGACTTTGTAGATTTTCATGAAAAAGCCTCCATTAGCCGCACAGGATACCGCCTGTGCCGGACCAATGGAGGCTTTGCCGTTTCAGAGGTGAACGACGGCCAGGTCCAGGCGGCCGTAGTCGTTGTCGTTGTGATCGGTGCGCGGTGGCACATGGTGAGTCTTCATCACTTGATCGCCCTGCAGGGTTTCCAGGTGAATGTCGAAGCCCCACAGCCGATGCAGATGCTTGAGCACTTCTTCGGTGGACTCACCCAAGGGTTTGCGATCGTGCTGCTGGTGACGCAGCGTCAGCGAGCGGTCACCGCGCACGTCGATGCTGTAGATCTGCACGTTAGGTTCGCGATTGCCCAGGTTGTACTGCGCCGCCAGGGTTTCGCGGATGGTGCGGTAACCCGGTTCATCATGGATGGCCGGGACTACCAGGTCATCCTTGAGGTCGTCATCGAGAATGCTGAACAATTTGAGGTCACGAATCACCTTGGGTGACAGGTACTGCAGGATGAAGCTCTCATCCTTGAAGCTGCTCATGGCGAACTTGATGGTCGACAGCCAGTCGCTGCCGGCGATTTCCGGGAACCAGCGGCGGTCCTCCTCGGTGGGGTGCTCGCACATGCGGCGGATGTCGCGGTACATGGCAAAACCCAGCGCATAGGGGTTGATGCCGTTGTAATACGGGCTGTCGAAGCCCGGCTGGAACACCACGCTGGTGTGCGAGGTGAGGAACTCCATCATGAAGCCGTCAGTGACCAGCCCCTCGTCGTACAGGTCGTTCATCAAGGTGTAGTGCCAGAACGTTGCCCAGCCCTCGTTCATCACCTGGGTCTGGCGCTGTGGATAAAAATACTGGGCGATCTTGCGCACGATGCGCACGATTTCCCGCTGCCACGGCTCTAGTAGCGGCGCATGTTTTTCCAGGAAATACAGGATGTTTTCCTGAGGTTCGGCGGGGAAGCGCGCATTGTCTTTGTCGCTGTTTTTACCGGCACGTTTGGGAATGGTGCGCCACAGGTCGTTGATTTGCTTCTGCAGGTGCTCCTCGCGCTCCTTCTGGCGCAGGCGTTCTTCTTCGGCGGAGATCGGATACGGGCGTTTGTAGCGATCAACGCCGTAGTTCATCAGGGCATGGCAGGAGTCGAGCAAATCTTCTACCGCATCAATGCCGTGGCGTTCCTCGCACTGCATGATGTACTGCTTGGCGAACACCAGGTAATCGATGATCGAGCTGGCATCGGTCCAGGTGCGGAACAGGTAGTTGCCCTTGAAGAAGCTGTTGTGCCCGTAGCAGGCGTGAGCCACCACCAGCGCCTGCATGCAGATGGTGTTTTCCTCCATCAGGTAGGCGATGCACGGGTCGGAGTTGATGACGATCTCGTAGGCCAGCCCCATCTGGCCACGGGTGTAGGATTTCTCGGTGCTAAGGAAGTGCTTGCCGTAGGACCAATGGTGATAGCCCAAGGGCATGCCCACCGAGGCATAGGCATCCATCATCTGTTCGGCGGTGATCACTTCGATCTGGTTGGGGTAGGTGTCCAGGGCATAGCCCGCCGCGATACGGCTGATTTCCCGGTCATAGGCCTGGATCAGTTCAAAGGTCCACTCGGAGCCCGTGGATATGGGTTGGCGTTTTTGCTCTTTTTTGGCGGTCATGTCACTAACCTGCGCTGGAAGAGTTCACGGAAGACCGGGTAGATATCGCCGGCCGAGACCAGTTGCTGCTGGGCGAAAGTGTCGGCAAAGGCTTCGCCGATGCGTTCGTATTCGAACCACAGGGCCTGATGCTCACGGGGGGTGATTTCAACATAAGTGTAGTACTGCACGAACGGCATGATCTGGTTGATCAGGATGTCGCGGCAGATTGGCGAGTCGTCATTCCAGTTGTCACCGTCGGAGGCTTGGGCGGCGTAGATGTTCCACTCATTGGCTGGATAGCGCTCGGCCATGATCTCCTGCATCAGTTTCAAGGCGCTGGACACGATGGTGCCGCCGGTTTCCCGCGAATAGAAAAACTCTTCTTCGTCCACTTCCCGCGCGCTGGTGTGATGTCGAATGAACACTACGTCGATCTTGTCGTAGTTCCGCTTGAGAAACAGGTACAGCAGGATGAAGAAACGTTTGGCGATGTCCTTGGTGGCCTGGGTCATGGAGCCGGACACGTCCATCAGGCAGAACATCACGGCCTTGGAACTGGGGTTGGGCTGCTTCACCAGCAGGTTGTATTTGAGGTCGAAGGTATCGAGAAACGGCACACGGTGAATACGCGCGCTGAGTTTCTCGATTTCCGCCTCGATTTCCTGAATATCGCCGAAGTTGTCTGGCTCTTCACGTTTAAGACGGGCCAGTTCTTCCTTGGCTTCCTTCAGTTTTGCGCGACTGCTGCCCGACAGGGCAATACGCCGGGCATGCGCCGAGCGCAGGGTGCGAATGATATTGATGCGGGACGGGTTACCTTCGTTACTGACGCCGGCACGCACGGTCTTGAAGGTGTCGGTGCCGGTCAGGTTGCGTTTGACCAGGTTAGGCAGTTCCAGGTCTTCGAACATGAATTCGAGGAATTCTTCCTGGGTGATCTGGAACACGAACTCATCCATGCCTTCGCCGGAGTTACCAGCTTTGCCCGGCCCCTTGCCGCCGCCTCCGCCCTGGGGGCGCTGGATATGTTCGCCGGTGGTGAATTCCTTGTTGCCGGGGTGAACCACGGTCTGCTTGCCGCCACGACCGTGGTGCAGCACCGGTTCGTCGATGTCCCGTCCGGGAATGCTGATTTGTTCACCATGCTCCATGTCGGTGATGGAGCGACGGCTGACGGCCTCTTCAACGGCCTTTTTGATGTGGTCACGGTAACGCCGCAGGAAACGTTGGCGGTTTACCGTGCTTTTGTTCTTGCCATTGAGGCGTCGGTCGATCACATAGCTCATGGGGAGCCCTCCGGGCAGCTTCACGTTACAAGCTTCAAGCCGCGAGCTGGAAGCTTAGAGACAAGCGGTCAGCTGCCAGGCCAAAGGCCTGGCAGTGTGCGCCCGTCGCTGCCTTACTGCGATTTGCGAACCCGCAGGTACCACTCGGAGAGCAGTCGCACCTGTTTGTCGGTGTAGCCACGCTCGACCATTCGTGTGACGAAATCGTTGTGTTTTTGCTGATCCTCCTTGCTGGCCTTGGCATTGAAGCTGATGACCGGCAGCAGATCCTCGGTGTTGGAGAACATTTTCTTCTCGATGACCACCCGCAGCTTCTCGTAGCTGAGCCAGGTTGGGTTCTTGCCATTGTTGTTGGCGCGTGCGCGCAGCACGAAGTTGACGATTTCGTTGCGGAAATCCTTCGGATTGCTGATGCCGGCCGGTTTTTCGATCTTCTCCAGTTCTTCGTTGAGAGCCACGCGGTTGAGGATCTCGCCGGTTTCCGGGTCGCGGTATTCCTGGTCCTGGATCCAGAAGTCGGCGTACAGCACGTAGCGGTCGAAGATGTTCTGGCCGTATTCGCTGTAGGACTCCAGATAGGCGGTCTGGATTTCCTTGCCGATGAACTCGATGTAGCGCGGCGCCAGGTATTCCTTGAGGAAGCGCAGGTAGCGTTCGCGGGTTTCCGCCTGGAATTGTTCCTGTTCGATCTGCTGTTCGAGGACGTAGAGCAGGTGCACCGGGTTGGCGGCGATCTCGTGAGGGTCGAAGTTGAAGACCTTGGAGAGGATCTTGAACGCAAAGCGTGTCGACAGGCCGTTCATGCCTTCGTCCACGCCTGCAGTATCGCGGTACTCCTGGATCGACTTGGCCTTGGGGTCGGTGTCCTTGAGGTTTTCGCCGTCGTATACGCGCATCTTCGAATAGATATTCGAGTTTTCCGGCTCCTTGAGACGTGACAGTACGGTGAACTGCGCCAGCATCTTCAAGGTGTCGGGCGCGCAGTGGGCCTTGGCCAGCGAACTGTTGAACAGCAGTTTGTCGTAAATCTTGATTTCATCGCTGACCCGCAGGCAGTAAGGCACCTTGACGATATAGATACGGTCGATGAAGGCTTCGTTGTTCTTGTTGTTGCGGAAGGTGTGCCATTCCGATTCGTTGGAGTGGGCCAGCAGGATACCGTTGAACGGAATCGCGCCCAGGCCTTCGGTGCTGTTGTAGTTGCCTTCCTGGGTGGCGGTCAGCAGTGGGTGCAGCACCTTGATCGGTGCCTTGAACATCTCCACGAACTCCATCAGGCCCTGGTTGGCCCGGCACAGGGCGCCCGAGTAGCTGTAGGCGTCGGCGTCGTTCTGCGGGAATTCTTCGAGTTTACGGATATCGACTTTACCCACCAGCGCGGAAATGTCCTGGTTGTTCTCATCCCCTGGCTCGGTTTTCGCTACGCCGATCTGGTTGAGGATCGACGGGTAGAGTTTCACCACGCGGAACTGGCTGATGTCCCCGCCAAACTCGGACAGGCGCTTGGTGGCCCAAGGCGACATGATGGTGTTGAGATAGCGACGAGGGATGCCAAAGTCCTCTTCGAGGATCGCGCCATCTTCCGTGGCGTTGAACAGGCCCAAAGGCGACTCGAAGACCGGCGAACCCTTGATGGCGTAGAAGGGCACCTTCTCGATCAGTTGTTTGAGTTTTTCCGCCAGGGAAGACTTGCCGCCGCCGACGGGACCCAGCAGATAGAGGATCTGTTTCTTCTCTTCCAGGCCTTGGGCGGCATGGCGGAAGTAAGAGACGATCTGGTCGATGCATTCTTCCATGCCATGGAAGTCTTCAAAGGCCGGGTAGCGCCGGATCACCTTGTTGGAGAATATTCGCGACAGGCGTGAATTGCTTGAGGTGTCTATCAATTGCGGCTCGCCAATCGCCAAGAGCAGGCGCTCGGAGGCGGATGCATAGGCACTGCGGTCCTGTTTGCACAGCTCGAGATACTCTTGCAGCGTGAGTTCTTCTTGCCGTGTGGACTCGAAGCGTTGTTGGAAGTGGCTAAAAATACTCATGACGTCGTCACCTCGCTCGATACGTGGAGCCGACGCCGGATCAATCAGTCGATGCTGGCAGACATTGGCGGACGCCAATGACTGTTTCCCCCCAGAACACCCTGAAACGCTACCGATGACCCGCACGCCGGTGTACCGGCTCTCCCCTGATTTGGATGGCCTGCGCTTAAGGATAGTTCGGAATCCGGGAGGTCAAGGTGAGATGCGCAATTAGTTTGGCTGCGCCGTTCGTCAGAAACGGCGCGAGCCCAAGCGTCACGCGGGGTAGCGGGGTGTGAAAAAAATTATTGCGAATCGCCTGAGGAAATTTCCGCAGGATAGGTCGTACGCCACAGCTCGAAGCCACCGTCCAGGCTATAGACGTCGGAGAAGCCCTGGCTGATCAGGTAGGCGGCGGCACTCTGGCTGGAATTGCCGTGGTAGCAGGCCACGATCACCGGCGCGTCGAGGTCGGCCGCACGGATGAAATCGGCGATGTTGTGGTTGTCCAGGTGTTGGGCGCCCTTGATATGACCCGCGGCGTACGCCTGGGGATCACGGATATCCACGACCACTGCGGCCTGCTCGCGCAACGCCTGGGCTTGTTCGGGGGGGATACGTTTGAATTCGCTCATGGCGGGCTCCTATGGCTTGGCGGCGGTCGGCTGTGTGACGGGCACGGGGGGTGGGCACTGGCAGCTCAGGCGCTCGCCGGTGTCGATGTTCATCAGGGTCATGGCGCCGCCCCACACGCAACCGGTGTCGAGGGCATACACGCCAGGTTCTTCGCACTTGCCTTCCAGGGCTGCCCAGTGACCGAAGACGATCTTCGTGTCGCGGGTCTTGCGCTCCTTATGGGCAAACCAGGGCTTGTACCCAGGCAGCGCGGTATCGACGCCTTCCTTGCTTTTGAGGTCCAGCTTGCCCTCGGCGGTGCAGAAGCGCATGCGCGTGAAGTAGTTGGTGATCACTCGCAGGCGGGTGACGCCGCTGAGGTCGTTGTCCCACTTCACCGGCTCGTTGCCGTACATGCCATCGAGATAGGCGGTGTAGAGGTTGTCATCGGCCAGCGCCGCTTCTACTTCGGCGGCACACTTGAGGGCTTTCTTCAGTGACCACTGCGGCGCGATGCCAGCGTGGACCAAGGCCGTGTTGCGGGCTTCGTCATAATGCATGAGCTTTTGTCGGCGGAGCCAATCGAGCAGTTCGACACGATCGGGCGCTTCGAGAATTTCCCGCAGGGTGTCGCTCTTTTTCAGGCGCTCGATGTTATTGCCCGCCGCCAGCAGGTGCAGGTCGTGGTTGCCCAGTACGCACACCAGTGAGTCGCGCAAACGATAGAGGTAGCGCAGGGTTTCCAGTGACTGTGGGCCACGGTTGACCAGATCACCCACCAACCACAGGCGATCATTCACCGGGTCGAAGCCCACTTGTTCAAGCAGGCACTTGAGAGGCTCCAGGCAGCCTTGCAGGTCGCCGACCGCGTAGGTCGCCATCAGTGCAGGGCTCCCGGCACCGCGAGGCGAAAGGGCGCAATGATGGCGTCGAACAACTTCCCATCGGTGGCCTTCATTTGATACGAGCCTTGCATGGTGCCGACCTTGGAGGTCATGACCGTGCCGCTGCTATAAGTGTGGCTGGCGCCGCTGTCGATCAATGGTTGTTGGCCGACAACGCCCGCGCCGCGTACTTCCTCTACCTGGCCGTCACCGTCGGTGATGACCCAGTGGCGCGACAGCAGCTTGGCCGGCACCAGCCCGTTGTTCTTCACCGTGACGGTATAGGCGAAGGCGAAACGGTTGTGTTCAGGTTGCGATTGGTCCGCGAGGAAGCGGGTGACGACGCTGACGTCGATCTGGTAGCGAGGATCGGACATGCGAGAGGCCTTACCTTAAAAGCAAAAGCGGAGGACAGCAGATGCGGATCAGTCTAGGCCATGAGGCGGGCACTAGGCCAGACTCGCTGTCTGCGGGAGCGGGTAAACCGGCTCCCACAGAGGCAGGCTTCAGTCTGCGGCGAGCGGCGGTTGGATGGCAAGCTGGTCGGCCAGGCGCACGAACGCAGCCAGGTCCAGTTGCTCCGGGCGCAGGCCGCCATCGACGCCGGCGGCTTCGATCTCGGCGTTGCTCAGCAGCGCCTTGAGCGTGTTACGCAAGGTCTTGCGACGTTGGTTGAATGCTTCACGCACCACGCGCTCCAGCAACCGATGGTCCTTGGCGGGATGCGGCAGTACGGCGTGAGGCACCAGCCGCACAATGGCCGAGTCAACCTTCGGTGGCGGATTGAACGCCCCAGGGCCGACGTTGAACAAGTGCTCCACGCGGCAGTGATACTGGACCATGATCGACAGGCGACCCCAATCACCCCCACCCGGACCTGCTGCCAGACGCTCAACCACTTCCTTTTGCAGCATGAAGTGCATGTCGCGGATGATCCCTGCGTTGTTCAGCAGATGGAAAATCAGCGGTGTGGAAATGTTGTACGGCAGGTTGCCGACCACACGCAGGCTGTTAGGCGCGGCATTGAGGCTGTTGAAGTCGAACTTGAGGGCGTCGCCCTGGTGCAGGTTGAAGTTGGACTTGCCGGCAAACTGCTGGTTGAGGATCGGGATCAGGTCCTTGTCCAGCTCAACCACGTCCAGTTGAGCGCCGCTGGCCAACAGGCCCTGGGTCAGTGCGCCCTGGCCCGGACCGATTTCCAGCAGGCGGTCGTCGGGTTTGGCATGGATGGAGCGCAGGATGCGGTCGATCACGCCGGCGTCGTGCAGGAAGTTTTGCCCGAAGCGCTTGCGCGCCCGGTGTTGGTAATGCTCAGTCATATACGGGTCTCGGCCATCTGATAGGCGGTTTCCAGGGCCACGTGCAGGCTGCCGGTATCGATCTTGCCGCTGCCTGCCAGGTCCAGGGCGGTGCCATGGTCGACGGAGGTACGGATGATCGGCAGGCCCAATGTCACGTTGACTGCGGCGCCGAAGCCTTTGTATTTCAGCACGGGCAGCCCTTGGTCATGGTACATCGCCAGCACTGCATCGCAGTGCTCCAGATATTTGGGGGTAAACAGAGTGTCCGCAGGCAGTGGGCCACGCAGGTCCATGCCTTCTTGGCGCAGGCGCTCTAATGTCGGTTCAATGATGTCGATTTCTTCATGGCCCAAGTGGCCGCCTTCACCGGCGTGGGGGTTGAGCCCGCAGACCAGGATGCGCGGTTGGGCGATGCCGAATTTCTGTTGCAGGTCGGCGTGCAGGATGCGTGTGACACGCTCCACCCGTTCGGCGGTGATGGCGTCTGCAATCTCACGCAGCGGCAGATGCGTCGTCACCAAGGCAACGCGCAGGCCGCGAGTCGCCAGCATCATCACGACTTGAGCGGTGTGGGTCAGTTCGGCGAGGAATTCGGTATGGCCCGAGAAGGCGATGCCGGACTCGTTGATCACACCCTTGTGTACAGGGGCGGTGATCATGCCGGCGAAGTCACCGTTCATGCAGCCTTGCCCGGCGCGGGTCAGTGTTTCCAGCACAAAGGCCGCGTTGGCCTTGTTCAGTTGCCCGGCAACCACCTTGGCCGGCAACGGGGTATCCCATACATACAGGCTGTCTTTGGGGGCCGGCACATCAGGCCAGTTGCCCGGCGCCACGTCCAGCAGGTTGACGGCCACGCCCAACTGCGCAGCCCGCTCAAGGAGCAGGTCGCGGTTGGTAATGGCAATCAGGGGGTGTGGCTGGGGCTGCGAGGCGAGCAGCAGGCAGAGGTCTGGACCAATGCCGGCCGGCTCGCCGGGTGTGACTGCAAAACGTTGGGGTTTCACTGGCTTGCCTGGTTGGTGCCTGTTTGCTCGGCGCCTGGCAGCTTGTTCTCAACGTAGGCTTCGTCACGGATCTGGCGCAGCCAGGTTTGCAGCTCTTCGTCGTATTTGCGGTTACGCAGCACGGTCAGGGCTTGTTGCTCGCGAGCCTGGGTGGTGTTGTCGGTGGCGCGACGGCCCAGGACTTCCAGTACATGCCAGCCATATTGGGTCTTGAACGGCTTGGACAGCACGCCTTGCGGGGTCTTGGCCATCACGTCCTGGAACTCCGGCACCAGGGCTTTCGGGTCGATCCAGTTCAGGTCGCCGCCGTTGAGCGCCGAACCCGGGTCTTCCGAGAAGCTCTTGGCCAGGGTGGCGAAGTCTTCACCGCCTTCGATGCGGTCATAGATCTTCTGCGCCAGCTCCTTGGTTTGTGCCTCGGTGCGGATTTCACTTGGCTTGACCAGGATGTGACGAACATGGACTTCGTCTTTCAGCGAGGTCTCGCCGCCACGCTTGCCCAACAGCTTGAGGATGATGAAGCCGCCTGGCGTACGGGCAGGCTGGGTGATATCACCCACTTGCATTGCGCTGAGTTCGCGGTCGAACGGCGGCGGCAACTGAGCGGCTTTACGCCAGCCCATGTCACCACCGTCCAGGGCGTTATCGCTGCCGGATACGGCGATGGCGGTCTGGGAAAAGTCAGCGCCAGCCTTCAGGCGGTCGTAAACGGCCTGGGTTTTTGCCGCGGCGGCATTGAGTTGCTCAGCGTTGGCGCTGTCCGGCGTCGGGATCAGGATATTGGCCAGGTGCAGTTCCTCGGAGAGCTGCATCTTGCCCAGGTCCGAAGCCAGGAAGTTCTTCACTTCCTGTTCGGAAACCTGGACCCGCTCCGCCACACGACGCTGACGCACACGGCTGATGATCATTTCACGCTTGATCTGGTCACGAGCGTCCTCATAGGACAGGCCATCGTGAGCCAGGGCGGCGCGAAACTGATCGATGCTCATGTTGTTGCGCTGAGCGATGGTGCCGACGGCCTGGTTCAACTCTTCATCCGAAATACGGATGCCGGAACGTTCGCCGATCTGCAGTTGCAGGTTTTCGACGATCAGGCGCTCCAGCACCTGAGGCTCCAGAACGCTGGTCGGTGGCACACCGCCGCCACGCTTGGCGATGGTTTGCTGCACTTCCTTGACCCGTTGGTCCAGCTGGCTCTGCATGATCACGTCGTTATCGACAATGGCCGCAACTTTGTCCAGCTGTTGAACGGCCGCGTGTGCCGATACGGTACCCAGGAACAGCGCGCCCAGCACGAGCGGGCGCAGACAATCAGAAAGCTTGATCTTCACGTTCACGATAACCTTGAATGCCTTTGTCGAGGAAGCTCTCTACCTTGGAGCCGGTCAGGCCGCCGAGTCCTTTAAGGACGATCTGGAAGAAGAGCCCGTGGTCACCCTTTTCGTTAAGGGGGGCGATCTGGGTATATTCGTCGTTGGAAACCCAGTAACGATTGATAACGCGCAGTTTCCAGCAGCAGTTGTCGTACTCGAAACCACCGAAGGCTTCCAGGGTACGGTTGCGGGCGTAGTCATACTGCCAGCGGGTGATCAGGTTCCACTGCGGAACGATCGGCCACATCATCGAGAAGTCGTGTTGCTGGATTTTGTAGTAATCCTTCACGAAATTCGGGTCGCCTGGCTGCCCGTAGTCACCACCGAACTGCCATTTGCCGGTCAGCTGGTTGTACACCACCTGGTCGTTGCGATAGCGATAACCCAGGTTGACGACCTTGTTCGGGTTGTCTTCCGGTTGGTAGTGGAACATGGCGCTACCGGAGCGAGGGCTGTGGCTGTCAGGGTCCCAGTTGTAGTCGGCAGTCGCACGCCAATCGCGATTGAAGCGGAACTCATAGTCCAGAGCGATAGGCGATACGTTCGACTGTGCGTCGGCACGGTCGGCAGCCAAGACGCCGGGCAGTTGGACTTCACGGTCCTTGAAATACAACGCTTGGCCCACGGACACACGTTGACGTTCGAAGCCGTTTTCTTCGATCCAGCGGCTGGTCACACCCAGGGAGAGCTTGTTCTCATCGCCGACCCGATCATTGCCGCTGAAGCGGTTGTCGCGGAACAGCGAGGCATAGCTGAACGAGTATTCGCTGGTATCGAATACTGGGATATCGCTCTGGTCCTTGTTGGGAACATAAAGGTAGTACGCACGCGGTTCCAGGGTCTGGCGATAATCTTTGCCGAACCAATTGGTATTGCGATCGAAGTACAGGCCACTGTCGATACTTGCGACCGGAATTGCACGGTCCTGGGAGCTCTTGTATTCGCCACCGGCATATTGGGTGCCAGTAGCCGCTGCGGCAGCTTGCGCAGCGATGATCTGGTTTTTACCCGTGCCATCCAGATCAAGATCGTACTTGGTATAAACGTACTTGAGCTTCGGCGTAATGAAACCGTAGGTCCAGTTCATTGGGTACTCTACGGCTGGCGCAACGTTCAGGCGTGTGCCGTTAGCACGGGTCAGGCCTGTAACATAAGTATCCAGTCGCGGTGATACGACGCCGTTTTCATCGGTGAACGTGCCATTTTCAAGGCTCCGCTCAAACCGGGCAGCTTCCGTCTCATAGGTGAAATTCAATCCGCCCGGATGATACGGCAACATACCGTTGAAGGTGATTTGCGGTAGTCGATCATACGGCGTGATCTGGGAAATCGTCGCCAATTGGTAGGCTTGAACGTTCAGGCGGGCCTGGTACGAGTCGCCCCGGTACGTCAGGGAGCCTTGCTGGTTAAGGAAGTCACGGTTCTGAACCCCTTCTTCATAGGTCTTGAGATCCTGGAAGTAGTAAGGGTCGCTGATCTTCGTGTAGTCGACCTGGGACGTCAGGCGTGAATCCAACCCACCTTTATGCTGCCAATTGAGCATATAGCGAGTTTTTTCGTAGTCGGTCTGATTTTTCCGCTCGTCGCTGTCATCGTTCAGGTACGCGCCGCCGAACTGACCTTCACTGGACTTGGTGAGGTAGCGGAATTCGCCTTCCATCAACAGGCCGCGCTTGGTCATGTATTGCGGGTACAACGTGGCGTCGTAGTTCGGTGCCAGGTTGAAGTAGTACGGCGTAACCAGGGTAAAGCCAGTCTCGCCACCCGTGCTGAAGCTCGGCGGCAGGAAGCCGGATTGACGACGGTTGTCGATCGGGAAATAAATGTAAGGGGTGTAGAGGATCGGGATGTTCTTGACCCGCAACGTCGCGTTGGTTGCCGTACCGAAACCGGTGGCAGGGTTCAACGTGATGTTGTTGCCCTTGAGCTGCCAGGCGTTGCTGTCTGGCTCGCAGGTGGTGTACGTACCGTCCTTGAGACGGATGATCGCGTTTTCGGCGCGCTTGGCGTACAGGGCGTTACCGCGGATGCGCGATTTGTGCATCACGTATTCGGCGTTGTCGATCTGAGCCGCACCGGTATCGAGCTGTACCTGGGCATGGTCACCCACGATCAGGGCGCCGTTGTCGCGCAGGCGAACGTTGCCGTTCAGCTCGCCACGGTTCTCGGCCTGATACAGGCTGGCTTCCTGGGCTTCCATCTGCATGCTGCCCTGGCGCATGACGACGTCACCGGCCAAGGTCGCGATCTGTTGTTCCTGCTCGTAACGAGAAGCCTTGGCGCCGATGAACGTCGGTGCGTCGCTCTTGGCTGTCTTGTCGTTCATGCCTGGACGCATCGGCTCGATGTACGCACCGCCGCAATAAGGGCCGGTTTCGGCCAACTGGGCTGCGGTCAGCTTCTCGCGAGGCACCCAGTCCAGGTGGCTGTAGTCGGCGCTGCGCGAACGCAGGCCACGGCCCTTGGCTTCGGTGACCAGCATGGTCTTGGGTTCGGCGTCGGCGCTGCCGCCGGTTTCGCCTTGTGGCGTACCGTTTGCCGAGCTGACGGCAGAGCCATCATGCACCGGGCGTGGCGGCAATGGGGCTGCGGCGGTTTTCGGCGCGCAATCCCAGGCACCCGAAGCAGAGACTGAGCAGTCATACTGTTCCGCGGCGACCACGAATGAGGTGGCGAAAGGTTGCATGGCCAGCAGACTGCCGGTTACCAGCAACGGAAATTTTCTACGAAACGCGGGGGATTTCAATGCCATCTTATTAGTCCGGGCTTCCTGCGTGCCATCTGCCCGCGGTTTGGGCCGCACGCCTCTCGATGGTCTGAAAAAGATGCGTGATAATAAAGCATGCCCCGCTTGACGGCTAGCGCCGTCGGAGACCCTTGTAATGCCCGAGCAAGATCTACGTTTACAACAGCTGGAAGTCTGGCTGGATGAGCAATTGCCAATCCTTTTCAATGCCCAGGGTTGGGGTGCCGTACCCCCGGCCACATTGACCGCGGCCAGTAGCGACGCGAGTTTCAGGCGTTATTTCCGCTGGGAGGGAGGGGCGCATACGTTCGTGGTCATGGACGCGCCACCGCCCCAGGAAAACTGCAAACCTTTCGTCGAAATTGCGCATCTACTGGCGAAATCGGGGATAAACGTACCCAAAATTTATGCAGAAGATTTGCCACGCGGCTTCCTTTTGCTCAATGACCTGGGCAGAAAAACCTATCTGGACGTGATTGACGCTGACAACGCCGATCAATTGTTTACCGATGCCATCGATGCGCTGCTGGCTTTTCAGCAGTTGCCGATGGATGCGCCACTGCCCAGCTATGACGTTGCCTTGCTGCGTCGCGAGCTGGAATTGTTTCCTGAGTGGTACGTTCGCCGGCACCTGGGTATCGAGTTCGATACTCGCCAGCGCGATCTTTGGCAACGCGTCAGCGAGCAACTGATCGACAGCGCCCTGGCCCAGCCAAAGGTGCTGGTACACCGCGACTACATGCCGCGCAACCTGATGATCAGCGAGCCCAACCCTGGCGTGCTGGATTTCCAGGATGCGGTCTACGGCCCGGTGACCTACGACATCACCTGTCTGTTCAAGGATGCATTCCTCAGTTGGCCCCAGGCGCGCGTGCGCGAATGGCTGCGCGGCTACTGGGAGCGTGCCGTGCAGTTGGGCATTCCCGTGCACGCCGATTTCGAGGCTTTCCTGCGTGCCAGCGACCTGATGGGCGTGCAGCGCCACCTCAAGGTCATCGGCATCTTTGCGCGCATTTGCCACCGCGACGGCAAGCCGCGCTATCTGGCGGATGTGCCGCGCTTCTTTGCTTATATAGAAGCGGTGCTTGCAGACCGGCCCGAACTGCGCGAACTGGGTGAGTTGCTTGCCAGCCTGCGCGAGCCGGTCGAGGCGAGCCTATGAAGGCGATGATCCTGGCCGCCGGCAAAGGCGAGCGCATGCGCCCGCTGACGCTGCATACGCCCAAGCCGCTGGTGCAAGCGGGCGGCAAGCGCCTGATCGAGTATCACCTGGAGGCACTGGCGAAGGCCGGTTTCACCGAGATTGTGATCAACCATGCGTGGCTCGGTCAGCAGATCGAAAGTTATCTGGGTGACGGCGCGCAGTTTGGCCTGCGCATCCAGTATTCGGCCGAAGGAGAACCGCTGGAAACCGGAGGCGGGATTTTCCAGGCCTTGCCGTTGCTGGGGGATGAGCCGTTCCTGGTGGTCAATGGTGATATCTGGACCGATTACGACTTCACCCGGCTACGTCAGCCGCTTCAGGGCCTGGCCCACCTGGTGATGGTGGATAACCCGGCGCATCACCCTTCGGGTGGTGATTTCTACCTGGACCAGGGTTTGCTTCATGATGCCGCGCCCGGTGCCGATAACCTGACCTTCAGTGGCATTTCGGTACTCGACCCCCAGCTGTTCGCGGGTTGCAGTGCCGGTGCCTTCAAATTGGCGCCGCTGCTGCGGGCGGCCATGAGCAAAGGTCTGGTAACGGGGGAGCACATGGCGGGACGCTGGATTGATGTGGGGACATTGGAGCGCCTGGCGCAGGTCGAAACCCTGCTGACTGCGGAGCGATAAGATGTTGTGGCCAGGGACGCTGATCGGCGCCGGGGCTGGCTTTGCCATTGCCAGCATTCCGGGGGCTTTGTTGGGGGCATTGTTGGGGCAGGCGCTGGATCGCCGCTTACAGCTGCAGAGTTGGGCGCAATTGCGCGAACGTCTGGGCGGCCGGCCGGCGCTGCGCAATGACGAATTGCTGTTTGTGCTGCTGGGCCGACTGGCCAAAAGCAATGGCCGGGTGGTGGATGGGCATATCCAGCAGGCGCGCCTGGAAATGCGTGCACTGGACATGAACGAACCCGCCCAGCGCCGCGCTATCACGGCGTTCAACCGGGGCAAGTCCGGCAGTGATCGGGTGCGTAGCTATCTGCGCGTGCTCAAGGCGCAGCCCCATGCGGCAGAGGGCGTACTGCGCGCCTGCTGGCGTATGGCCTGGGCCGATGGCAGAGCGGATGACGCCGAGCGCGACCTGATTGACCAGTGGGGCAGGTGGCTGGGTTGGACACCGCAACAACTGCACGCACTGGCGTCCGATTACACCCCCGAGCGCAAGCCGCTGGTGAACCGAGGGGGGGCCTATCAGGAGGCGTTGCGAATCCTGGGGGTAACCGCAACTACGGAGCCGTCCGTGATCAAGCGTGCCTATCGCCGCCTGCTCAGCCGTCACCATCCGGACAAGATTGCCGGCACCGGCGCCAGCCCCGCGCAAGTGCGCGAGGCAACCGAGCGAACCCGCGAGTTGCACAACGCCTATGCGTTGATTCGCGAACGGCGCGATTTCCGGTAAGCCTCAGTCGACGGTTTGCGGGCTCAACCAGCCGCGAACCCGCCGATACAGCTGCTCCTGCTCGGCCGAGCTGTTGCCGGGCAAGGTCTTGAGTGACACCTGCTTATAGCCTTCATTCTTCCCTCGCTTGGCCGCCTGAAGCCGCGCCAGGGCGTTTTTACGGTCCAGGGCATTGTCCTGATAGAAGATATCCGCCGTCGGCACTTTCAAGGCCGGGGCCACTTGTTGCAGATCCGGTTGGCGGCCCACCGGGGTTTTGCCGGCCACCAGCACCAGCTTCTGAACCTGCGCCGGTTGCTTTTCGCTCAGGTAACGTGCAGCCCACCAGGCGCCAGTACCGTGGCCGAGCAGCACCACACTGCGCGCGCTCTGGGTCTGGGCAAAGGCCACGGCTGCGTCGATCCGGTCGAAAATACGCTTGGCGTCGGTCTTGTCCTGTTCATCCGCACCCGGCACTACCGCCGGGTCGGTGCCTTCGGCTTCGGCGCTGGCGGCTTGTTCGATGGGCTTGGCGGCCGTGCTGCCGTCTTTGCTGCTGGTGTCGACGGTTGCCTTGGGCGCTTCGATCACCCGTGGCGGCAGGGTGTCCATGCTCACGTCCGGCAGCGACAGGCTGAGGCTGCCCCAGTTGGCATCCGGCAATTTGCGGCGCAACGGGCCGATTGCTTGCGGCCAGTCGGCATTTTCGCCGGCGCCGGGGACGATAATCACCACCCCTTCCGGTTCTGCACTGTTGGCGGGTTTCCATAAGGCCAGGAACGAATCGGTGCCGGCCTGCAATTGTTGTTGCTCGTGTTGTGGGATATTGCGCTCCAGCGCGCTGGCCTCTTCCTGGCTGCGCTCGGGCAGCGCTTGGCGCTCCGCAGGTTTTTCGGCGGCGGGCGCGGGGGCGTCAGCGGCCTGAACAGAAAAGGCGCTGGTAAATAGCAGCGACAGGCACAATGCTGGCAGTGCCGAACGGTGGTGAAAGGGCATCGTTAATTCCCGGCCAGAAGTGATTCCAGCAGCCTAATGGGTTGGTCAGTATTTGTCAGTGATGTGAGACGTGGATCATGGGTTTTCGCTGTCTGCTGATTATCGGCGGTTTGTGCTGTGCCTTGATGGCAACGGCCGCGCCTGCGCCCGTTGCGCCGAAAGCACAGCTCAATGCGCAGCAGCGTGAGTGGCTGAGCCTGCATCCGGAGCTGCGCGTGGGGCTGGTGCTGCAGGCGCCTTACGCGCAATACGATCGGCGCCTGCAACGCTTGTCCGGGGCCAATGTGGAGTTGATGCAGTGGCTGGCCAAGGCGCTGAATATCGAACTGTTGTGGCGCAATTTTCCCGATCAGGAGCAGTTGGAGGCCGCTGTGCGCGACGGCGAAGTGGATATTGCGCCCGGCCTGCAGCAAACCCCGGCGGGTTTGCGCCTGTGGTTATTCACCGACCCTTACATGCGCGTGCCCCAGCATATTGTCGGCGTCCGCGAAGGCGGCGGCGCAGTGGAGCTGGAGAAACTCGACGAACAATCGCGCATTGCCGTGCGCATGCCCAGCGCTGTGGCCGATTACCTGCGCAGCACCTATCCCAACCTCAACCTGCAAGGGGTGCCCATGGAGCGCCAGGCCCTGCAGCTGCTGGTAAGCCAACAAGCGCGGTATGCCGTGGTGGATGAGGCGCAACTGAGCCGCTTGTCCGGCGAAGCAGAATTTGCGGGGCTGGCGGTGGTCGGTGATATCGGCTTGCCACAGTTGCTGCGGGTGGGCACGCGTCGCGACTGGCCGGAACTGGCAACCCTCATGCAGAGCGCCTTGCGGGCGATACCCGCGCGAGACTTGGACCAGTTGCACAATCGCTGGCTGCAACCCCAGTACCCGCGATTGTCGGAATTCCCGGGTTTCTGGAAGAACCTCAGCCTGTTGCTGGGAATCTGCCTGCTGGCCTGCCTCGCGATGGTGGCCTGGCAGCGTCGCCAGCAACGCGGCCTGGAACACGACTTGCTGGCGGCACGGGAAGAAAGCGCCGCCCGCGCTGCCGGTGCCGAAGCCCTGCGGTTGACGCAGTTTTCCATCGATCAAAGTACGGTCGGCATCCTGTGGGTCAATTGGGACAGCCATGTGCGTTACGCCAATCGTGCGGCAGAAAGCATGCTCGGCTACGCCCCGGGCGCGCTGATCGAGCGGCCGCTGGTCGAGGTCGACCCGACCTTGAACATGGATCGCTGGCTCAACCTGTGGCGACGCGCCCGCGCCAGCGAGGAGGGCGGGCAAACCTTCGCCACCGATTGCGTGCGCGCCGACGGCAGTATCCTGCCCGCCGATGTGTCTTTGAGTTTCCTGCGTTTTGCTCAGGGCGAATACCTGGTGGTGTACCTCAACGATGTCACCGAACGCCGCCGTTACGTGGCCGCCTTGTTGCAAAGCGAAGCGCAGTTGCGCGAATTGTCCGCCCACCTGGAAACCGTGCGCGAAGAAGAAAAAGCCCGCATCGCCCGCGAGGTACACGATGAGTTGGGCCAGATGCTCACGGTGCTCAAGCTGGAAACCTCGATGTGCGAATTGGCCTATGCGCAGCTCGACCACGGCCTGAATGAACGGCTCAACAGCATGAAGCGCCTGATCGCCCAGCTGTTCCAACTGGTACGCGATGTGGCCACCGCGCTGCGCCCGCCGATCCTCGACGCCGGCATCGCCTCGGCCATCGAATGGCAGGCCCGGCGCTTCGAAGCCCGCACGCAAATCCCCTGCCTGGTACAGGTTCCGGATAACCTGCCGGCCCTGAGCGACGCCAAGGCCATTGGTTTGTTCAGGGTCCTGCAGGAGGCACTGACCAATGTGATGCGCCATGCCCAGGCGCATACCGTTGAGCTGACCCTGGTGATTGAGGGGGCAGACCTGCGGTTGACCATCAGCGATGATGGCGTCGGTTTCGTCGAAACCCCCGGCCGCCCTGTTTCTTTCGGCGTGGTCGGTATGCGCGAGCGAGTGCTGATGATGGGCGGGCAACTGAGCCTGCAGAGCGAAGTGGGGGAAGGCACCACCCTGAGCGTCACGGTGCCGTTGGATGCCTGACAACAAGAGGAAAAGCCTGTGATCCGCGTATTGGTAGCCGAAGACCACACCATCGTCCGAGAGGGCATCAAGCAATTGATCGGCCTGGCCAAAGACCTGCAGGTGGTCGGTGAAGCCAGTAATGGCGAGCAGTTGCTGGAAACCTTGCGCCATGTGGCGTGCGAGGTGGTGCTGCTGGATATCTCGATGCCGGGCGTGAACGGCCTGGAGGCCATTGCGCGCATCCGGGCGTTGGGCAATCCGCCGGCGATTCTGGTGTTGTCGATGCATGATGAAGCGCAAATGGCTGCCCGCGCCCTCAAGGTCGGCGCGGCGGGTTATGCCACCAAGGACAGCGACCCGGCGCTGTTGCTGACCGCTATTCGCAAGGTCGCAGCGGGTGGGCGATACATCGACCCCGACCTGGCCGACCGTATGGTCTTCGAAGTCGGCCTGACCGATACGCGGCCGCTGCATTCGTTGCTGTCGGAGCGCGAGTTCTCGGTGTTCGAACGCCTGGCCCAGGGGGCCAACGTCAATGATATTGCCCAGCAACTGGCGCTGAGCAGCAAGACCATCAGCACGCATAAGGCGCGGTTGATGCAAAAGCTCAATATCACTTCGCTGGCGGAACTGGTGAAGTACGCCATGGAGCACAGGCTGCTCTGACGACATGCCCATTAGCGACACCCTGTAAAACATCACCGAGCCCATTCTTGCCGCTTGCAGCTCACCCCTTGTAGTTGCACCGTCCTGTGCCCGCCATCGCTGTAGGGCGATCCCTACCCCCAACCTTCCAACCGGCTGATGCAATTCTCTCCCAGCCCCCGATTTCCGGGGGCTTGCGCCTGGACTACGCTTGTTCCATTGCGGTCCAAAACACAAAGGTGCGGGTATGAGCGAGGCGGATACAAATGATGTGCTGGTCAGCTTTCGTGGCGTGCAGAAGAGCTACGACGGCGAGAACCTGATCGTCAAAGACCTCAACCTGGAGATTCGCAAGGGCGAGTTCCTCACACTGCTTGGGCCGTCGGGTTCCGGCAAGACGACCAGCCTGATGATGCTCGCCGGCTTTGAGACACCGACCGCCGGTGAAATCCTCCTGGCCGGGCGTTCCATCAATAACGTGCCGCCGCACAAGCGCGATATCGGCATGGTGTTCCAGAACTACGCGCTGTTCCCGCACATGACGGTTGCCGAGAACCTGGCGTTCCCGCTCTCGGTGCGCTCGTTAAGCAAGACCGACATCAGTGAGCGGGTCAAGCGCGTGCTGAGCATGGTCCAGCTCGACGCCTTCGCCCAACGCTACCCGGCGCAACTTTCCGGTGGTCAGCAACAGCGCGTGGCCCTGGCCCGTGCGCTGGTGTTCGAACCGCAACTGGTGTTGATGGACGAACCCCTCGGTGCTCTCGACAAGCAACTGCGTGAACACATGCAGATGGAGATCAAGCACCTGCATCAGCGTCTCGGCGTGACCGTGGTGTACGTGACCCACGATCAGGGCGAGGCCTTGACCATGTCCGACCGCGTGGCGGTGTTTCATCAGGGCGAGATCCAGCAGATTGCTGCGCCGCGGACCTTGTATGAAGAACCGAAAAATACCTTCGTCGCCAACTTCATCGGCGAGAACAACCGTCTCAACGGCCGCTTGCACAGCCACACCGGCGAGCGCTGCGTCGTGGAGCTGGCGCGCGGCGAGAAGGTCGAGGCGCTGGCGGTGAACGTGGGTCAGGTCGGCGGGCCGGTCACGCTGTCGGTGCGTCCGGAGCGGGTCAGCCTCAATGGTTCCAGCGAAAGCTGCATCAATCGTTTTTCGGGGCGGGTGGCGGAATTCATCTACCTGGGCGACCACGTGCGCGTGCGTCTGGAAGTTTGCGGCAAGACCGATTTTTTTGTGAAACAACCGATCGCCGAGCTGGACCCGGCCCTGGCGGTCGGCGACGTGGTACCGATTGGCTGGCAAGTCGAGCACGTTCGCGCACTCGACCCACTTCTAGAGGCGAATTGATCGCCCCATGGCTTCACCAACCCTGCACGTGGAGAGCACAACAATGTTGAGATCCCTTAAGTATTCAGCGCTGGTTATCGGCTTGTTCGGCGCGACCCAGGCCATGGCCGGCCCGGACCTGACCGTCGTGTCCTTTGGTGGCGCGAACAAGGCCGCTCAGGTCAAGGCGTTTTACGCACCGTGGGAAAGCGCGGGCAACGGCAAGATCGTCGCCGGCGAGTACAACGGTGAAATGGCCAAGGTCAAGGCCATGGTCGACACCAAGAGTGTGTCCTGGGACCTGGTGGAAGTGGAATCGCCGGAGTTGTCCCGGGGGTGTGACGAAGATATGTTCGAACCGCTGGACCCCAAGCTGTTCGGTAATGCTGCGGACTACGTAAAAGGCGCGATCCAGCCGTGCGGCGTGGGTTTCTTCGTGTGGTCCACGGTGTTGGCCTACAACGCCGACAAATTGGCTTCCGCGCCAACCAGCTGGGCGGATTTCTGGGATACCAAGAAATTCCCCGGCAAACGCGGCCTGCGTAAAGGTGCCAAGTACACCCTGGAATTCGCCCTGATGGCCGACGGCGTAGCGCCCAAGGACGTTTACAAAGTGTTGGCCGGCAAAGATGGCCAGGACCGTGCATTCAAGAAGCTCGACGAACTCAAGCCGTCGATCCAGTGGTGGGAAGCGGGCGCCCAACCGCCACAGTACCTGGCCTCGGGTGATGTCGTGATGAGTTCGGCCTACAACGGCCGTATCGCCGCCGTGCAGAAAGAAAGCAACCTCAAGGTGGTGTGGAACGGCGGCATCTACGACTTTGACGCATGGGCCATTCCTAAAGGCCTGTCGAAAGACCGTGCCGAAGCCGCGAAGAAATTCATCGCCTTCTCGGTACAGCCGCAGCAGCAGAAGACCTACTCGGAAAACATCGCCTACGGCCCGGCCAACACCCAAGCGGTTCCGTTGCTGGCCAAGGACATCCTCAAGGATATGCCGACCACCCCGGAAAACATCGCCAACCAGGTGCAGATCGATGTGAGCTTCTGGGCGGATAACGGCGAGCAGTTGGAGCAGCGCTTCAATTCCTGGGCTGCCAAATAACACCGCTTACCCTAGTGGGAGAGGCGTTGCTCTCTCCCACCAGGGTTCTGCATTTCCTTTCAAGATCCGGAGTCAGCCATGGCTATCGCCATTCCCAGCCCCACCCTCAAGCAGCGCCTGGCGCGTGCCGAACGGCTCAACCGCTGGAAGGCCCAGGCATTGATTGCACCGCTGGTGCTGTTTTTGCTGCTGGTGTTCCTGGTGCCAATCATTGCGCTGCTCTACAAAAGCGTCGGCAACGAGGAAGTGGTGGGCGGTTTGCCGCGTACCGTGGTGGCGGTCAAGGCCTGGGATGGCCGTGGCCTGCCCGGCGAACCGGTGTATCAGGCGCTGAGCGAAGACTTGGGCGAAGCGCGCAAAAACCAGACGCTGGGCGACTTGTCCAAGCGCTTGAATATGGAGTTGGCCGGCTATCGCAGCCTGCTGACCAAAACCGCGCGGGCGCTGCCCTTTACCGAGGCGCCCGGCTCTTACAAAGAAGCGTTGGAAAGCCTTGATGAACGTTGGGGCGACCCGGCGTACTGGCAGGCGATCCGGCGCAATACCAGCAGCCTCACACCGTTCTACCTGCTGGCGGCTGTCGACCACCGTATCAATGACCTGGGCGAACTGGCCCCGGCTACGCCGGACCAGGCCATTTACCTGGACATTTTCGCGCGTACCTTCTGGATGGGCCTGGTGATTACCTTCATCTGCCTGCTGCTGGCGTATCCCTTGGCGTACCTGCTGGCCAACCTGCCGGCGCGCAAAAGCAACCTGCTGATGATTCTGGTGCTGCTGCCGTTCTGGACCTCGATCCTGGTGCGGGTCGCCGCGTGGATCGTGCTGCTGCAATCCGGTGGCCTGATCAACAGCGCCTTGATGAGCATGGGCTTGATCGACAAACCCCTGGAGCTGGTGTTCAACCGTACCGGGGTCTACATCTCCATGGTGCACATCCTGTTGCCGTTCATGATTCTGCCGATCTACAGCGTGATGAAAGGCATCTCACCCACCTATATGCGTGCAGCGATTTCCCTGGGCTGCCACCCGTTCGCCAGCTTCTGGCGCGTGTATTTCCCGCAGACCTACGCCGGCGTCGGCGCCGGCTGCCTGTTGGTGTTCATCCTGGCGATTGGTTACTACATCACCCCGGCGCTGCTCGGCAGCCCGAACGACCAGATGGTCAGCTACTTCGTGGCGTTCTACACCAACACCAGCATCAACTGGGGCATGGCCACGGCGCTGGGCGGCTTGCTGCTGCTGGCGACGGTGTTGCTGTACCTGATCTACAACCGGCTGGTAGGCGCCAGCCGCCTGCGCCTGAGCTGAGGAGACCTTGCGATGCTGAGCCCTTATATGTCGCCCGTCGAACGCCTGTGGTTCTACAGCCTGCGGATCCTGTGCGGCTTGATCCTGTTGTTCCTGATATTGCCTGTGCTAGTGATCATCCCGCTGTCGTTCAACAGCGGCAGTTTCCTGGTGTACCCGCTGCAAGGTTTTTCGCTGCATTGGTACCAGGATTTCTTCGCCTCGGCCGAATGGATGCGTGCGTTGAAGAACAGCATTATCGTCGCGCCGGCCGCCACGGTGCTGGCCATGGTATTCGGCACCTTGGCCGCGATAGGCCTCACGCGCGGCAATTTCCCCGGCAAGGCGCTGGTGATGGCCCTGGTGATTTCGCCGATGGTGGTGCCGGTGGTGATTATCGGCGTGGCGAGTTACCTGTTTTTTGCGCCACTGGGCCTGGGCAACAGCTTCTTCTCGCTGATCGTTGTGCATGCGGTGCTGGGTGTGCCGTTTGTGATCATTACCGTGTCGGCGACCTTGCAGGGTTTCAACCATAACCTGGTGCGGGCGGCGGCGAGCCTGGGCGCTTCGCCATTGATCGCGTTTCGCCGGGTGACCTTGCCGTTGATCGCGCCGGGGGTGATTTCCGGGGCGCTGTTTGCCTTTGCCACCTCGTTCGATGAAGTGGTGGTGACGCTGTTCCTCGCCGGCCCCGAGCAAGCGACCCTGCCGCGCCAGATGTTCAGCGGCATCCGCGAGAACCTCAGCCCGACCATTGCCGCTGCCGCCACCTTGCTGATTGCCTTCTCGGTGCTGCTGTTGCTCACTCTGGAATGGTTGCGCGGGCGTAGCGAGAAGCTGCGCACTGCGCAGGTATGATGACCATTCAGCTGCTGAATGGCTGACAACCCCGTATAGAGAGCTACTCTTGTGCCAGCCCATCCTTCAATAAGAGGCCGCGCACATGAGTACTTCCTCATTCAAGATCGCCCACAAGTTGCTCACCGGCGCAGGTGCCATCGAGCAACTGGCCGCCGAACTCACACGCCTCGATGTGGATAACCCGCTGATCGTCACCGATGCGGCGTTGGTCAAGTCCGGCACCGTGGCGCTGGCGCTCGAGCATTTGGGCGAGCGCGACTATGAAATCTTCGACCGAGTGCAGCCCGACCCGGAAATTGCCATCGTCGAAGACTGCATGCAGGCCTACCGCGACGGCGGGCATGATGGCTTGATTGGTGTCGGCGGGGGCAGTTCCATCGATATCGCGAAATGCGTCGGCGCGTATGCCGGCTACCACGGTGCGCTGGCCGATCTGTTCGGCATCGACCAGGTGCCACGCAAGGGGCCGCCGTTGATCGCGATCCCGACCACGGCCGGTACCGGCTCGGAGGTGACCAATGTGGCGATCCTTTCCGACAAGGTCGCGCAATTGAAAAAAGGCATCGTCAGCGATTACTTGCTGCCGGATGTTGCACTGATGAGCCCGCAAATGACCCTCACGTGCCCGCGCAGCGTGACAGCCGCCAGCGGTGTGGATGCGTTGGTGCATGCCATTGAAGCCTACCTGTCGCTGAACGCGTCGCCGATTACCGATGCCCTGGCCATAGGCGCGGTCAAGTTGATAGCCAACGCACTGCCCAAGGCGTACGCCAACCCGGGGCATCTGCAGGCCCGTGACGACATGGCCACCGCCAGCCTGATGGCGGGCATGGCGTTCGGTAACGCCGGGGTGGGCGCCGTGCATGCGTTGGCGTATCCGTTGGGCGGTCGTTTTCATATCGGGCATGGCGTGAGCAACTCTCTGTTGCTGCCCTATGTGATGCAGTGGAACAAGCTGGCGTGTGTCGAACGCATGCGCGACATTGCCGAGGCCATGGGTGTGAATGTCACCGGCTTGAGTCTGGTTGACGCGGCCGACCAGGCCGTCGCGGCGATGACACGACTGTGCGCGGCCGTGGAAATCCCCACGGGCCTGCGCAGCTTCGGGATTCCCGAAGACGCGATTCCGGCCATGGCTGCCGAAGCTGCAGGCATTGAACGCCTGATGCGCAACAACCCGCGCCAGCTCAGCACAGCGGATATCGAGAAAATCTACCGCGCAGCGTACTAGCCATTGAGCCAGGTCACGGTGCGCGCGACAAAGCATGAGGTATACAATGCGCGCCATCGTGATTTAGCTCAAAAAGGTGCGTCATGCAGCCCTTCGTCATTGCTCCATCGATTCTCTCCGCCGACTTTGCCCGCCTGGGTGAGGAAGTGGACAAGGTATTGGCCGCCGGTGCGGACTTCGTGCACTTCGATGTCATGGATAACCACTACGTACCCAACCTGACTATCGGGCCGATGGTCTGCGCGGCGTTGCGCAAGTACGGCATCACCGCGCCGATCGATGCGCACCTGATGGTCAGCCCGGTGGATCGCATCATCGGCGACTTCGTCGAGGCTGGCGCGACCTACATTACCTTCCATCCGGAAGCCTCGCTGCACGTCGACCGTACCCTGCAACTGATCCGCGAAGGCGGCTGCAAGGCCGGCCTGGTGTTCAACCCGGCCACCCCGCTGAGCGTGCTCGAGTATGTGATGGACAAGGTCGACATGATCTTGCTGATGAGCGTCAACCCTGGCTTTGGCGGGCAGAAGTTCATCCCCGGCACGCTGAACAAGCTGCGCGAAGCCCGTGCGCTGATCGATGCGTCCGGCCGTGATATCCGTCTGGAAATCGACGGCGGGGTCAACGTCAACAATATCCGCGAAATCGCTGCTGCAGGTGCCGATACCTTTGTGGCCGGCTCGGCGATCTTCAACGCTCCGGACTACCAGGAAGTCATCGACAAGATGCGTGCCGAACTGGCGCTGGCGCGTCCATGAGCGGCTTTGAGCGGCTGTTCCCCGGCAAACTGCCACGGCTGGTGATGTTCGATCTGGACGGTACCTTGATCGACTCGGTGCCTGACCTGGCGGCGGCGGTGGACGAGATGCTGCTCAAGTTGGGGCGCAAGCCGGCGGGCATCGATTCGGTGCGCGAATGGGTGGGTAACGGCGCACAGATGCTGGTGCGCCGGGCACTGGCCAATCATCTCGACGCCGACGGTGTGGACGATGTCGAGGCCGAACACGCCTTGGAGCTGTTTAACGCCGCCTATGAGAGCAGCCACGAACTGACCGTGGTTTACCCAGGCGTGCGCGACACCCTCAAGTGGCTGAGCAAGCAGGGTGTGGAAATGGCGCTGATCACCAACAAGCCGGAGCGTTTCGTCGCGCCGTTGCTGGACGAGATGAAGATCGGCCGCTATTTCCGCTGGATCATCGGCGGCGATACCCTGCCGCAGAAGAAACCTGACCCGGCGGCGCTGTTCTTCGTGATGAAAATGGCCAACATCCCCGCGTCCCAGTCGTTGTTTGTCGGCGATTCGCGCAGTGATGTGCTGGCGGCGAAAGCGGCGGGGGTGCAGTGCGTGGCCCTGAGCTACGGCTATAACCATGGCCGGCCGATTGCCGAAGAGTCGCCGGCGCTGGTGATTGATGACCTGCGCCAGTTAATCCCCGGTTGCTTGGGAGCGGGCGCTGAGATAACGTTGCCCGACGTTGATTCAAACCCTTCTGGAAATCCCATCGTGGTGGTCACTCGCAAACTCTGGATGAAAGTCATCAAGGCCCTGGCCCGCTGGCGTTGGCGCGCCTGACTGATCCTGGCCGCGCTGCGGCACGTTTGCCTATCTGACCGTTTGACCCTCAAGCCACGAGGCACCTCATGATCCGCGAAGAATTCCTGCGTTTGGCCGCTGCCGGCTATAACCGTATTCCCATGGCCTGCGAAACCCTGGCCGACTTCGATACGCCGCTGTCGATCTACCTGAAGCTGGCCGACCAACCCAATTCCTATCTGCTGGAATCGGTACAGGGCGGCGAGAAATGGGGCCGTTACTCGATCATCGGCCTGCCGTGCCGCACCGTGCTGCGGGTACACGACCATCGGGTGAGTATCACGCATGATGGCGTCGAGATCGAAAGCCATGATGTGGAAGACCCGCTGGCCTTCGTCGAGACCTTCAAGGCGCGCTATAACGTACCGACCATTCCCGGCCTGCCGCGTTTCAACGGCGGCCTGGTGGGTTACTTCGGCTACGACTGCGTGCGCTACGTGGAAAAACGCCTGGGCAAATGCCCGAACCCCGACCCATTGGGCGTGCCGGACATTCTGCTGATGGTCTCCGATGCCGTGGTGGTGTTCGACAACCTCGCCGGCAAGATGCATGCGATCGTGTTGGCCGACCCGTCCCAGGCGGACGCGTTCGAACAAGGCCAGGCCAGTCTCGAAGCCCTGCTGGATAAACTGCGCCAGCCGATCACTCCGCGGCGCGGGCTGGACCTCAGCCGTCCGCCTGCCGCTGACCCGGTATTCCGCTCCAGTTTTACCCAGGATGACTACGAGCGCGCAGTCGACACCATCAAGGAATACATCCTCGCCGGTGATTGCATGCAAGTCGTGCCGTCGCAACGTATGTCCATCGACTTCAAGGCGGCGCCGATCGATCTGTACCGTGCGCTGCGTTGTTTCAACCCGACGCCCTACATGTACTTCTTCAACTTTGGCGACTTCCACGTGGTGGGCAGCTCGCCGGAAGTGCTGGTGCGTGTCGAGGACAACCTGATCACCGTGCGCCCGATCGCCGGTACTCGCCCGCGTGGCGCGACCGAAGAGGCGGATCTGGCGCTGGAAGAAGACCTGCTGAGCGACGACAAGGAAATCGCCGAGCACTTGATGCTGATCGATCTGGGCCGCAACGATACCGGGCGTGTCTCGGAAATCGGCTCGGTGAAACTCACTGAGAAGATGGTCATCGAGCGTTATTCCAACGTCATGCACATCGTCTCCAACGTGACCGGCGAGCTGAAGGCCGGCTTGACCGCGATGGACGCGCTACGGGCGATTTTGCCGGCGGGCACTTTGTCGGGTGCGCCGAAGATTCGTGCGATGGAAATCATCGATGAGCTGGAGCCCGTCAAGCGGGGCGTCTACGGCGGCGCGGTGGGCTATTTCGCCTGGAACGGGAACATGGACACCGCCATCGCGATCCGCACCGCGGTGATCAAGGACGGCGAGCTGCATGTGCAGGCCGGTGGCGGCATTGTGGCGGACTCGGTGCCGGCCCTTGAATGGGAAGAAACCCTGAACAAGCGCCGCGCCATGTTCCGCGCGGTGGCGTTGGCTGAGCAAACCCCGCAGGGTTGAAGCCAGCTGTAGATCAAAGTGTGGGAGGGGGCTTGCTCCCGATTGCAGAGTGCCAGTTACCAATGAGCTGGCTGATCCACCGCAATCGGGAGCAAGCCCCCTTCCACTTTGGTTTTGCGCCATTTCAAGACTTGATCAGAAGTCCAGGCTCACACCCACACTCACCCCTTGCTGGGTCAGGTTGTCATCCTTTCTTACGTTATACGAAGCTCTCAGCGCCAGCTCTTGTGTCAGCTTGTGGCTGACTCCCAGGCTCAAACGGTCCGAGTTGCTGCGGGGCGTGTAGCCATCCAGTTTGAAGTCGATGCCCGGCACGCTGTTGAGTGAAATCTTCACCTTCTGGGTGTCGTTTTCGAACTCGTGCTCGTGGGCGACCTCGCCAAATACCTGGGTTTGCGGCGTCACGCGGTAGCTGCCCTGCAGGCCGACGCCGAGGCGCTTGGAGTCGCGTTGTTGATCGGCGAAGGTCAGTGCGGTGGAGCGGCTGTCTTTTTCCGAGTAACCCTCTACTTCGACCCGCGAGTAATCGGCGCTGACAAAGGGCGACAGGTGCCAGTCGCTGCCTGGAGCGGCAATGTCATAGCCTGCGCGGCCGCTCAAGGCCCATAGCCAGCCGTCGGTGTCACCTTTCTCCGAGCCTTCGCTGACGCCCAGGGCGAACTTGCGCTTGAGACTGTCGAAGTCCAGCTTGCCGCCGGTCAGTGCGGCATCGGCCCACCAGTGGTTTTGCTGGTATTGCGCGAAAGCACTGCCCATGTAGCTGTTGAGTTTGTAGTCCGAATCGTGGGCGCCGGCTTCGAGAGTCTGTCGATACAGCCCGGCTGCAACGCCTACACGCCAGCTCCCGTTGAGCCGGTAGCTGCCGCCGACATTGACGTTGTAGCCATTGCCGTCACCGCTGGCCGAGCTGCCTTGACGATCGAAGTCCAAGTGCTGGCCTCCCCCCGCCACAATCGCTCGCCATTGGCCCACCGCCTGCCAGTGGCCGTTGTCGGCCTGCCACTGATTGCGCAGTTCATCCTGGTGCGCACGCAGGGTGCCTTGGGCCATCTCCGGCAGCAGGCTCAATTCCCATGGCGCCGCGAGCAGCGAATAGGCGTAGTCGGCGATCAGCTGTTGCCCCGTGATGGTGGGGTGTACCGAATCGTTGTAGATCAGCTTGGTCGGATCGGGGTTGGTGCCGCCAAGCCCATAGGTCGGGTTGGCGCAGCTGGGGTCGGTGAAGCAGGTGCCCGTGAGGTTTTGTCCGGTGGCCAGGCCGAAGCGGGCAGGGTCGGCGAAGGTTTCCTTCAACAGCAACGGGATGTTCAGCGGGATGATCTGGGCGTCGATCTGCGACAGGCGCTGGACCAGCGCCTGGTTGAAAAGGTTACTCAGGGCAGTACTCGCCCCTTGTGCCGGCGTACCGTTAATCGCCGGTGTCAGCCCCAGGTCGGGCAACATCCACACCATGATGTAGCGCGCCCCCGCTTGTTGCAGAGCTTGTGCGCTGTCGGCCAGACGCCCGCCTGCGGCAACGGCTTGGCCGGGGCTGAGTACACGGCCTTGCAAAAAGTCATTGCCGCCCCCCGAGAGGAAGTACAGCGCATTGGGGTCGGCTCGCCCGCCGTTGGCCGGTAGATAACCCTGGCGGCTGCGCAGTACGGTACCGCCACCGGCGTTGCCGGGTGGAATCGCCGCGTTGGAGACGGAGGTGATGGAATCCAGAATATTGTCGGTACGGTAGCCGCCGACCGCCCAGTTGTTCCCGTCAGGCAGACCTTGTGCTGCACGAACCGGTGAGGTGGAGGCATTCAGGTCGTTAGGCGCGACACCCAGCCTGGTACCCAATAAGGTCGATGAAACCAGGCCGTAGCCGCCCTGGAACGTCGGCCCGGTGCGGTTGGTAAAGCGCAAGGTGGCGCCGGCGTTGCCGTCGGGGAACTGGCCGGCGTCGGCGAGGCTGTCGCCAAAAACCACCATGGTTGAGTAGGGAGAGGAGGCTGCAAATGCCTGCGTGCAGGCCAGTGACAGGAGGCAGCCGGCCAATGGAGCGAAGAAAGTCGGTCTGAACATGCAAAATTCCATTTAGTTGTTTTTGTATCGCAGGTGAAACACTAGCAATGTTTTCCGGCTTTTCTTCGACGATTACGGTTTTTTCCTATAAGGAGGCGGTGGTGATGCCCCCGTATTCGTTGCTCCATATTGCACCGCTGGCGAGGCTACGTTACTGTGCCTGAACGTATGAATGAGACCCTCCCCGTGTTGATCATCAGCAAACTCTTGATGCGAGTAGTCAAGGCACACGCCCGTTGGCGTTGGCGCGCCTGACATTTTTCTCTGCCGGCCTGGCCGGACCTGTACCGATTTGCCTTCTGCACCCTCTGTTTGACGCCCTTGCCGGCTCACCCCGGCAACCGGAACGTGCGTCTGGCAGCGGGACACTCTTTTGGAAGGCGGTCATTCGAAATCAGTGAATTCAAGAGGTTTGAACCCACATGTTGCTGATGATTGATAACTACGACTCCTTTACCTACAACGTTGTGCAGTACCTGGGTGAACTCGGCGCCGAGGTCAAAGTGGTGCGCAACGATGAACTGACCGTGGCCGAAATCGCCGCCTTGAATCCGGAACGCATTGTGGTTTCGCCGGGGCCCTGCACGCCGACCGAAGCCGGCGTCTCCCTGGAAGCGATCAAGTACTTCGCCGGCAAATTGCCGATTTTGGGCGTATGCCTGGGCCATCAGTCCATCGGCCAGGCGTTTGGCGGTGACGTAGTGCGTGCGCGCCAAGTGATGCACGGCAAGACCAGCCCGGTGTTCCATAAGAACCTGGGGGTGTTTCACGGCCTTAACTTGCCGGTGACCGTAACCCGTTACCACTCGCTGGTGGTCAAGCGCGAGACGCTGCCCGAATGCCTGGAGTTGACCGCCTGGACCCAGTTGGAAGACGGCTCGGTCGACGAGATCATGGGCCTGCGCCACAAGACGCTGAATATCGAAGGGGTGCAGTTTCACCCCGAATCAATCCTGACCGAGCAGGGCTACGAGCTGTTCGCCAACTTTCTCAAGCAGAGCGGCGGCACGCGCTAAGGACTTTCCATGGATATCAAGACTGCCCTGAGCCGTATCGTCGGCCATCTGGACCTGAGCACCGCTGAAATGAGCGATGTGATGCGCGAAATCATGACCGGTCAATGCACCGATGCGCAGATTGGCGCTTTCATGATGGCGATGCGCATGAAGAGCGAGAGCATCGACGAAATCGTGGGCGCCGTGTCGGTCATGCGCGAGCTGGCGGACAAGGTCGAACTCAATACCCTCGACGGTGTAGTCGACGTGGTTGGCACCGGCGGTGACGGCGCCAATATCTTCAACGTGTCGACGGCTTCATCCTTTGTCGTCGCTGCCGCCGGCTGCACCGTGGCCAAGCACGGCAACCGTGCGGTTTCCGGCAAGAGCGGCAGTGCCGATTTGCTGGAAGCGGCCGGGATCTACCTGAACCTGACACCGGTGCAAGTGGCGCGCTGTATCGACAGCGTGGGCATTGGCTTCATGTTCGCTCAGTCCCATCACGGTGCGATGAAACACGCAGCAGGCCCGCGCAAGGATCTTGGCCTGCGTACCCTGTTCAACATGCTCGGCCCGCTTACGAATCCGGCCGGTGTGAAACATCAGGTGGTGGGCGTATTCAGCCAGGCGCTGTGCCGGCCGTTGGCCGAAGTGCTGCAGCGTCTGGGCAGCAAGCACGTGCTGGTGGTGCATTCCAAGGATGGCCTGGATGAGTTCAGCCTGGCGGCACCGACCTTTGTCGCGGAGCTGAAGAATGACCAGGTCAGCGAATATTGGGTCGAGCCCGAAGATCTCGGCATGAAGAGCCAGAGTTTGCACGGCCTTTCGGTTGAGAGCCCGGCGGCATCGCTGGAGCTGATTCGTGATGCCTTGGGGCGTCGCAAGACTGAAAATGGCCAAAAAGCCGCGGAAATGATTGTCCTGAATGCTGGCGCGGCACTTTACGCAGCGGACCATGCCTATAGTCTTAAAGAGGGTGTTGCTTTGGCCCACGATGCGTTGCACACCGGTCTGGCTCGCGAGAAGCTCGAAGAGCTGGGAGCATTCACCGCAGTGTTCAAGATGGAGAATGAAGGATGAGTGTCCCGACCGTGCTGGAAAAAATCCTCGCGCGCAAAGCCGAAGAAGTCGCCGAGCGCCGCGCGCGCGTGAGCCTGGCGGAGCTTGAGACTCAGGCGAAAGTCGCCGATGCCCCGCGTGGTTTTGCCAATGCCTTGATCACCCAGGCCAAGCTCAAGCAACCGGCGGTGATTGCCGAAATCAAGAAGGCTTCTCCAAGCAAAGGCGTGATCCGCGAACATTTCGTGCCGGCGGAAATCGCCGGCAGCTATGAGAAGGGCGGGGCGACTTGCCTGTCCGTGCTGACCGATATCGACTACTTCCAAGGTTCCGACTTGTATCTGCAGCAGGCTCGCGCCGCGTGCAAGCTGCCGGTGATCCGCAAGGATTTCATGGTTGACCCTTACCAGATCGTCGAAGCCCGTGCCCTCGGCGCCGACTGTGTGCTGTTGATCGTTTCCGCGCTGGATGACGTGAAGATGGCTGAGCTGGCCGCCGTGGCCAAAAGCGTCGGGCTGGATGTGTTGGTCGAAGTCCACGATGGCGACGAGCTGGAACGCGCTCTGAAAACCCTCGACACACCCCTGGTGGGAGTCAACAACCGTAACCTGCACACCTTCGAAGTCAGCCTGGAAAACACCCTCGACCTGTTGCCGCGCATTCCACGGGACCGCCTGGTGGTTACCGAGAGCGGCATCGTCAACCGAGCTGACGTTGAACTGATGGAAATCAGCGGCGTGTATTCGTTCCTGGTCGGCGAGACATTCATGCGCGCCGAGAACCCGGGGGCGGAGCTGCAACGCCTGTTCTTCCCGGAGCGTGGCGTGACGATCAGCGGTTCGACCCTGGACTGATGATGACCCTGCCCGCAAGGATGACCGTTGAGGCAGGGCTTGCCGCCGAGCAGGCGTTGTTGGCGGCCGTGTGTGCGGGTGAGCAGGCGTTCGGGCTGTTGTTTTGGCAGCCCAGCGATCAAGCCTTGGTCATGCCGCGCCGTTTGAGCCGGCTGCCGGCTTTCGCAACCGCCAGCCAGGTTTCAGCGGATGCCGGTTGGCCGGTACTGCTGCGTGAAACCGGCGGAGAACCGGTGCCGCAGTCGAGTGCGACGGTCAATATCGCCCTGGTCTATGCACCGCCGCGCAGCGAAGGTGACCAGAATCGTATCGAAACCGGTTACTTGCGTTTGTGCCAGCCGATCTGCGATTTACTCAGCGAGTTGGGGGGCGATGCTTCTGTCGGTGAAATCGACGGCGCGTTTTGTGACGGTCGCTACAACGTCAATCTGAACGGCCGCAAAATGGTCGGCACCGCCCAGCGCTGGCGACAAAGTGCTGGCCGCCCGGTGGGGTTGGTGCATGGTGCATTGCTGCTGGATAACGACCGTGAGGAACTGATCGCGGCGGTCAATCGCTTCAATCAAGCCTGCGGTCTCGACCAGCGGGTGCGTGCCGACAGCCATATTGCCCTGCACGAAGCTTTTCCCGCGCCGGATGCGATCGCTCGGCTGGACGCCCTGTACCGTCAAATGTTGGCCAGTTTCCTGCCGGGTTAACGGGTACCGAACACCACCATTGTTTTGCCTTTGACGTGCACCAGGTTGCGCTCTTCCAGGTCCTTGAGCACGCGGCCGACCATTTCCCGTGAACACCCGACAATGCGCCCGATTTCCTGGCGTGTGACCTTGATCTGCATGCCGTCGGGGTGGGTCATCGCGTCAGGCTGTTTGCACAGCTCAAGCAGGCAGCGAGCCACGCGGCCGGTGACATCAAAGAATGCCAGGTCGCCCACTTTACGCGTGGTGTCACGCAGGCGCTGGGCGATCTGACCACTCAGCGCGTACAGAATGTCGGGGTCATGCTGGGCCAGTTCGCGGAATTTTGTATAGCTGATCTCGGCCACTTCACATTCGACCTTGGTCCGCACCCACGCGCTGCGTTTCTGCTCTTTACCCGCCTGTTCGAACAGCCCGAGTTCCCCAAAGAAATCCCCGGTATTGAGGTACGCGATGATCATTTCGCGACCGTCGTCATCCTCGATCAAGATGGTGACTGAGCCCTTCACAATGAAGAACAACGTTTCCGAGCGTTCGCCTGCGCAGATGATGTTGTGTTTGGCCGGATAGCGACGGCGCTGGCAATGCATCAACAACTTGTCGAGATTCTTGATCTTGGGTGTGGGAGTAAGAGCAACCATGGTTGTATCCCGAAAGAACTGCAGGGTGTGATTGGATTTGTTTTTATCCAGCGGTGTCGGCATTGATACACGCTGCACAAAAGATGGCAATGCGCCATTGAATTGGCGCCAGCTTACCAGACGCATTCTGATTCGATTGATGATTTTGCCTGGCAAATGCTGTCATTGATCGCTTTCATGCGGGGCGCTGCTGTTTCGAGGCCCTGTGCTAAGCTGATGACCCTTTTTTAGCAGTGGAGTCTGGATGATGAAGGCACGCATCCAATGGGCGGGCGAAGCCATGTTCCTCGGTGAGTCGGGCAGTGGCCATGTCGTGGTCATGGACGGCCCGCCGGAGGCCGGTGGCCGTAACCTGGGTGTACGCCCGATGGAAATGCTCCTGCTCGGCGTAGGCGGTTGCAGCAATTTCGACGTGGTCAGCATCCTGAAGAAATCCCGCCAGGCCGTGGAGAGCTGCGAAGCATTCCTGGAGGCCGAGCGTGCCACTGAAGATCCCAAGGTGTTTACCAAGATCCATATGCATTTCGTGGTGAAGGGGCGAGCGCTGAAAGAGGCTCAGGTCAAACGTGCCATCGAGTTGTCGGCCGAGAAGTATTGCTCGGCGTCGATCATGCTCGGCGCGGCCGGTGTGGCGATCACCCACGACTACGAAATCATCGAGCTGGGCTGACGGGACACGCAAAAGAAAAAGGGCGCTCGATAGCGCCCTTTTTTTGCGGGTCAGGCTCTAGGTACTTATAGGCGATAGGTGCTCTTGGTCATGACCTTGGCCAAAAGGCTCATGCCGAACCTTACCGGCGCCGGGAAGCGGAAACCGCCGGCATCCAGTGCGCTTTCTGCGTGGTGTTCTTCATCGATGCGCATTTGCTCAAGAATGGCCCGGGACTTTTCGTCCTCCGCCGGCAATTGCTCCAGGTGTTCATCCAGGTGTTTGCATACCTGATGTTCTGTTGCCGCGACAAACCCCAGGCTGACCTTGTCGCTGATCAAGCCGGCAGCGGCGCCGATGCCGAACGACAAACCGTAGAACAATGGGTTGAGCACGCTGGGGTGGCTGCCCAGTTGGCGAATGCGCTGTTCGCACCAGGCCAGGTGGTCGATTTCTTCTTCGGCCGCATGTTCCATCGCCGCGCGTACTTGCGGCAGCTTGGCGGTCAGCGCCTGGCCCTGGTACAGCGCCTGGGCACACACTTCACCGGTATGGTTGATACGCATCAGGCCGGCAACGTGGCGGGTGTCGGTCTCGCTCATCTGTGCTTCAGGTTGCACGATGGCGGGCGATGGACGGTAAGGTTGGCCGCTGAATGGCAGCAGCGTGCGCATGGCCATGTCGGCTTGCAGCAACAGACGGTCAATCGGCGAGTAGTGACGTTGGGTAGTCATGCTGACCTCCGGGAGGAATCTCGGCGGCCAGTTTACCGCAAGAGAGGACAAAGCGTTTGTGCTGAGTCAGGGGCATGGGGTCGCAGCCTTGGGCCGCGACCTGTACCGCGGGGCTGATCAGCCCGGTGGCCAGTTCATCTGGCGCTGGCCGAGTACATGCATATGGATGTGATAGACGGTCTGCCCGCCATCTTCATTGCAGTTCATCACCACGCGAAAGCCTTTTTCGCAGCCTTGCTCTACCGCCAGGCGCTGGGCAGTGAACAGGATATGGCCGGCCAGGCTCTTGTCTTCTTCCGTCAGGTCATTGAGCGTACGGATCGGCTTCTTCGGGATTACCAGGAAATGCACCGGTGCCTGAGGCGCGATATCGTGGAAGGCGAGGACCTGGTCATCCTCGTAGATGATCTTCGCGGGTATTTCTCTGTTGATGATCTTGGTGAACAGAGTATCCACAGCTGTTTCTCCATTATGAAAGTGCGAGGTGAGTGTACCCAGGCGGTCAGCGCGGGCAATAGGCCTTGTTGATCGCGCCGGCGATCTTGCGGGTCAGCCAGCGTGGGCTGAAACGCGGGCTGAAGGCCAGCCAGCGGTTGCGTCGCCCGGGAATGATGATGGCTTTGTTCTTTTCCAGTGCTCGCACGGTATAGAGCGCCACTTCCTCAGGGCTCATCAATTGTCCGCTGCGGTCGAGCTTTGCGGCGTCCATTTGCGCGGTGCCGAAGAACGCCGTGCGTGTAGGTCCGGGGCACAAGACTGAAACTTTGATGCCGCAGGTTTTCAACTCTTCGCGCAACCCTTCGGAAAAGTGCAGTACATAAGCCTTGCTGGCGTAGTAGCTGCTCATCCACGGGCCGGGCTGGAAGGCGGCGACTGAGGCGACGTTGAGAATCTGCCCGCCCCCGTGCAGGGCCATCGCGTTGCCAAGGGCATGGCACATGCGGGTCAGGGCCAGGATGTTGACTTCGATCAGGTCTTGTTCGGTCATCCAGTCCTGGGCCAGAAATGGCCCGCTGGTGCCGATGCCGGCGCAGTTCACCAGCAAGTCGATCTGACGTTCGCCTTCTTCCAGTTCCAGCAGGAACCCGGACAAACGCAGGGGCTCGCCCAGGTCGCAGGCACGAAACAGCACCTCGACGCCAAAGCGTTGAGTCAATTCAATTGCAATGCTTTCCAACTGATCACGCTGACGGGCCACCAGAATCAGGCTGCGGCCGCGCCGGGCCAGGGCTTCGGCCAAAGCCAGGCCGATGCCGCTGGAGGCGCCGGTGATCAGAGCGTAACGGGTCATGCCTTTCTCCATCGCAACGCCGCCGAGCCTGTGACAGGGGCATCACAGGCGGGCGGGCGTTTCTTCACTGTTCTGGAGAGTCTACAGGTTCGGCTGCTTCATCAGCACTTTGCGCGTCTTCTTCATCAACGATAACGCTTTGATCGGCAGCATCATCGGAGGTGATCGAGCTGTTTTCGTAGCCGCTGTCCATGTTGGCTTCGAGTTGATTCAGGTAACCGTTCATACCCAGCGTAACCACGATAGCCAGCATCACTGGAATAAACGCCAGCCACAGGGTGGCCAGGACTTTTACCGCAGTGGAGTTGCGCGGTGGTGGCGCACCGTATTGGTTGGCGCCAGCGTTCCCCGGCAATACCAGCAACAAGATCGGGAAGACGCTGTTCACCAGCGGCACCAGGTTGAGGAACCATAACCAGCCGGACCAACCCAGGTCGTGCAGCCGCTGCACGGCGATTTGCACGCTGACCCAGAGCATGGCCACGAACAACGCAAAGCCCAGCAGCGAGCCCAGAATGATACCCGCGGTCGGCGACGCGGTTGCCACGGCAAAGCCGGCAGTGGCGATGATGCCGGAGGCGACGAGCATCGCAACGGTCAACACCAGTGTCCAGGCCAGGTACCGCAGGCGGCCGATACGTCCATGGATGGTGAACACGTTGAGGGGGGCGTATTCCGGCAACTCATCGCCTACGGCTGCGCGCGGTGGGGCATAGGGCGAGGCGGCTGGTTGCGAGAAGTCTGAGGTGTGGGACGATGTTTCGTGGGTTTCTGCCAGGCTGAAGGCTACCGGCTGTTCGGCTTCGATACGTGCGTCGACGCCGGCGTTTTTCAGTGCGTTGAGATAGGTTTCTGCGTCCGGGCGGGACAGGTCACGTTTCAGCGCAACGGGGCGGCCGGTGAAGAGTTTCTCGATGGCCTCGACTTCACTCTTGAACAGCTCGGCGAGGTTCAGCTTGGCAGTGGTGCTTTCGACACCCGGGAGCAATGCTCCATCAAACACTATCTTGAAACGGTTGTCGCTCATGCGGGCATCCTTGTCATTTGTAGTGGGAGGGTTGCAGGCCGGCTGCAGCCAGCCGGTCCGGCAATTGTATCAGCGTGGCCAGCGTAACTGTGTCACCTGCTCTCGGGCCTTGCGGTATTCGGCATCCAGGCGAGCAACGAGTTCGTCCACAGTGGGCAAATCATTGATTTCCCCGACACCTTGGCCGGCAGACCATACGGTTTTCCAGGCTTTGGCCTCGTCATTCAACGGCTTGAGCTTGGAGCCGAAATTGACTTCCGCCTTGCCTTGAAGGGCTGCGAGGTCGAAGCCGGCGTTTTCCAGGCTCTGGCGCATGAAGCTGGCGGGTACGCCGGAGACTGCTGGAGTGTGCACGATGTCGGCGGCCCGCGATGTGAGCAGCATCTCTTTATAGGCATCCGGCGCATGACTTTCGGTGGTGCCGATAAAGCGCGTGCCGAAATACGCAAGGTCGGCTCCCAACAGCTGGGCGGCGAGGATCTCGTGCCCATGATTCAGGCAGCCGGCCAGCAGCAGCGTTTTATCGAAGAACTGGCGTATTTCAGCGATCAGCGAGAATGGGCTCCAGGTGCCTGCATGGCCTCCGGCGCCGGCCGCCACGGCGATCAGGCCGTCAACACCCGCTTCTGCGGCTTTCTCGGCATGGCGCCGCGTGGTGACGTCGTGAAACACCAGTCCGCCATAGCTGTGCACGGCGTCGACCAGTTCCTTCACCGCGCCGAGGCTGGTAATGACGATGGGGACCTTGTGTTCGATACAGATCGCCAGGTCGGCCTGCAGACGTGGGTTGCTGTTGTGCACGATCAGGTTGACGGCATATGGCGCGGGGTTGTCCAACTGTGCCAGGCCCGCTTCGATTTCCTCCAGCCAGGCCTTGAAGCCGCTGCTTTCGCGCTGGTTGAGCGCCGGGAAGCTCCCGACCACCCCGTTGCGGCAACACGCCAGGACCAGTTGCGGGTTGGAAATCAGGAACATCGGCGCAGCCACTACCGGCAAGCGCAGACGTTGTTCAAGCAGAGCGGGCAGCGACATTGGAGGTACCCCGTGTGATGTGAAGTTAGAACGGTTTGACCACGACCAAAATTACGATAGCCAGCAATATCAGAACCGGCACTTCATTGAACCAGCGATAAAAGACATGGCTGCGGGTGTTTTCGCCACGGGCAAAACGCTTCACCTGTGCGCCGCACATGTGGTGGTAGCCGATCAACAGTACGACGAGCGTGAGCTTGGCGTGGATCCAGGCACCCGATTGAAAGATGCCGGGGTTAAGCGCAAGCATCCAGATACCGAATATCAATGTGGCGAGCATCGCCGGCCCCATGATGCCGCGGTAAAGCTTGCGTTCCATCACGCTGAAGCGTTCCTTGCTGACGGTGTCCTCACTTTGAGCGTGGTAGACGAAGAGGCGGGGGAGGTAGAACAGCCCGGCAAACCAGCAGACGATGCTGACGATATGAAAGGCTTTGACCCATAGATAAAGCATTTTTGATTATTCCCAGGTTCACGGTAGCCAAGATAGTAGTGGCTGACGCGCCCGTACGTCACGTTGGCGGTTGTCGCAGGACGATACGGCCCCTATTATCGACGCCTTTCCAGTGGGTTCGTTGAGGGCAGGTTTATGGTCAAGGTCGGTATCGTCGGCGGCACGGGTTACACCGGTGTCGAATTGCTGCGTCTGTTGGCCCAGCATCCGCAGGCAGAGGTGGTCGTCATCACTTCCCGATCAGAGGCCGGGCTGGCCGTGGCCGATATGTACCCGAACCTGCGAGGCCACTATGACGGCCTGGCATTCAGTGTTCCGGACATCAAGACCCTGGGCGCCTGTGATGTGGTGTTTTTCGCCACGCCGCACGGTGTGGCCCATGCGTTGGCTGGGGAACTGCTGGCGGCCGGCACCAAGGTGATCGACCTGTCCGCAGACTTCCGCCTGCAGGATGCCGATGAGTGGGCCAAGTGGTACGGCCAGCCGCACGGTGCACCGCAATTGCTGGAGGAGGCGGTGTATGGCCTGCCGGAAGTCAATCGCGAGCAGATCAAACAAGCGCGCCTGATTGCCGTGCCGGGCTGCTATCCGACTGCGACCCAGCTGGGTTTCCTGCCATTGCTGGAGGCAGGGCTGGCAGATGCTTCGCGTTTGATCGCGGACTGCAAGTCGGGCGTGAGTGGCGCCGGTCGTGGCGCGGCAGTAGGTTCGCTGTACTCCGAGACGTCGGAAAGCATGAAAGCCTACGCAGTCAAAGGGCATCGCCACCTGCCGGAAATCCGCCAAGGGCTGCGCCGTGCTGCCGGTAAGGATGTGGGCCTGACTTTTGTGCCACACCTGACGCCGATGATCCGTGGTATTCACTCCACGCTCTACGCCACCGTGGTCGATCGCTCGGTTGATCTGCAGGCGCTGTTTGAAAAGCGTTACGCCAACGAGCCGTTCGTCGACGTGATGCCGGCCGGCAGCCACCCGGAAACCCGCAGCGTGCGCGGTGCCAACGTATGCCGTATTGCCGTGCACCGTCCGCAGGATGGCGACTTGGTGGTGGTGCTGTCGGTGATCGACAACTTGGTCAAGGGCGCGTCGGGCCAGGCGGTGCAGAACATGAATATCCTGTTTGGCCTGGATGAAAAGCTGGGCTTGTCTCACGCAGGCATGCTGCCTTAAGACGGCTTTGTCGCTGTGCAAAAGGCCCGTTGATCGGGCCTTTTGCGTTTTTAATGGCGCTTGAGCAGATTGATATACCGTAACAATAGTTGACCGCTTTTCTAGGAGAAGCGGATAATGCCGTCCATTACGCATAGGGCGGCGCTACGCCGGGAGATTATCAGCATGAGCGTTGAATCCTTCACCCCCACGGCTTTGCAATTCACCCACGGTGCTGCGCACAAGGTGAAGAGCCTGGTCGATGAAGAGGGTAATGATCGCTTGAAGCTGCGCGTATTCGTTACGGGCGGCGGTTGTTCAGGGTTTCAGTACGGTTTTACCTTCGATGAAGATGTGGCCGACGACGATACGATCGTCGAGCGCGAGGGCGTCAGCCTGGTCGTTGACCCGATGAGCTTCCAATACCTGGCAGGTGCCGAGGTGGATTATCAGGAAGGTCTGGAAGGTTCGCGTTTTGTGATCAAGAACCCCAATGCCACGACTACCTGTGGTTGCGGGTCTTCGTTCTCGATCTGATCGATAGCGCATAAAAAACGCCGCTTGGCCTTGATTGGCCAAGCGGCGTTTTGCTGTCTGCGATTCTCAGTGTCGTCAGGCGGGGTAGATCGCGCCCAGGACCCGAAGCCCGCGTGCACCGGTGACACTCGGGCGGTTGGCGGCGATGCCTTCGAGGCAGCAATGGGCCAGCCAAGCGAAGGCCATGGCCTCAACCCAGTCGGGGCTTACACCGTAAGAAGCGGTGCTATCGACCTGGGTGTTGGGCAGCAGTGCGGCCAATCGCTTCATCAGCGTAGCGTTATGGGCGCCGCCGCCGCAGATCAGCAGGGTCTGCGTTCCGGATTGTGCCGCTTGTAGAGATTCGACGACGGTCAGGGCGGTCAGCTCAAGCAGGGTGGCTTGCACATCCTGAGGCTGGAACGCAGGCAATTGACCGAGATGTTGTTGCAGCCATTTCAGGTTGAACACTTCGCGTCCGGTACTTTTCGGGCCTTTGGTCTGGAAAAAGGGGTCGCTGAGCAGCGCGTTGAGCAACTGCGGCTCGACCTTGCCACTGGCCGCCCATTGGCCGTCGCGGTCAAAGTGCTCGCCGCGTTGGTGATGAATCCAGGCGTCCAGCAATACGTTGCCCGGGCCGCAGTCGAAGCCCGCTACGGGCTTGCCGGTTTCAATCAGGCTGAGATTGCTGAACCCGCCGACATTCAATACGGCGCGCTGACCGGTCTGCTCGCCGAACAACGCTTCATGAAAGGCGGGTACCAAGGGTGCGCCCTGGCCGCCGGCCGCTACATCACGGCTGCGAAAGTCGCTGACCACGGTGATACCGGTCAGCTCGGTGAGCAGGGCGGGGTTGCCGATCTGAACGGTGAAGCCCCGTGCAGGTTCATGGCGGATGGTCTGGCCATGGCTGCCAATCGCACGGATATCCTGAGGCTTGAGATTTTGCTGGTCCAGCAAGGCGTGGATGCCCTGAGCGGCCAGTGTTACCCAGTGTTGCTGGGCAATGGCCGAGCGGGCTATCTCGTCCGGGCCGCTGGCGCACAGGTCAAGAAGCTCGGTGCGCAGCGTGTCCGGCATGGGAATATAGTGGTTGGCGATCAATTTGATCGTCGGGTCTTGTTCGATCAGGGCGATATCCAGGCCATCGAGACTGGTCCCGGACATCACGCCTATATAGAGCGACATACCTTAACGCTTCGCCGAAGCCAGCAAGGTGGACCGTTCCTGATCCATGCGCGCCATCAGCGGCTGGCTCTGTTGCAGGAAGCGTGCGCGCTCGGCCTTGGCGATAGGGTCGGCCATTGGCAGCTTCTGGCCCAGCGGATCTACGTGAACGCCGTTGACCTGAAACTCATAGTGCAAGTGCGGTCCAGTCGACAGGCCGGTGGTACCGATATAACCGATCACCTGGCCCTGCTTCACGTTACTGCCTGTCGATACGCCCTTGGCGAAACCTTGCATATGACCATACAGGGTACGGTAAGTGTTGCCGTGCTGGATGATCACGGTGTTGCCGTAACCGCCACGACGGCCGGCCAGCAGGACTTTACCGTCACCGGCTGCCTTGATAGGCGTGCCGCGAGGGGCTGCGTAATCGACGCCTTTGTGGGCGCGGATTTTGTTCAGAATTGGATGCTTGCGACCCATGGAGAAACGCGAGCTAATACGAGCGAAGTCGACGGGCGTACGAATGAAGGCCTTGCGCATGCTATTGCCGTCGGCAGTGTAGTAGCTGCTATTGCCCTGTTTGTTGGTATAGCGAACGGCGGTATAGGTCTTGCCGCGGTTGGTAAAGCGTGCGGAAAGAATGTTGCCGGTGCCGACGACTTTACCGTTGGCGACTTTCTGTTCGTAGATCACGTCGAATTCGTCACCCTGGCGGATGTCCTGGGCGAAGTCGATGTCGTAGCCGAACACCTTGGCCATGTCCATGGTCATGCTGTGGGATAAGCCGGCGCGCGCGGCTGATTGAGACAGGGAACTATTGATTACGCCGTGTACGTAGGCTGAGCGCATGACGGGCTTGGCGGTTATGCGGTTGAAGGTGAAGCCTTTGGCGCCCCGGGTCAGGGCAATGCTTTCCAGGTCGCTGGTGCTGCTGTGCAGGTTGTTCAGTTGGCCGTTTGGCGCCATTTCGAACTCAAGCTTCTGGCCGTGCTTGAGCTGGGTGAATTGCTTGGCTTGTTTATCGCTGGCCAACACCTCATTAACGGTGGCGGCGGGCAAGCCGACCTTCTCGAACAAGGTTGATAGCGTGTCGCCTTTCGCCACGATCACTTCGCGATGCAGTGGGTTCTTGGCAGGGGCGGCTGCAGGCGGCTCCTGTTCGGCCTGTTGAGTCTCTTCAGGCGTGTTTTCTATCTGTGCGAAGGGTGATTCAACTGGTGCATTTGTGGCTTGTTGGGCGTCGGAAGCGTCTTGATCTTGTGTCAGTTGTTCAACTGGGCTTTCCAGGTCAAGGCTCAGGGATGTTCGTTTGGCTTCTACGTCACTGGAAGGGAATACCAGGAGTGCCAGGCTGAGAAGAGCGGCGATGCCACTTGCGGCGAGCAAGTGGGTCTTCGGGTAAAGCGGCGGCGCTTTAGACGGTTCAGTGGTCATAAGTAATTTTGACTTTGAAGATGAAATGGAAAAGATGAATGACATGATGAAGATGAAATAACTGTATAAAATATAACCAAATCATCTGTGGCGCAAGCTCGCGAACGCTGGGCTTGCTGAGTGGTGTCCGTACGTAGGGCAAAACTTGTAATTAGTCACTGATCTTGTATGGTTGGTTCCCTTTTGAATTCGAGCCTTGCGGGTCTGTTATGAAGTCGGTTGAAGAGCAGCTAGCGCTGATAAAACGTGGTGCGGAAGAATTGTTGGTCGAGGCCGAGCTGATCGAAAAGCTCAAGCGTGGCCAGCCCCTGCGTATCAAGGCTGGCTTTGATCCGACAGCGCCGGATCTGCACTTGGGGCATACCGTGCTTATTAACAAGTTGCGTCAGTTCCAGGAGCTGGGGCATCAGGTCATTTTTCTGATCGGTGATTTCACCGGGATGATCGGTGATCCGAGCGGCAAGAGCGCAACGCGTCCGCCGCTGACTCGTGAGCAGGTTCTCGAGAATGCCGAGACCTATAAGACGCAGGTGTTCAAGATTCTCGATCCGGCCAAGACCGAGGTGGCGTTCAACTCCACCTGGATGGATCAGATGGGGCCGGCGGACTTTATTCGTCTGACCTCTCAGTACACTGTCGCGCGCATGCTTGAGCGCGATGATTTCGATAAGCGCTACTCCACCAATCAGCCGATTGCCATTCACGAGTTCCTGTATCCGCTGGTCCAGGGGTATGACTCGGTGGCGTTGCGTGCGGACGTCGAGCTGGGCGGTACTGATCAGAAGTTCAACCTGCTGATGGGGCGTGAGCTGCAGCGTGCGTATGGGCAAGAAGCTCAATGCATTCTGACTATGCCTTTGCTGGAGGGGTTGGATGGCGTCAAGAAGATGTCCAAATCCTTGGGTAACTATGTGGGTATCCAGGAAGTTCCCGGCGTGATGTACGGCAAGCTGGTGTCTATTCCGGATGCGCTGATGTGGCGTTACTTCGAGTTGTTGAGCTTCCGCTCGATGGATGAGATCAACGCATTGCGTGCCGATGTAGAGGCGGGTGCGAACCCGCGGGACGTCAAGATCAAGTTGGCAGAAGAGATTGTTGCGCGTTTCCATGGCGAAGAGGCTGCGGCCAGTGCTCACCGTGCGGCGGGTAACCGTATGAAGGATGGCGAGCTGCCGGACGATCTGCCTGAGATTGAATTGACTGCTGCAGAGGCAATGCCGATCGCGGCTGTCCTTAACAAGGCGGGCCTGGTGAAGAACTCGGCGGTGGCACGTGATCTGCTGGGTTCCGGCGGTGTGCGTATAGATGGTGAGGTGGTTGATCGCACCTTTATATACGAGCTCGGTGCTACCCATGTCTGTCAGGCAGGGAAGAAGGCATTTGCGCGTATTACGCTCAAGGCTGAATAAAGCTGAAATTAGTGGTTGACGGCGAATTATATCTGTCTATAATTTGCCCCACTTCCGGCGCAGTCGAAACTGAAAACTCCTTGGTAAACAAGAGGTTACGAAGATTCAGGCAGCGAATAGCTTCAGTTCATCGAAGCCCAGAAGGAGTTGATAGGGCGGTGTTGTTTGGCTCTATCAACGGTTCGATCTTCTCGGTCGAAAGCGGAGAAAAAGAGGTGTTGACAGCAGCGTGTAACGCTGT